>JAIRNP010000147.1 GCA_031258005.1 Treponema sp.
GAGCCGACAGCCCAAGACATGGTGACCCTAAAAGCCAAGGAAGAGAGCGGGCTATGGGGCGCTTCGGTTCGGAACTTTATCATGGCTGCCTGAATGCCCCGAAAAAGAAGTTGCACCCAGGAGCATAAGGGAATTTGCACATATAGAAATACCATGCTACTTTCAGCTTCTTTCCTCCTTCCTTCTTTGCCTGCGAACCTCCGGTTCGATTCGCCTTCGCGGTTTGTATATATCCGTGGATTTAGCCTGCAAAGATCAGGCGCGTTCCCCCGGAAGCCCCTGTAGAAAAAAATCCCCAAACCCGATTCACGAAGAAACCGCTTCCAAGGCTTTCTTAATCAGTTCCGGCTCTCCGCCGCAGGCTGCAATGATGGCGCTCACCTTATCATATCCCAACTGAGGTACCCAGGCAGCGGCAAAGGCATAGGAAGCCTTCAGGTGGGCAGCGCACCCTTCCGGATCCGGGCGGAGCAGTTCTATACATTTGGTGCGGAAGAGATACACCCCCCGGTTTAAAAGGGAGAGGCTTTCCAGCAGGGCGTCTGCAATGAGGGGCAAAAACGGGTTCAGTTCAAATTCACCCCGGGATGCGGCCACGGTAATGGCGTAATCATTGGCCTGAACCCGTATGGCGGTCTGGATAATCATCTCGGGGATGACGGGATTCACCTTGCCCGGCATGATGGTACTGCCCATCTGCAAGGGGGCGAGCTTGATTTCTCCCAGCCCTCCCCGGGGGCCTGAGTTCATAAGCCGCAAGTCGCCGGCAATCTTCATCAAATTGACCGCCAGGGCCTTGAGTAAGCCGGAAACTTCCACAAACACGTCGTTATTCTGGGTAATATCCATGGGATACTCTGCAGCGGCAAGTCCGATGCCGGTAAGCTCCCGGATTGTTTCCATGACCCTGAAGCGGTACTTCCGTTCTTCCTGGCGTTTTTCTCCATCTTTTCTATACAGTCCTACTGCGGCGCCCCCGAGGTTTATCTGGCGTAACCGTTCTTCGATTTTGTAGAGCCGCCATCGGTCCCGGGCAATAGCCTGGGCATAGGCGCCGAATTCCGAACCCAAGGTAACCGGCACCGCATCCATGAGTTCGGTCCGCCCCAGCTTTTGGATCCCCTCGAAGTCCAATTCCTTCTTTTGTAATGCCTCTTGCAGTTTCGCACAGGAACCGCTCACATCTCGCAGGAGGGTGATCGCCGCGATCCGTAAGGCCGTGGGATACACATCATTGGTAGATTGGCCCCGGTTCACCGTATCCAGGGGATGAACCGCTTCATAGGTTCCCGGCGGTTTTCCCAGGATTCCCAGGGCAAAATTGGCAATCACCTCATTCACGTTCATATTGGTGGAGGTCCCCGCGCCGCCCTGGAGCGCATCCAGGATAAACATATCCGCCCCTTCCCCGGCAAGGAGGCGGTCGCAGGCGCTGACAATAGCCTTGTATGGCCTGGCCTGTTCCGGGTCTGATTCAAGGCTTCCATAGGTAAGGGCTGCAGCTTTCTTTACCAGAATCATGGCCCGGATGAGCTGGGGATGGGTCTTCTTATACCCCAAGGCAAAATTATCCTGGGCTCTGCGGGTTTGGATACCGTAGAGCGCGTCATCGGGCAGGTTCATTTCTCCAAGGAAGTCCTTTTCAATACGCATCAGTCCTCTTTTTCCTCATGTTCCAGTTCTGCGGCGATATGGGGAAACATAGCCACACTGCGTTTGAGAATTCCCTGCATATAGGCGATGGTGGTGCCGTAATTGGTGAAAGCCACCTTTTGATCCTGGGCGCATTTTTGACGATACCTCAACTCCCGTTCGTTAAGCATACAGCCTCCGCAATGCAGGATCAGTTTGTAGGAAGAAAGGTCTTCAGGAAATTCAACGCCGGAGGTGAAGTTCCAGGCCGGCTCTTTACCGGTGTAGTTTTTTATCCATCGGGGGAGCTTGACCGTACCAATATCATCGCATTGACGGTGATGAGTACAGCCTTCGCAGATCAAAATCCGGTCCCCATCCTGCAGTTCATCCAGCACCTTCACCCCTTGTACTGCCGGTAAGAGAAAACCTTTGTACCGGGCAAAGAGGATGGAAAACGAGGTGAGGGGAATATCCATAGGGGTATCCGCAGAGACCTTGGCAAAAACCTGGCTGTCGGTGATGACCAATGCCAGTTTTTTGCCTATCGGAACCAGGCGTTCCAGGACTTCCCGTAATTCCAACTCCTTTACCACGATAGCCGCTCCGTCAGCTTCGAGGATATCCCGGATGGTCTGCTGCTGCGGCAGGATCAGCCGGCCTTTAGGAGCCGCTTTATCAATGGGGACTACCAGGATCACGAAATCCCCCGGGCCGATGAGGTCTCCTACAATCCTGAGCTTAGGCTCTTCGGTAAGCGCCAAGGCCGCGATCTGTTCTTTGAGGGCTTCGATATTACCGTGCGTAGCAGCGCTGACATAGATTT
This sequence comes from Treponema sp., assembly GCA_031258005.1. Taxonomy (GTDB): domain Bacteria; phylum Spirochaetota; class Spirochaetia; order Treponematales; family Breznakiellaceae; genus JAIRLU01. The sequence goes on from JAIRNP010000147.1 coordinate 2,459, forward strand.
CATGTTCCCCTGGAGCGACGGGGCCCGGGGCGCCTGCAAGGAGATCCATTTTATTGTAAACCAGGATATGCTTAACCTGTTTATCCTGGAACAAGCGGATCAGATCTTCATCGGCAGGGGTTTTTCCCACAGTCCCATCGATCACCAGCACGGCCACATCGGTTTTGTTTAATACCTGTTTTGCCCGGCGTACCCTGAGTTCCCCCAAGGGGCCTTCATCGTCAATGCCCGGGGTATCAATAATCAGGACCGGCCCCAGGGGAAGTAATTCCATGGCCTTATACACCGGATCCGTGGTGGTGCCCTTGATATCCGAAACGATCACCAAATCCTGACCGGTTACCGCGTTGACGAGACTCGATTTTCCCGCATTACGTCTGCCGAAAAAACCGATATGTACCCGTTCACCGGAAGGAGTTTCATTTAATCCCATTTTTTCCTCTCTTGTTTCACCGGATCTTCAAAACAACCGCTGCACTATACTACTATAGCCCCATGAGAAGGGGATCGCAAGTAAGGGGCAGGATAAACCCGTAGCAGCCTCAACCTGAGCAGGGTCCGGTCTATCCAGGTCCAGATCCGCTTCGCCAGTCGTCCGTGGGGTTCGCCTCACCGGTCTACTCCCTTGATTACCCTAAAAACCCATGTATACCGAAACTAACCGCCAAGGCACAGAAGGAGCATAAGGGAAACCGTGAGCTTTCCTCCCTCCTCCTTCCTTCCTTCTGTGCCTGCGAACCTCCGGTTCGATGCGCCTTCGCGGTTTGTATATATTTGTATATATATGAGAGATTGTCATGGCTTTCCATATTGTAGTATGATGCGTCTATGAACATGTTTAATTGGTGCTTTAAAAGTATAAAAAGAAGGAAGCCCTTTCTTCCGTCCTTGAGTATGGGGGTGTACTTGTTGGTAGGTATGACCGAAGCCTTGTTTTCCGCGCCCGCTGATGCTGCCCTGGGGAAGGGTCTTTTTGCCCGGATCAGTACCACCAGAGGGGACATCGTGGTTCGTCTGGAATATGAGAAAACCCCGCTCACGGTCTGTAATTTTGTTGCCCTGGCAGAGGGTAAGATGAAGACCTCCCGAACCGGTCCGTTCTATAACGGCCTTCGGTTTCACCGGGTTATCGATAATTTTATGATCCAGGGAGGAGACCCTTCGGGAAACGGGAGCGGCGGTCCGGGCTACCGGTTCCCTGATGAGGTCAATACCGGTCTCAAACATGACGGGCCAGGGGTCTTGTCCATGGCGAATGCAGGACCGGGGACCAATGGCAGTCAATTCTTTATTACCCATGTAAAAACCCCGTGGCTGGATGGTAAGCACACGGTCTTTGGTAAGGTTGTGCAGGGCCAAGAGGCGGTAAATGCTATAAAACAAGGAGACCGGATCAACACCATCACCATTATCCGTAACGGCCCTGAGGCCCAGGCCTTCAAAGCGGATCAGGCCGCTTTTGACCAGCTCTTGAAAGAAGCCCTTGCCCGGACCGCTGCCCAGACCAAGGCCAAACGGGATGCGGATCTCGCGCAAATCAAGGCTAAATACGCTAATACCACGCTTTCCCCTTCAGGGATTCATTACCTGATCCAGAAAGCAGGAACCGGGGATAAACCCTCCCGGGGTAAGACCGTGGCCCTTAACTATAAAGGGATGCTCCTTTCCGGTAAAGTTTTCGACGGTTCCGACTTTCAGGGAGGGCCCCTGGAATTCCAGGTAGGACTGGGTAAGGTCATTCCTGGCTGGGAGGAAACGGTCCTGGATATGCAGCTCGGTGAGAAGCGGCTGGCGGTCATCCCCCCGGAACTTGCCTACGGCGAACAGGCGGTGGGAAACGGCCTTATTCCGGCAAACAGCTTTCTGGTTTTTGAGATGGAACTGGTACGGATCCGCTAGATTGGGAAACGATACATGAGGGCGCTGCATGGCGGTGAGGCTTATGGAATACGTATGAAGCGCGTATCCCGGCTTACCTGGGGGGGCTTTGTATGCCTTCTCCTGGTTGCCTGCGCCGAACCTCCCACAGCCCAGGCGGAATTAGTCTTTGGAACGATCTGTAGTATCAATCTGTACGAGCAAGGATCCCCCAAAATATACGAAACCCTCTTTTCCCGTCTTCGGGAGATTGATCTCACCATGAGTGCCACCAAGGCGGATACTGCGGTGGATAGGATCAACCAAAATGCGGGTATCCGCCCCGTACCGGTTCCCCCGGATCTCATGGAAGTACTGGAACAGGCCCTTACCTATGCGGCATTAAGCGAAGGCGCCTTTGATCCCACCGTGGGTCCTTTGGTCCAGTGCTGGGCCATTGGCTCGGAGAACCCCCGCATCCCTGAGGCTCTTGAAATCGAAGAAAGCCTCTCCCTCATTGATTGGCAGGATGTGGTGATTGACCGGGAGGCCGCCACGGTGTTTTTGCGAAGACCCGGCATGGCTTTGGACCTCGGGGCTATTACCAAGGGCTATGCGGCGGATGAAATGGCGGAGCTTCTCCAAAAGGCCGGGATCACCAGGGCTATCATCGACCTGGGGGGTAATATAGTGGCCTATGGGACGAAATCCCAGGACGAACCCTGGCGTATCGGTATCCAGGATCCCCTGGATAGCCGGGGATCCTACCTTGGCATCCTTACGGTCCGGCACAAGAGCGTTGTAACCTCTGGGGTGTATGAGCGGTATGCGGAAATCGACGGAAAACGGTATCATCACATTCTGTCTACCCAAGACGGGTACCCGGTGTCTAAGGGCCTCCTGTCGGTAACCATTATCGCAGACCGTTCTATTGAAGCAGACGCCCTTTCCACGGCGGCCTTTGCCCTGGGTTATGAAAAAGGCCGGGCCTTGGTTGAGTCGATGGATCATGCGGAGGCTATTTTTGTATTTGAGGATAAACAGATCCGCGGTACTTCTGGCGCCTTAGCCTGGTTTACCCTGAAGGATCCCCAATTTAGCCTGAACCCCTGAGCCCCGGGATTATAAGGTATCCGGAGAAGCTAAGAGAGCGGGGAGTTGCATGGAGGTTTCCAGGTATCCCATGCGACGTTTTTTTACACTGATTTGCAGGAGCGCATACCCCTCATCCTCATGGATACGCAAACCCTTGATGGATACGGGATCTTCCGCGGAGAGGCCCGCTTCATCGGCAATAGAGCCCCGAATCACCCGTTTCACCAGGTAAGACGAGGAAAAAGACCGCCCCAGGGACGGGGCAAGAATGAGTCCAAAAAGGGGGGCAGTCATCCGTTCCCGGCTGTCTCGTTTTGCTGCCTCCGCAAGGGGAACGTCAGGCCGGGGAACAGACTTAAGGATATACCGGTTGCCGTCAGTCGTTTCCAGGGATACCAGTTCTCCGGGTCTCGTGGGAAACAACACATCTTGCAGCGCAGGGACAAGACTCCCTTGCGGAGCGGATACGGTTTCATCGTTAATGCGCTTAATGAAACTCCCCTCTTTAATCTGCTGGTCTGCTCCAGGGGTAAAGGGAGCCACATAGATGATCTCCGCTCCTGAGGCAGTTTCACTCACCGTAAGGCCCAACCAGGGACGCTCTGCCTTTCCCTCCTGCATCATAGTAGGCAAGGCTGCGGCAAGCCGTTCCGCAGGAATCGCAAAGTTGAGTCCCTGGTACTGTTCAACCCCGGCAAAGGCAATGCCTACCAAGTGGCCCTCTTTATCCACTACCGGCCCTCCGGAGTTACCGTGGTTTACCGCTGCATCTATCTGAATTACATCGCCAATCTGCAAGAGCCGGCGCCCCAGGGCGGATACAATACCGGAGGTAACGGTTTTTTCTAAGCCTACGGGAGAACCGATAACATATACCGTATCTCCCACCTGGGGGATGATCCGGTCTACCACGGAAAAGACATAATCCCCTTTCAAGTCTGCTTTGATAAGGGCCAAATCCATGGCTTTATCCCAACCAATGACCTTGGCAGGTATCCGGGGACTGGAAGCATCCCCCATACGGATATACATCCGGGAATACCCTTCATAGGCGGGATCTACCTCACTGGAAATAACATGGTAATTGGTAATCAACAGCCCTGAAGCATCCACAAAAAAAGCAGAACCCAAAGCCTTATCCGGAACCCCCCGTCCTCGTTCAATCCGGATCCCCCGGTCCACGAGGACCGTGGCAACGCCCTTAATCATATCCGCTGCCGTGTCCTGCCCTTGGGTATAGGTCCTCAGTTCTTCGGAGATCCCCTCCGCTGTATTTGACGCCCCGTACCCTTGATCCAGGATCGCAAGAAAAAAAGCCGCCGTACGCCGTTGCTTAACCGCTACTGCCCGTTCCAGGAAGAGCAGGGCCTCTTCACCCTGGAGGGGCTGTAAGCTATGGGCCCGAACCGCGGAAAGAAAGGCCCCTAAATCATTACCCTCGGCTAATTGCTGCTTTGCATAGGCAAGGATAAAATCCGGTTCGTTTCCGGTGTTTTCTACGGAAATACCCAGACTGGAAAGAGAACGGGACAGGGACGCCGCATCATCCCAGCGCTTTTCCCGAATGGCCGTTTCCTGAGAAGCCTTTAGATGGTCCCCTGCGCTTGTTTTAAGGACATTGAGGGTTTCCAGGGTTTCAGGACTCGGTTCTCCGGCACGGGGGCTTGCAGGTCCATAGAGGGCTTCATAGATACCGATAAGATGAATAGCTTGGGCCGGATCCTCAGAAACATACCGCTTAATATCTTCAAGCCGCACTTCAGCGTTTAATTTCGGAGGAGCAAGCCGTTCTTCTTTGACTGCAGGAGATACACAGGAAAGGAACATTCCCGAAATACTCACCGCCGCTAGTATCCATAAAAACCCTAAGGATTTATCGTTACCGTACATACCGCTCATGTTTCCCTCTCCTCTCGTGGCCCTATCCCCCTCAGTTTTGGCTGCGGTAGGATAGGGGATCAGAAAATTCCCGAGTTCCATCCCGGTCTATATCCCAAAAATGCAGAACCCCCTCAAGCGCAGGCTCCGGCTCCTCCTGGGCATACAGGTATTGCTCTTTATATTCAAAAAGACCATCTGCATCCCAATCGCTTTCAGCCACGTCAATGAGACTCCCAAAAAAGCGCGCATCCCAGGGGTTTAGGTTATCCTGAGGAGCCGCACCGGTGGATCGGAACCGCCGGATAGTTTCCAAATGGCCGTTTACATCCAGGTCGATTCGCTGCATCTGCGGGCGTCCCTGATGAAACTCGGTGGTGGAAACCATACGGTCGCCTACAAACTCCCAGGCCCGTTGAGGCACCCCCTGATCCAATTCCACCCGTTCCCGAGCCCGGGCAAATTCTCGGCTGGGCCGTTCCATAAAGAGGGCATGGGCAATCAACATCCGCCTGGAAACGCCCCGGGCAAGGGGTTCCCGTTCCGGGTACCATAAGCCGCCGCTTTCCAGCCGCTTGAAATATACCGGGAGAAAGAAAAACGCAAAGGGCTTGAGCCGGTACTGAACCCCTTCAAGATAAGCCGCCTCTACCGCGGGGTACTGTTCCCATTGGAGGGTAATCATAGGCCGCTCTTGGGCCGCGGCAAGGGAGGCAAAGGGACTTGCCTCATATAAAGATTCCGGCATTCCTTGCACTTCAGCCCGGACCGGGACCCCGGACTCAAAAAACACGGTCAATTCAACAAGGCCATCCTGATCACCGTCATAGGTATACCGGCTAAGCATCCCCGCTTCGTACTGAACACCGGATTCAGGATAGCCGTCCTTATCCGCATCTTCAGTGATACACCCCGAAAATCCTACCAGCTTACTGCTAAAATACCCTTGTTCTTCAGGATTTCTGAGGAGTTTCCATACGGCGCTAAGAAGGGCCCTATCCAGTTTTGGGCGTACCCCCGCGGGAGAAGCCGCGGCAAAAAGCTCGTCCACTGCGGTCTTCCCGTCAATAAGCCCCAGGTTTAATGCGGGGGCAATAGAACCGGCCACGCCCTCATGTATCCCCCGGTAGGCCCCAACAAGCCGGCGGGCTTCTTCACTATCCCGTATAAAGGGAGCCCCTATATAAGCGAGGTCTGGATCTGCTTCAAGCAACAGGGGCAGCCGTTTCAAGACCAAGGACATCAGGTCCTCTTCGATTACGGTACGCCGCCAATCCGGGGCAAGGCTCAAGAAGAGTCGAACCGGACGAGGATCCCGGGGATAGGCGTTCAAGGCTTCTCCCATGACCCGGATGAAGGCTTCCCGGTTACCGAGCCCTTGGAAGGCACGCAGTTGAAAGTAACGCTTCTCGACGCTGGGGGCAAGGGGGTCAAGCATATCCAGGGCATCCGCATATCGGCGCAATTGGATACAGATTTCCGCTTCCAGCAACCGGGCTGCATCCGGGGTGTAGGTCTGCCAACGCTGAATTTCTAAGGCCTGCTGAACCGCGTCCCGCACCTTAGCCAAGGGCTTACCCTCATGGAACCGAACCAAGGCAAGGAGATAGGCCATATCCGAAGAAGCATCGGAAAAATCATACCCCCGCTCCAAGCCGGCCAGGGCTTCAGCCCAGCGCCCCTGCTGCAGGGCCCTTTGCGCCCAGGCGGTGTATTGTTCCGCTATCGCCCCGTCTCCGGTCCCTGGGGTATGCTGCGTATGCCCCTGCGTGGAGAACATCAGTACCATCCCAAGGATTACTACAACCCCATAGCCCCGCATATTATCCCCCTTCGCTGTTTTTGGCTGTAACGGTATGCCCTACATTCCCCGAAGGAGGGACCAAGGCATGGGAATGTTCCCGGGGAGGAAGGCCCAAAAGTTCGCGGACCTCCTCGTCCACTAAGGTTTCCCGGGATATAAGGGCCTCCGCGAGCTTTTCAAGCCCCCCTTTATGGGCTTTCAGGATCTCTTCGGCCTGCTTCTGGGCCGCATCCAGGATTTTTTTCACCGCCCCATCAATACGCCGGGCAGTCGCCTCAGAATAGTCCTTGTGCCGGGCTATTTCCTTGCCAAGAAAAATAGGTTCATCCTCCTGGCCATAGGCAACCGGCCCCAGCTCCTCGGCCATCCCCCATTCACAGACCATGTGCCGAGCTAATTCCGTGGCCTGCTGGATATCCTGTTTCGTTCCTGTGGTGGTTTCTTCATAGCATAGATATTCCGCGATCCAGCCTCCGTAACAGATGACGATCCGGTCTTCGATCCAGCCTCGGGTCCGGCTGTAACTATCTTCTTCCGGAAGGGACATGGCCATACCCAGGGCTCTCCCGTGGGGAACAATCGTTACTTTATGCAGGGGATCCGCGTTTTTAAGAAAGTAGTGGAGTAACGCATGGCCTGCTTCGTGGATAGCGGTCATCCGCCGTTCCTTATCAGAGATAACCAAGGTTTTTCGGGCCACCCCCATGAGGATCTTGTCCCGGGCTTCCTCGAAATCAGGCATCTCTACCTTGGCTTTATCCTTACGCGCGGCGAAGAGGGCCGCTTCATTCACGAGGTTGGCAATATCCGCGCCGCTCATCCCCGGAGTTGCCCGGGCAATCCGGGGAATGTCTATATCAGAACCCAAGGGTATCTTGGCTGCGTGAATTTGGAGGATGGCTTCCCGTTCCTTGATATCCGGCATAGCCACTACCACCTGGCGATCAAATCGACCGGGTCTGAGCAGGGCCGGATCCAGTACATCCGGCCGGTTCGTAGCCGCCAAAATAATAACCCCATCTTTGGAATCAAACCCGTCCATCTCAACCAGCAGTTGATTCAGGGTCTGTTCCCGCTCGTCATGACCGCCGCCGTATCCTGCCCCCCGGGTTCTGCCTACCGCATCCAACTCGTCGATGAAGATGATGCACGGGGCATTACGCCGGCCCTGCTCGAAGAGGTCCCGCACCCGGCTTGCCCCCACGCCGACGAACATCTCGACAAAATCCGACCCGGACATGTGGAAATACGCCACCCCTGCCTCGCCTGCGACGGCACGGGCCATGAGGGTCTTTCCGGTTCCCGGCATCCCCACCAAGAGCACCCCTTTGGGGATCCGCGCTCCCATCTTGGTAAATTTTTGCGGGTTTTTCAGGAAAGAAACCACTTCCTCAAGCTCGTATTTGGCGTCCCGTTGGCCTGCTACATCCGCGAAACTGATCTTTTTTCCTTCTTCTTGATACCGTTTAGCCCGGCTCTTACCGAATTGAAATGCCTTGTTCCCCGTACCTTGCATATTTCGGAACATGAACCAGATAAACCCAAAGCCAATAATCCAGGGGAGGAATTCAAACAACACCCGCAAAGGGGAAAGCCCGGAAACCCCTCCTGAGACATTGATACCTTTTTCCCGTAACGCCGGCAACAGCCCCGGATCTTGATAAGGAATCAGGGTCTTAAAATGCACCGGATCCCCTGAACTCCCCTGGAGGGTTCCTTCGATGGTGCTGTTATCCAGAATTTTAACCGCGGTAATATCATTCCGTTCAAGATGATTGGTAAAAGTCGAATAGGGTATTTCCTGAATGGGCCGGGTATCCCCTTTAAAAAAATAGGCCGCAAAAAGCCCTGCCATGAGGAGAAAAAAAATCAGGGCAAAGGGGTTAGGTTTACTGGTCCGCAGATTCGGACGAGGCGGCGTCGGACGCTGAGGCGTCTTATCATTCTTATCGTTAGGCATCAATCCCCCTGGAACTATGGCAAAAACAGCTACATCCCCCTGGGCCTGCCCTGTTCTTTCCTGTATAGCTTTTCATAGTGTATATTTGCTTCATCTATATGCTCTTTCGGTACCTGTTCTGGTCTGCATAAGCCAATCGTGAGTTCTTTGATCGCTGCATCTATAAAAGCACGCGACCCCTTCGAGTCCTCTACTATAATTCCCGAGGCTGTACGGGTATCGGTATATCTTGAACGCCGAAGTCTATCAAGTCCCGGGCTATTATAATCATATTGACTGGGCCCCCTGAAAACCAGAGGGAGATACGCAAAAAAGAGCTGTTTTTCCTGCCCTCCTTCTTCAGGTAAGGAAACCGTACATACAATCTTCACCCCTTTGAACCAATAGACTCCCGGTTCTTGTACCACCAAGGCAAACCCCTTATGCCCGGTTCGGGTATGAGATAGCAAGGCAATACGAGACCCCTGCTTTTCAATCCGTAGAGGACCCGCGTCTAAGGCCGTAAGGGTTCCTTCCGTGAACAGCTTAAGGCTGACCCGCCGGGGCACCCGAGCGGTTCGGCCTCCCCTATGGGTCCGCCTGCAATCCGGCAGCAACCGTGGATCTACACCCGTTATTTTGGTACTACCCCGCATCAATCTATCTACCCCTTGAAAGAGGGCCTCTTCACGGATTATTTCAGGCTGTACAAAAAAAGCCTTCCCTTCAGTATAAAGTCTTCCCTCATCTCCGGGAGAAGCATCCCACCCTATCCGGCGCTCCGCTTCTGCACTCAGAAAATCCGCGGTCAATGCTTGGATTTTCGTTCCGTTCAAAACCGCTTTTTTCCAGCCGGGAAAAAACGCATCTAAACCGGGAATAAGCTTATGCCGAATTCGGTTACGCAGGTACCGGATATCTCCATTGGTGGTATCGGTTCTGAACCCAATACCCCGATCTGCAAGATACGCCAGCACCTCGACCCGGGTGAGGGCTAAAAGGGGCCGCAGAATACGCCCCCCCTCCCGACTCATAGGTGCAAGTCCCCGAGGCCCTGAACCGCGGAGGAAACGCATAAGCACGGTTTCAATGAGATCATCCTGGGTATGTCCCAGGAGGATACGGGTCGCCCGGAGTCTACGAGCTTCACGGAGCAAAGCCCGATGGCGAAAAATCCGAGCCGTCCCTTCCAAACCTAAGCCTTCCTGTTTGGCGGTTTGCAGGATAGTACCCGGCGGTATAGCACTAAGCCGATAGGGAACATCCAAGGTTTTACATAAACACTGTACTGCGTGAACATCTCCCCGGCGTTCTTCCTCTGGCCGTATACCGTGATCCACATGGAGACAATGTAACTGATACCCCCCGGCCTGTTGTCGCAATGCCGCAACGGCGGCCAACAACGCGGTCGAATCAGCCCCTCCAGAAACCGCAGCCAACAATACCGTCCCCTCAGGCCATGTTCCCAAACCCGAAGCTACTGCCCTCTCAAAACAGAGACGCCTCGACTCTTTCGGGGATGAAGAATCCTGAGAATCCTTGTGGCTGTGGTTTGATTTTTGTACCTTCATACAAAAATCCTGCTTCCCAGGAATCCTCCTAGCCAGTATTGAAACAGCTTGCTAATACCCGTAAACATCAAAAGACTGAACTTCAATCCCGTAAACTTTTACCACTTAGGGCTTAGTAATAAGCCATCTTAAAAAATTCCCGGAGGGACACGATCCAATACCCATTTCTTCTCCCTGCCTGCTTTTCTGGAAACCCTGATTATTAACGCTTCGCCAACTAACATTGGTTCATCAGTACCGCTAGGTTTTGCTCTCAGTTTCCGAAGAAGCTCCCTCTCCAGCCCCTTCTTCAGAGCTTGCTGCTCCTTCAGCCTTGGCAAATTTCACAAGCGCCACTACCTGATCCGCCCCGGAGATGATCCGCACACCTTCGCCCAGGGCAAGGTCCCGTACATGAATCGACTGATTGAGCTTGAGATCCGACACATCCACTGCAATCCGCTGCGGCAAGTCTTTAGGCAGACATTCCACCTCTATTTCATGGAGGGGCAATTCCAGGGTACCCCCTTCCCGAACCCCCACAGGGTTTCCATGGATATGGACCGAAACCTTGGCCCGCAGCATAACACCGCTTTCCACTTCATAAAAGTCAACATGCAATACAGTACCATCCTGGATATTACGCTGGGTATCTTTTACAAAGGCATTATAGGCGGTCCCCTCAATTTCCACCGTTACAATCGTACTTTCGGAAATATGTTTGATACTTTTTACAAATTCCTGGGCATCCACATCAATGGCTCGGGCTTGACCAGAACGCCCATAAAGGACCCCCGGTATACGACCGGTACGCCGGATCCGGCGGGCTGCCCCGGAACCGGTAACCGTCCTATTTTGAGCTGTCAAAACAACCTGACTCATACTTACTCCTTCCTGGGACGACAGGGTTCGAACCTGTGCATGCCGGAGCCAAAACCCGGTGGCTTACCACTTGCCTACGTCCCACTGAATTATGGGACTTGTTCGATAACAAGTCCTTTTAAGCGGAAGTTGTTCAAAAACTGAAGTGTTTGAACAACCCTATTATCCTTTTAACGGTGATTATAGTATCTTAAGATGAAGTACGCCTAGCCCCCTCCCCCATAGGAACCTTCGGTTTTGAAGGCCCTCATAGTTCTACCGAGAGATCGTCGGGAACGCAGCCAAAATCATATTTATCCAGGATCCGTATCTGCAACTCATTACGAAAATTCGGGTGAATGGGGTGGGCGACATCCTTGTATTCTCCACTCCTCGTTTTCCGACTCGGCATGGCGATAAATACCCCATTTTTTCCTTCGATAATCTTGATATTATGTACCACAAAACAGTCATCAAATGTAACCGTTACATACGCCTTCAATTTTCCCTCGCCGGTCACTTTACGGACCCTAATATCAGTTATCTCCATGGGGCATCTCCTTTTTATCGGTCCAGAATAACTTATTATTTATTCTACTCCCTCACTAACCATCTACGCAAGCGGAAATGTTACTTGTACCAAATACCTTTGATTCGATACCCCCTCCCTTCTTGAAAGGGAGATTCCTGCGTCTTTCGCCGCTCCTTCATTCCTAAATATGCCAAAACAGGTGGATCCTGCCCCGGATAAACCAGCAAAATCCGCCCCCCAGTCTTGGAGTTCTTGCACTATCCTCCGGTATACCGCGGCCTGTTCTTGATTCCCTACCGCTAAAAATACCTGCAGAAAATCATTCCTATACGGCCAGGATCCCGGAGACCCGCTGAAGGCACCGATGAGATCCCGCATGCCCGCTTCTTGGTCTAAACCTGATTCGGAACGCACCTGGTCTAATAAACCAAAAGCCCCGGCAGTATCACTGGGAAACCCGGGATACACCAACACCACCCATACCCCCTCAAGGGCTTTAAGGGGCAGAATCTGTTCCCCGCGGCCAGATACAAAAGCCGCTCCTCCCCACAAGAAGAAGGGAACATCACTTCCCAGGGCCAGGGCCATTTCCAAAAGCTTCTCCTGCGGAAGGTTCGGCGCCGCAAGAACCTGCAAGGCCCTCAGCATGAAAGCCGCATCTGAAGAGCCCCCCCCTAAACCGGCTCCTAAGGGTATCCGTTTTTCCACTCGGACCCGAATACCCCCCGTAAACCCGGTCTCAAGTCTAAAAAGGGATACTGCCCGATACACAGTGTTTTTTTCCCGGGGAAACGCCTCTGCTCCGGGGATGCTTCCTGCAGTTTGGAGAGCTTGCCAATCCATCAGAATAGTACACTCCCCTGCTTCTTTCGTCCGCTCAACCCACAAGGTATCCCCAAAGGCCAAGGTTACAAAAATACTCTCCAAGTCGTGATACCCATCAGGCCGCCGGTCTTTCACCCGGAGATGCACATTGATCTTGCAGGGCGCTTGGATTCTCAGTATAGGCTCCTTCACGGCATGGTGGCAATGGGTTCTTATAATATGAGGCTGTTCCGAAACTTGAAGTTTTGGAACAGCCTCATATTATAAGAATATACCCAAAATACCAGAGTCGGTAAAGCGGGGGATTTAGCGCGGCCTTGAAAAGGTTCTCGTCGGTTCTCTATACGCCGGGAACCGAGAGGCGGTTTCAAAATCAAATGTGGAAACGAATTCAATAATCTGGTAAAATACATGCTTAACCCAGTTGACAGATACTAAATCTCTCTCGTATGTTTCAAGAGAAATTAAAGCAAATGGAGCATGTTATGATTCGGTATGAGACCATAAATACCGGGCGGATCCTGGGAGGCGAGGCGCCCTCGCGAGAAATGCCCGGCTTGCTGCCTCTGAAGAACGCCCGTCTTGACCATGGGCAGTACTCCTCAAAAGAGGCTAACCCTTTTCCCTATCCTTGTTTTGCCTTTGATGATGAAGACGACGAGGATGAAGATATCGGCGATGATGATAATTTCGACGATTTGGACGATGACTTCGACGACGATTTCGAAGATGACGATTTTGACGACGACGATGATTTTGAGGATGCCTTCGAGGACGGAGATTTCGAGGATGATTTTGAAGATGAGGATTTCGACGAATAGCCGCAGCCAGGGGTGCCGCTAGGCGGTTGTCGCCCCGGTGCATACATTGTATAAAAATTCACGACCGTGAATTTTTATACTTTTTTAGATTCAGATTAATCGGTCATACACAGGGAGTTTCAATGTGCATGAAGGGGTGCCAAAGAAACAGAGAGCACAAAATCCCGGGAGGTACCCGTCCTCAAAAAGGGGCGGGGGTTAAAGGTTCTATACAGGGCGTGGAGGCGGATCTTCATGAAAGATAATAGGAGCAGCGCTCCAGAGGAGCCGTTCCAGCTCATAAAAGGCCCGCGTCTGAGCGGTCATCAGATGAATCACCATGACCCCGAGATCGATAATACGCCATTCCTCGGTATAGGAACGGCTCGAAACCGCGCGGGGCCGCGGCGACTGTCTGAGTATAGCGATACCCTTTTCCCGGGAAAATTCCTTGATATGCTGTTCCAAGCCCTGTAAATGGGCGACGCTCGTTACCGTGGCTATCACAAAAAAGTCGGTCCACCCATTGAGCTTGCGCAGGTCCATAACCACCACATTTCCCCCCCGGTAATCCCGCAGCAGCCTACCCAGTTCGATGGCCGCCGTATATACCGAATCGGGCGGCAGAGGATCAGCCGTCTGAAACATATCGTCCATTAAAATCACTCCCGATGATAAGGGTAAAATCAGATCTATATTCAATGTTTTGCATGGTCATTTCCATTTCCAGATTGGTGTTCTGCTGCGCTTCAACCTGAATGTTTTTACAGTGGATAATATCCCCCAGGATCTTGACCATACTTTCATTGCCGGATCGGTCTACGATAAGGGTAGCGTCGTAGGTCCGCTCTGCATTACCAATGGCGATGACATCATAGCCAAAACCCTGCAGCAGTTCCGCAGTTCTCCCGGCAAGGCCGTTGATCGCCGTTCCATTGAGCACTTCCACCGTAAAAACCCGTTCCGTAAAGGTCCCTTCCAGCTGCCGGGTGAGCCCCCCCAGGGTTTGCCGTACAATTTCCTTGATGAGACTGCCGTCATAATAGGGAAACAAGAGGGTCTGTCCTGAAACCTCCCGGATATTCCCCCCTACGGATTGTATACTTATCCTGTCCATATCGATTCCCGCGTATGCATCAAAAAGCCGGGTCCGGATCCGGGGATTCATATCGGTCTTGAGCATGCTTTGATAGGCTTGGGCTACCAAGGGGGTCTTGAGGATATCGTTTTTCTCTCCCAAGCGTTTAAGAAACCCTAAGAAAAACCGCTGCCTGCGGAACGTGATGAGTTCCCGGTCTTCATCAGGGAGTTCGTAGGTAACATAGCTTGTCGCCTTATCGCCGTCCAGCCGCGTTATCCCTGAAGGAAAGAGAATGGGCCCGGATTCCTGGTAGATTTCCACTGGAACAGGGATGAAAAGTTCTACTCCTTCAATCAAGTCCACCGCCTTGCAGAGATTTTGGGTATTCAAAACCACGAAAAAACTGATATCAACCCCCAAAAGCCGTTCTATTTCCTGTTCAAAGGCAGCGGGTTTTTCAGCGTCATAGACTATATCAATCCGATCCACCCGGTTAATCTTCTGTAAAATCAAACCCAGTTCACCGGGTATATCAAAAATCGCCGCCCGTTTGGTAACCGGATAGTACATGAGCACATAGGTACCCAGGGGTTTAGCATCCCCTTCAATGACAAAAAGGGTATGGATGACCCGGTCTCCGGTAAAAACCCCTTCGATGGGGTCGGCTCGTAAGGCCACTACGGTGATAAAAATACCCGCCCCCAGGAGGACCACAATGGTTCCCAGAAGAAACGCACTGGCATCAACTTTTGCTTTCTTCACCGGTTGTTCCTTTTGTGTACGGTTTCAAACAGGCGCAGGGTTCCCTCGGAAATATCCAGGGCTTGAGCGCGAAGATGGCCCACGGTCTCTTCTAAAACCGCTCCAAAAAGCCGGTCCAGATTCGCGGTTTCCCGGAGATCCAGGATGGAAGGATCCCGATTTTCCCGGGAAATTTCAAGCTTATCCGCAATATACACCACCTTTGCCAGGGGTCCCATGCCCATAGCTCCGGTGGTATGGAGCCGTACTGCTTCAAGAATAGCTTCATCATGTATATTAAACCGGTTTTTCAGTACTACCGCAGCCGCCCTGCCATGAAGGAGAGAGGGCTTTTGTCGCTCCACGGCATCAATGTCTTTCCCATCCATCCGGGCCAGGAAGCACATTTCCTCCTCCCCCAAAGGCTTGCATATATCATGAGCAATACCTGCCAAGTACCCTTTTTGAGGATCCAGGCCAAAACGGATACACAAGTCCCAAGAAAGGAGGGCGGTATTCCGGGAATGGAGGAACCGGGAAAAACTCACGGCCATGCGTACCGCGGTTTCTACTTCACCGATACGTCCCCAGGTACTCGGTACAGCGGGCATTGCAGGAACCCCAGGAACGGTTCCCCAGGCTTCAGGAGGGATGTATCCATAGAGCTTCCGGTCTTCAATGATAGCCCGGGCTCCATGGGGTACCAGATAACGCCAGTTTCCTTGATCCTTGATACTATCCCGCAGGACCGCAGAAGAGATCTCGATAATGGCATTGTTAAGCCGTTTATGAGGATAAGGAAAGCTTTCGGATGCTGCTGCAACACGGTGGGCGATGATGATATCCACCTGACGCATAATTTCCGCAGCCTGTCTCCAGGAAAAAAAGTTCCCCGCCAGATCATCCCCCAGGACCAGCCCCGGTTTTCCCTCAGGACGGTACCGGGCAATGATATCTTTGACGGTATCAATGGTATAGGAAACCCCTTTCCGTTTGATTTCACAGTCATCCATGGTAAGCCGGGGATCTCCCGGGATCGATGCGGCAAGCATGTCCAGCCGATCTTGGGGACCGCCCCCTACCGCACCTTGCTTAAACGGAGACTGGTAGGTAGGAATAAGAATAATCCGGTCATACCTCAGGGCGCTCAAGACCGTATCGGCTAATACCAAATGGCCCATGTGTACCGGGTTAAAACTACCCCCTAAGATCGCGAGTTTCATAGCTCCTGAACCTCTTCCCGGCTCGTATCAGGGATACAAACCAGATCTCCCATAAAGGCCGCTAATTCCGGGATGCCTGCTCCTGAAAAGACCGAAATACCCAGCACGGTTTCTTCGGTATACGCCTTTCTGAGCCGGGCTAAACGGCGGGCAGCTCCCGGCATATCCAACTTGGTGCCTACCAGTATCCGGGGTTTCTTGGTTAATTCCAGGGAAAATGCGGCGAGTTCTTGGTATACAATAGAAAAAGCCTCCTGATACTTATCCTCAGAGAGATCGATTAAAAATGCAAGGGCTGCGGTACGGGAAATATGCTTTAAGAAACGAATTCCCAGCCCTGCCCCTTGAGATGCCCCTGCTATGAGTCCTGGAATATCCGCCAGAATGATATCCCGGTCATCCAGGCTCAAGACACCGAGGTTGGGTATTTTGGTGGTAAAAGGATAGGGAGCAATCTTAGGCCGGGCATGGGTAAACCGGTTGAGGAGGGAAGACTTTCCCGCATTAGGGAGGCCTACGAAACCTATATCTGCTAAAAGCTGCAACTCCACCTGAAGAACCCGGTGTTCACCGGGTTTTCCGGGTAAGGCTCTGCGGGGGGCCTGGTGTACCGAAGATTTGAAATGTATGTTCCCCCAGCCTCCGTTTCCTCCTTTGAGGAATACAAAGTCCTTTTCCTGCTTCCCGAAATCCCGGATAAGTTCCCCGGTTTCCGCATCCTTCAAGAGGGTTCCCGGCGGCAGGGGAATACGCACATCCCGCCCTTGTCTGCCATACCGGCCGGAACCTTCTCCGTCTCGGCCGTTTTCCGCCTTAAAAGAAGGCTTATACCTGAGATGGGCTAAGGTACGGAGGTTACGACGGACCACAAAGATCACATCCCCCCCCCTTCCGCCATCTCCTCCGGCAGGCCCTCCCCGGGGAACGTACTTCTCACGGCGAAAGGCCGCGCACCCATTTCCCCCGGAACCTGAAAAGACCTCAATAAGCGCTTCGTCGGCAAATTTTTCCATTCTTATCCAACTTGTCGTTTAAAGGAGCACAAGTACGCAGCACAGGAAACTTTTATATCTTACGCACGCCCTTTACAAAATCCAGAGCATAGTACCCCGGGTCAGGGAACCCATACCCGTGAGCTTACGGTACCCTCCAAGACCCAAGACACGCACCTTTTCCAGTAGATCTACGCGGTATATACCCCACTGATGACCTGCTCTACTCCCCTATTCCGGGGTTCCTGCCGGAACAATCCCTGCCAATTTCCGGCCCCGGCGATTCGAGAAAGACACGGTCCCCTCCACCAGGGCAAAGAGGGTATAATCCCCGCCGCACCCTACATGGGACCCGGGATGTATCTTCGTACCCCGCTGCCGAACGATAATGGTCCCCGCCTTGACGCGGGATCCTCCTGATACCTTAATACCGAGATACTGGGGATTAGAATCCCGTCCGTTTTTAGCGCCGCTGCCGCCCCGTTTTCGAGCCATAGTAGCCCCTCCGCTCTGTAGTTATAGTTACCGTACAATGATCCGGGTATTCAGCGGCAACCGCTTCAAGTCCTTCTCTGAGGAACATCCCTGCCGCAAAAAGAAAGTCTCTCCCCTGGGGGGCGTACTCCAGTTCCATCTGGAAAACCCCGCGCTCTGCGCCGCCCTGTACCCGTATCCCTTCCTGCAATGAAAGCACCCGCAGGGCCGTCTTCGTAAGCACCGACACTGCGGCGCAAACGACATCGTTACCCTTGGGCCCTGCTTGGGCGTGGCCTTGCACGCCGCACGCTACGAGAAGCCCTGCTTCATCTAAAGCCAGGTCGATCCCGATCATGCAGGTTATGATGCTCCCAGGATAGCTCCGATTTTAAGTACCGAATACTGCTGCCGGTGCCCCTGCTTACGGCGGTAATCCTTTTTGGATTTATACTTAAAAACGATGATTTTCCGGTCTTTTGCATGGGCTTCCACCACCGCGGATACCGTAGCACCCGGCACATAGGGGGTTCCCACCTGAAGGGTCTCTCCTGCAATGAGGAGTACCGAGTCAATATCCAGATTGGCCCCTACCGCTGCATCAATACGGTCAACCTTCAACAGGGCCCCCGGTTCGGCTTTATACTGTTTTCCCTTAAATTCTATCAATGCGTACATGAACGATTGTCCTTTTGCTAAAGAATAGTATAGTTATAGTCCAGGCTCATTCGTTCCGTCAAGAGGCCGCATTGCCTCATCAAAAATGTTGTCGAAAAGAGGTCATGCCTCAAATTGAAACGTCAACTTGTTGACGCTGTTGCCCAAATTATAATGGGGATACCGCATGGAGGGTGTCCCAATG
>JAIRNP010000005.1 GCA_031258005.1 Treponema sp.
ACCGACACCACTGTTTCCGAGGGAACCGCGTACTACTACAAGGTGAGCGCAACAAACGATAACGGCGAGGGACCTCTGTCAGGCGAGGCTTCCGGTACGCCGCTGGCAGCAGGAACCGGCGCGTCCCTGACCCTTAACACATGGACAAACGGGAACATTACCACAGAGGGAAAGGCTGACTGGTACAAGATTACCGCCGAATCCGCCGGAACCTATACTATCCAATGGAACGACAGGAAAAACAGCGGTAAAACAGCGGAAACCTTGGTATCCGCGTACCAGAGCGACGGGACCCTGATATTTATCACCTGGGGCAGTGATGATTCTCCCAAATCCGTGGACCTAAGCGCGGGGGAAATCATCTATGTACGGGTTGCGCCTCAGGGTAACTGGGCCCTCGGCGACTACGCAATCCAGTATTACAACCCGGGACCGCCCCAGCAGGCTCCTAGTTATGTCGGCACGCAAGGAATCCCCGGTCCCACGTGCATGGTTGGTTTTTACTGGGCCTCTGTTACCGGAGCCACAGGCTATAAGGTGTACCGCTCAAGTTCTGCCGGCGGAACATACGACCTGGTGGAGACGGTAAGCGGCGAGGAGACAACTTCCTACACCGACACCGACGTTTCCGTGGGAACCGCGTACTACTACAAGGTGAGCGCAACAAACGCTCACGGCGAGGGACCTCTGTCCGGCGAGGCTTCCGGCACGCCCCCGACGCCTGCGTCTCTGACCCTTAACACTTGGGCAACCGGGAACATCACCACAGAGGGACAGCTTGACTGGTATCAGTTTACCGCCTCGACCAATGCGACCTACTACCTGCAATGGGACGACTCCTCTGATGGCACAAACGCCTATTCTACTGATATTATGGTAGTTGCCTTTCGCAGCCTTGAGGACATACTATTTCAGGAAGATAGCGGTTATAGCTCCCCTCAGTCCGTCAGCGTAAGCGCGGGGGAAACCATCTATGTAGGAGTTTTTGTACCTTACGATTATGCCTTCGGTACCTACGCGATCCGGTATTATAATTAAACGGCGACAGGCGCTGTTAAAATAGCGCCGGCTACCATGGGGCTGTCTAGAAAGTACCATTTCCGGCAGCCCTTATGGTTGTCCCGGTGGTGGTTTTTAACGTTTTCTGAACATTCGGAATTTTGGGGATTATGGCTCCACTTCAGGCCGGTTTTTGGTTGTTTTTCCGGTGCATCTGCTTCATCTTGTATCCTAATGCAAGCAAGCCCCATTCCCTGGACACTTTCGCCCTTCCCCGTAACAGAAACCGCCTGTATCCCTGGTTCCCTTTCAGTTGTCCAAAGACCGGCTCCACCTCAACCGCCCCCCTGTTTCCTCAACCGTGCGTACCGCTCGTCTTACAGCGTTCTTTGTGCGTTCCCCTTCAGCCGCAGCCACCCTTCGTTTGCTCTTTTCTGTTGTTTTCCCCGTTCTCCCTGTTTCAGGGGTCCGCTTTCCATTTCCTGCTCTGTTCCTTCCGGTACATCCCGTATTTCACTACCGCTTGTATCCCCTGGTTCTCCAGATACCCATAGGTTTCTTCGCTCCCGTACCCCCAATCGCTTATGATCACGTTCGGCTGCTCCCCCAGCCCTTGCTTCTGCCTCCTCACAGGGGGGTTTCAAGGTCCGACTGTCCGCGGGGGTGGGAACTAGAGCATACCCACGCACAAATCCGTTCTCCATTCCTATGTGCACAGTGGAGCCGGGCTTCAGATGCCCGTTTCCCATAGGGTCCTCTTGCATCCTCATGAACGTCGCCTCCGGATCCGTCTTCGCAGAGCGGTTCCGTTTCCCGCATATCCGTTTCGCCTAACTCCCCTATACATGTCATCCGGGGTGTTTTATGCTATTTCAGTATGAATCCTTTATTTTATACCTATGGTGATGATGCCCCCATCGCGGCACCGGCCACTCCCTTGGCCGAATGCGCCCTGGCCGTCATCAGGACCTCTGGAAAAAATGCCATACCCTTGGTAGCTTCGGTTTTTTCTCGGCCTCCCAAATTGCTTGAGGCTCCGGGAAATACCGTGGTTCATGGCTGGATCCTGGACAAAAACGAAAAGATCGACGAAGTCTTGGTTTCGGTATACCGGGGCCCTCGAAGTTACACCGGCGAGGACAGCGTGGATATTTGCTGCCACGGAGGGATTACCCCGGTCCAGGGGGTGATGCGGGTCCTGCATTGTGCGGGGTTCCGTGATAGCCTTCCGGGAGAATTCAGCTTCCGGGCCTTTATGAACGGGAAACTGGACCTGACCCGGGCGGAATCGGTGATGGAACTGGTTTCCGCCAAGACCGATGAGGCAAGAAGCCATGCGGTGAATCGGCTGAGCGGCAGCCTGGAACAGGAAGTCAGGAGTATCCAGAACCAGTTAGTACAGGTCCTGGCAGGAACGGAAATTTTTTTAGACTATTCTGAGGATGAATTTATGGGGAACCCCGGGGCACCGGATGATGAGGCTGCAGGGAGATTGCCGGACCGCGCCCTGGCAGAGGAAGCGCTTGCCCGGCTTCGCGTACTTGCCCGGTCTTACCGTATGGAACGGCTGTACCATGAGGGCGCTTTGGTGGTCATTGCCGGACGGCCTAATGCGGGGAAGTCTCGTCTCTTCAACCGGCTCCTCAAAGAGGATCGGTCCATTGTTACGGACATACCCGGCACTACCCGGGACTGGATAGAGGGGTGGATTTCCATTGAAGGCATACCCATCCGCCTGGTGGATACTGCGGGGATCCGGGAAGCAGCGCCGGGGGGGGATATAGAAAAACTGGGCATGGAACGGAGTCGAGCGCTGCTTAAAGAGGCGGATCTGGTCCTCTATGTGGTAGATGCTTCCTGCCGGTCAGATACCGGGGAGGAGATGTTCTCTTTTCCTGAGTTTCTTCCTGAGGATCCGAAGCGGATCCTCCCTTTGTGGAACAAGATTGACCTATGTGCTCCTTCGGCCATGCTGGAACAAAGAGCAGGGTCCTTCCAGGGGATCAGTGCCAAAACCGGATGGGGTATCCCGGAACTGGCATCTGCCATAGCCGCCCGGTTGACCCTTGCCCACGGAGGAAAGGAAGCGAGGGGAACCTCATCGGGAATAGGTACGGAACGGCAGAAAGGGCTTATCAGCGTGGCCATACAACGTTTGGAAGAGGCGCTGGCATTGGCAGACCGGGGAGAGCCCCTGGATCTTATTGCTCCGCTCCTCAGGGAAGGGGTATATGCCCTGGGAGAGATCACCGGAGAAGTGTCTACGGCGGATATGCTTGAGGTGATGTTCAGCCGTTTTTGTGTAGGCAAGTAGTACCATGCCGCGCCTGGTTCTTAGGGTTTATCCTGAGACCTGACCCCACATCTTGCATTTTTTACCCTTCTGATATAGCATAAGAAGCAAGCTAAAAAACTGCAATTTTAAGTACTTAGGTTTTGAGAAAAACCATGATGCTGATCCTGGTTGAAAACAACCAAGTCCTAAGATTCTTTTACGGTGCCAAGGAGTTATTGTGGCTAAAGAAGAAGCGATTGAAGTAGAAGGGATAGTCCGAGATGCCCTCCCGAATACCATGTTTAGGGTCGAATTGAACAATCAAAATGGACACCTTATACTTGCCCATCTTTCTGGTAAGATGCGTAAACATTATATCCGTATCGTACCCGGTGACCGGGTACGAATTGCCCTCTCCCCTTATGATTTAAACCGGGGTCGTATTATTTACCGAGAACGATAGGTACCGACTAGGCGGATCCTGAGGGTTCTCAGGTATCGGTACCTTCCCGGTTCCAATTCCCTGTCTTTCAAGAATTTCCTTTAAGACGCTTCCCCAAATGAGAATTGATAGAGGCGTTCCAAGATATTTTTGATCTTGTCCCCATAGGACTTATCCGCAGACCAGGTTCCCGCAAGGCCTTTAATTCCCGGAGATGAACCATACCGGACCCAGCGGTAGCGAGGATCTACCAGGTCTTGCTTGAGCGGGGCATCGGTGGCGTACCCCTTGAGATGCTGGATTTGGGCACGGACACCGGTTTGAGGGTTCGGGAACCATTCCCCAGGCTGTCCGGGCCCCACCGATCCCAGGCCGCAGAAATTGTTCATCTCTGCGGTTACCAAGTTTCCATACCGGAGGAATCCGGTTTCAAGACACATCTGAGCAAAAGCCACATCATGGTTGACCCCTTCGATACCCGCTTCTTTCACGTAGAGCCCGGCTAAGTCTTGGACAAAGGCTTCGTCTGCTTCGGGATTAGCCGCAAGTAAAAACGAAGCGAGCTTTTCCGCAGTGATTTGGCCCCGACCCAGGATATGTTCAGGGATCGGAGGTATGGGAGGAAGTTCTGGAACCTTCCCTTGAGGGGTTTCTGAAACCAGGGATTTTGGACCAGGCGTTTCGGGGGTCCCCTGTTTGGGGCCGGTAGCGCAGGAAAAGCATATCCCTGCTATGAGGATACATAAAAACCAAATAGGATATTGCATGGTTTTATATCGGCTTAATTTGTATATTTTTCTCATACATCTTATAACCTTTACCATGCCTTAGGCGGGATCAAATTTTCTCTAAAGCCTTTCTCGGCAATATCCGATATAATACTAGAATTAGACTAAAACCATGTGATTTTGGGCCCTTTCATGGTTTAGGAGGTTCAGATATCTTCATTCTTCTTTCACTTAATACTAAAGATAGGTTGAGGATTTCGAAAAGCCTGTTTTTTTGTTATGAACAATAATGCAGACGGCATGGATGCCGGGGCGTTGAAAATTCTGATGAAGAATAATAAGGCGCCGAAAAAGCCAAAGGAGTGACAGCATGATCATTAATCACAACATAAGCGCTATGTTTGCCGATAGGTCCCTTAAATCCACCCAGACAGCTCTTGAAAAGAACATTGAAAAATTGTCGAGCGGTTTGCGGATCAACCGATCCGGGGATGATCCTTCGGGCCTTGCAGTTTCCGAAAAGCTGCGGAGTCAAATTCGGGGTTTGAACATGGCATCTGCCAATGCCCAGAATGGGATTTCCTTTATTCAGACTACCGAAGGGTATCTCCAGGAAACCCAGGATATCTTGCAGCGGATTCGGGAGTTGGCGGTCCAGGCTTCCAACGGGATTTATACTGAAGAAGACCGCACCTATATTCAGATCGAAGTATCGGCCCTTATCGACGAATTGGATCGGGTTGCTTCCCATGCCCAATTCAATGGGATGAACCTGCTCACCGGCCGGTTTGCCCGGGAAGGGGGCGAAAATGTGGTTACCGCTTCGCTGTGGCTCCATATCGGGGCTAATATGGATCAACGGGAACAGGTGTTTATCAGCACGATGACCGCCAAAGCCTTGGGGGTTCGGAATGTGGGAGACGATACCCTGCTTACCCTTGGGGATCCGGATAGCGCCAATCGGGCCTTGGGAACCCTCGACGAAGCTCTCAAACGGGTGAGTAAGCAGCGGGCAGATTTGGGAGCGTACCAGAACCGCTTAGAACAGGCGATCCTGGGCATTGATATAGGAGCGGAAAACCTGCAGGCCTCTGAATCCCGTATCCGGGATGCCAACATGGCGAGTGAAATGGTTTCCTTTACCAAGAATCAGATCATTAGCCAGGCCGGTACGGCCATGTTGGCTCAGGCTAATCAGCGCAGCCAGGGTATTCTCCAGTTGTTGCAGTAAGTTCAGGTTATCGAGCCCTTCTGTTTGGGTATACTCTAAAACTATGAGAAAGACACCGTTCCGGACGAAAAGGGAACGGTTTCTTTTTTGAAGCAGTTTTTTTATTTTTATATGCTTTCTCCTTTCATACATGCCTCCTAGCGCTTGTCATTCATAAAAATATATGCTAAACTCAGAAAGGTTTTTCAAGATATGCAATTTTGAAAAAGTCGCTATTATCATTATGTATCGGAGGTTCGATTACATGGTAAAAAAATGGGTATTAGCTATGGTGCTAATCGGTGTAGCCGGAACGGTTTTCGCGGGAACCTATGATGTGGTTAATCGTGAAGAAGCGGTGTTCGTGCTTGACGGTGTTGCGGACGAGCGAGTGTGGGACAGGGTACCGGCTATCGGTAATTTTGTTCTGCCTTGGGAAGACGATGTGGCTCCTGCAACAGTATTTAAAGCCTATCATGATGCAGATAACCTTTACTTCTCCTTTGTCCTTGAAGACGAGGATATCGTCTCCGCAGAAGAGGTGGAGGATGAAGCGGGGGTTGACAGTTTAGACGCGGTGCATCTGTTTTTTGCTTCCCATCAAATAGATCGGCCCCGTGAAGGTGAACTTCCTCCTTATTATGTGGTCTCCCTGGATGCATTGGGGCATGTGCATGATTATTCGGTAGTCTATTATCTTCGGGATCAGGATAATGACTGGGCATTCACCGACCAACAGGTAGCGGGCAGGATTTTTGATGACCGCTATTCCGTAGAGGGAGTAATCCCGCTGGAATCATTCCGGGAACTGGGCCTGCTCAGTGATGACAACGAGACCTCCTTTCTCGTAGGGCTGTTCCGTAGTGATTGGAGCACCGATGGCGAAGAGCCCCGGTGGATATCATGGATTGATGATCTCGCATCGGTAACTGAAACCCCGGATATACATCTGGCTGCATCCTTTGGCCGGTTTAGACTGGCTCCCTAAGTAAGGTTTCCATATAAGGCAAGGGTGAAACGGAATGGGGGAAAGATTCCCAACTGTTCAAACTTGCCTTATGGGCGTGCATCGAACGTACGCTCATTATGTAACGATTTGTCCTTCGGTTGCTTCACGAGCCTCTATTGGCAGGTATCAAGAATGCCGATATTGGTAAGGTATGAATGCCCTGGCAGTATTATATGGGGGCAGCCTTACCGAGGCGGCTTATGAACAGGTCTTTTCAGGAAAAAGCGCCCTGGCCCTTGCGGTGGAACGGTCGGCTGCGTTCCCGGATACCCGTAAAGTTCTTCTTCTAACTCAAACGAGGCCCATCCGGCGGACCGATGGAGTTCACGGCATTGAACTGATTCAGACCGCGCAATGGACCAAGAAGCAGGTTCTGGATACCCTGGCCAGGGAATCGGCAGGTTTTGATTTCACGTATTTTGCCTGGGGGGATTGTCCTTTCTTGGATCCGGAGTTGGCCAAGGCTCTGGCGGAGCGGCATCTCCAGTATGGGGCGGAATATTCCTATGCCGACGGCTGGCCCTACGGACTTGCTCCGGAGATTCTCGCTCCCGGTATGGGGGGAATTCTCTTAAAAATTCTGGGAGATGCGGACGGCCCGGTGGCGCGGGATCTCCTGTTTTCGGTTATACAAAAAGATATTAATGCCTTTGATATTGAAACGGTCCTTTCCCCGGTGGATCTCCGGCGCCACCGCCTGAGCCTTACCGCAGATTCCAAGCGAAACCTCCTCCTTTTGACCCGGTTTGCGGAAGCAGGTTTTTCCAAGGCCCAGGATGCGGAAGTCCTGATTAGCGAAAAACCCGAACTCCTTCGGACGCTTCCCAATTTTTTTAGCATACAAGCAGCCGGTCCTTGTCCTCAGCGCTGTACCCTCTGTCCGTATCCGCGATTTCAGGGCTCAGAGGATCTTACCCAAAGAACCGACTTCCTGGAAACGGATCGTTTTGAAGAACTCCTAGAGCGTATCATCCCCTTTGCCGGGGATGGGGTGATCGATCTTTCCCTGTGGGGGGAATTAAGCCTGCACCCGGAAAAGCTGGAGCTTATTCGCCGGGTCCTCTTGCGGCCTGAATTATCCCTGGTTATCGAAACTTCTGGTCTGGGCTGGAAAACCGATGAGTTGGAGCAACTGGCAGCGGAAGCCCAAGAAGCCCTGCCCCGGCGTAATGGAATGGCGCCGGTCTCCTGGATACTTGCGTTGGATGCCCAGGATCCGGCACGGTACCGGGAAATTCGGGGGCCTGGGTATGCCGAGGCCCTGGCAAATGCCAAAACCCTGAACCGTTTGTTTCCGCAGGACGCCTATGTGCAGGCAGTCAGAGTCAAAGGCTTTGAAGATGATATTGAACAATTCTATCGCTCCTGGAAAGAAGCGGGGGCGCGTATCATTATTCAAAAATACGATCATTTTTGCGGGTCCCTACCTGCCTTAGGGGCAGCGGATCTCTCACCGGTAAAACGTCAGCCCTGCTGGCACCTCCTGCGGGATATGGTGATCCTGCTTAACGGAACCGTTCCCTGCTGCAGGGAAGATCTTGCGGCCCTCACCGGCCCAGCGGAAAAAGGGATCTGGGGCAATGTTTTTTCGGATCCCCTGGAAACCATCTGGTCCCGGGGTGCCGTATTCTATCGAGAACAGTGTATACCGGCTTACACGGGAATATGCGCGGGGTGTGATGAATACTATACCTACAACTTTTAATAATACCTTGCCTTCATATACTGCGGTTGGGGGTACAGAACGGAGAGCTTCTACGGGGCTTTCCGCGGTGCTTCTGGGCAGAGGCGGAGGCCGGTATCCTCGGCGTACCCGTTTTCAGGAACTGGAAAAGATTGGATTTGATTATATCATCTCCATGGAAGGCCCCCAGGAACGGTACGATGTGGAAGAACTCTCAGGGCTTTTTCCCCAGGTTCGATTTATCTTGTTAAAGGAAGCGGTCAGTATTGGTGAACAGATCAATCTGGCCGCGTCAGAACTCTCGAGCCCGCTTTTTTTTGTGTTACGCAACGATCTGCGGATCCTCCATAGCGGGGGAGCTTCCCGAATGGAGGAACGGCTTCGGCTGGGTAAGGAAGAATTGTACAAAGGAGAAGGGCAAAAAAGTACGTATAAACGCCTTTGTACGGTTCCCTTGATTCAAAATTCCCATTTTGAAACTCTGCCTACCCTCATCGCCCCCGCGGTGTTCCGTGCTACGGTCAAACCCCTCTTCTTTACCCCTGCCAAAGAAGGGCAGCCCTCCCTGTATCCCTTTGACGGCGTCGGTATCTATGACCGGACCCGGTTTATCCGGCTGGGGGGCTTTGACAGTACCTTGAAAAGTACCCACTGGCAGCTCATGGATTTCGGATTCCGGGCTTCTCTGTGGGGAGAACAGATAGGCGCTACTCAGCTTATCCGCCTTTCCTATGACGGAGAAACCCCTCCTGAAGATAGTACCGCCGATGAAAGTTATCGGCGTTTTTATCTCAAGAATCTGGCTCCGGTTTTCCGGGGGGATTCCGCCACGATTCCGCTCCGGTGTTTCCCCCGGTATTTTTGGCGGAGCGGCAAGACCCTCCTGGCGGCATGGAATGATTTTTCCCAGGGGCGGCAATGGGTAAAGACGAACCGGTACCGGTTCCGCAGTGATGCCCGGGCCATAACCGAGCTTTGGGAAGATATGGGCGAACTAACCGAGGATCATACCCGGATACTCGAAGAGGGAAAAACGGAAAGTACGGGAATGGAAATGCTTAAGTTTGAACATCCGAAAAGTGAACCGGAACGTACGGAAGGTTCAGGGCCCCTGGAATGATGACCGCGGTGGTACTTCAGGCGCGGCTTGATTCGACCCGCCTTCCGGGAAAAGCCCTCCTGCCCCTGGGAGGGAAACCCCTGGTCCTGCAGGTTATGGAGGCCCTCAAAGGTATCGGCGCGGATCGGTATGTGCTTGCCTGCCCTGAGGATTGTGCTGGAGCCTTTGGTCCCTGGGCGGAACAAGCCGGCTTTGACCTGGTAGCCGGATCCAAGGAAGATGTGTTAAACCGGTATGGCGTAGCGGTGCGCCGCTTCGGGATAGACCGCCTTATCCGGGCCACCGGGGACAATCCCTTTGTGTTTGTAGATGCGGCGAATACCCTCAACCAGGAGGCCCTGAGCCGTGAGGCTGATTATGCCGGTTATAGCGGGCTGCCTTATGGGGCAGGCGTGGAATCGGTTGCTGCCGAAGCCCTGCTCCGGGCTGAACGGGATGCTTCCCTCCCGGCTGAACGGGAACACGTGTGTCCCTATATATATACCCATCCTGAGCTGTTCCGGCTCCACCGGCCCTTGGCTCCCCTGGTATGGCAGGGCCCTTCCCTGCGGATAAGCCTGGATACCCCGGAAGATTACCGGCGAGCCCAGGTCTTGTTCGAGGCTCTGGCTGCGTATGGAGCGGAGCGTTTTCAGGGAGCGGCCATCATCGCGGTATACCGCAGGAGCGGCCCACTTTTAGCAGGTGAACTGTCATGATGCATGGCCCCCTCCTGGTGGTTTCCACCTTGGAAAAAGGCTGCGGGGGCGGGCACCTGGTCCGATCCCTGGTTCTGGTCCGGTCCCTCCGTGCTCTGAAAGCGGAGGCGTATCTCTATATTCCCGGGCTTGAACCCCAGGATGTTTTAGCCCATAGTTCCCTGCTTACGAGGCCGGACGCGAAGATTGAAGCGGCTTGGCTTATAGGGGATAGGGAAAGTATCAGGAAACGGCGCTGGGAAGGTATTATCCTGGATCGTTTCAGAACCGCCTCAGATGAATTCGCCCACTGGGCGGCCTTAGCTCCCCTGATCGGTATTGATGAAGGCGGACCGCAGCGGGAGCGCTTTGATTTTCTCATGGATCTGCTTCCGGGTCCTCCGGGCCGGGTTCCTCCCAATATCCTCGCCCCAAGCCTTCTTCCGCTGCCGAAGAACCGGCGGCCTTCCTTTAATGCTCCCCGGAGAGAGCCCCTGAAGATCCTCGTAAGTTTCGGCGCTGAAGATCCTGGGGGGCTTACGCTTCCGGTATGCCTTGCCTTGAAAGTACCAGGCCAAACAGAGATTACCGCCTTATTCGGCGGGTTCCATAAGACCGACATGAAGGAACAGCACAGGGCAACCCTCGCGGACGCAGGAATCCAGGTTGTAGCGGGCATGGCAGAACTCCGGGAGCAGCTTGCCTGCTATGATCTGGTGATTACCCATTTCGGCCTCACGGCCTTTGAAAGCCTTGCTGCCCGGGTGCCGGTGCTGCTTCTATCCCCCGGTGCCTATCACGAAAAACTCGCGGTACATACCGGGTTTATGTCGGGGGGTATTGGGGAAAAAGGGGCGCGCCGTTTACGCCGCATCCTGTATACCGCGGTTCTTGACAGGCCGCATCCCAAGAACCGGAAATTCCTTCATCTCAACGATGAAGCCCTTACCGCGTTGGGGGATCGCTGCGAGCGGCTCCGGGTGCGGTATGGGCTTAATCTGTCAGGGGATGCAGGTCCTTCCTCCCAGGGGCTGGGTGAGCTGGTGAAGAGCTATACCCTCCGGGTCCCCGCGGCCTGTCCGCTCTGCGGCGGCGCCCTGCCGGCTCAGGATCCGGTCTGCGCCCGGTTCCAGGATCGGACTTACCGGCGGTGCCGGCGGTGCGGTATGGTGTATCTCCTCCGTTCTACGGCGCCTCCCATCGAATATGGGGAGGATTATTTTTTTTCCTTTTATAAGCAGCAATACGGCAAAACCTACCTGGAAGATTTCCCGAATCTGGTACAGTACGGAAAAAAACGGCTTCGTTATAGTAAGCAGATACTCGGTCGATCCCGAAGAAACCGGGGGACAGATCCTTCCACGCCCCAAGCTCAGCTCCTGGATATAGGTTGTGCGTATGGCCCCTTCCTGGTTGCCGCTCAGGAAGAAGGGTTTTTGCCTTTTGGCATGGACCCCGCGGAAGATGCGGTCCGGTATGTACAGGAGGAATTGCACATTCCGGCTTTCCGGGGTTTTTTCCCGGAAACTCCGGTGCCTGAGGAAATACGGGGCCCAGGGTTTGACCTTATTTCCCTTTGGTATGTGTTGGAACATTTTGAAAGACCTGACGTGGTTTTAACCGAACTGTACCGGCTCCTCAAGCCTGGCGGGGTATTGGCCTTTTCAACCCCTTCTGCTTCGGGCATATCCGGGCGCAGGTCTTTCCCCAAGTTCCTGGAACAAAGCCCCCAGGATCATTGGACCCTTTGGAGCCCCGCTCGTACCGGGAGTATGCTCAAACGCTTTGGGTTTCACGTCAAAAAGGTCGTTATTTCCGGCCATCATCCTGAACGGTTTCCCCTGGTAGGCAGATTTTTAAGTGAAGCCCGGGGGAAAAAGCCCAGGGTATACGGCTTATTCCTCTGGATAAGCCGGGTGTTTCATCTGGGAGATACCTTCGAGGTGTATGCAATCAAAAAACCGGCGGTCAAAGAGCGGACCGTCATGCAATGAGGAAATTGGCGGGGGGGAGATGATATGCGAGAACGATTGCTGATCTTGGGTGCAGGGGTGATGCAAGGACCTGCTATCAGAATTGCCAAGGCATTAGGGCTTGAAACCGTAGCAGTAGATGCGGATCCTCATGCTCCTTGTGTCTCTTTAGCGGATCGATTTGAACAGATCGATTTAAAAGACAAAGAGGGCATAGCAGCCTTGGGAATGGCCCTTAAAGCCCGGGGAGGATTGAGCGGGATCATGACCGCAGGAACCGATTTTTCTGCCACCGTCGCCTGGGTGGCAGCCCAATTAGGGCTTCCTGGGATCCCCTATGAGGCTGCCCTCAATGCCTCGGACAAGGAACGGATGCGCCGGTGCTTTGAAGCGGCAGGGCTCCCTTCTCCGGCATTCATGGTGGTGGAGGCAGTGCCGGATTCGAGCTTTTCTCCTCCCTTTGGCTATCCCCTGGTGGTTAAGCCCGTGGACAATATGGGCGCCCGGGGCTGTTGCAAGGTGGACCGCCCTGAAATGCTCAACCCGGCGGTGGCGGATGCGCTGAGATTCTCCCGAACCAATCGGGTTATCCTGGAAGCGTACATGGAAGGGCCTGAATTTTCGGTAGACGCCTTGGTATACCAGGGGGATATTCGCATCTACGGTTTAGCGGACCGGCATATCTTTTTCCCTCCCTATTTCATTGAAATGGGCCATACCATGCCTACCACCCTGAAGGCCGGGGCGGCTGAAGGCCTCCTCGGGGTTTTTAAAGCAGGGGTCCGGGCCCTGGGGATCACCAATGGAGCGGCGAAGGGGGATATGAAACTCACCTCCCAGGGGCCTATGATAGGGGAAATTGCGGCTCGCCTTTCCGGAGGGTATATGTCAGGCTGGACCTATCCCTACTCCTCAGGGGTGGAGGTTACCCAAGGAGCCATCCAGATCGCCTTAGGGAGGCATCCCAAAGGCCTTGAGCCGATCCGTCAGTGGACCAGCGCGGAACGGGCGTTTATTTCCATCCCCGGAACGGTTCGGAGTGTTCAGGGCATAGCAGCGGCCAAGGCGCTTACCCACATGCGAGAGCTGTTCCTTAAGATTGAACCGGGAACCCGGGTCCGGTTTCCTGAAAACAACGTAAGCAAGTGCGGGAATAGTATCAGCGCCGCGCCTACCCGGGAAGCCGCGGTGAACGCCGCAGAACAGGCTGCTCGTTTGGTTTTGATCCGCCTTAAAGCGCCGGATAGGGAAACCGGGGAATTTCTTGCTTCTGATACCAAAGACCAAGGGTTTCCCCCAGGGGCTTTTAAGGTTTCCCCATCCCTTCGTTCCCTTCTTGAGGCTTTCCCGGAACCGGAATATGAGCCCGCAAAAATCAGGGGGTCCCTGGAAACCGCCCGGGTGGTACTGCTGCGGTTTCAGCCCTTGATCGAATCAGACCTACGGGATTATATGGGAAGGACCGTGGAAGAAAGTCTTGAAGCGGTTCGGACCATCACCGGGTTTTCCCTTCCCCTATGGGAAGCAGATGCCCTGGATCCGATTCAGGATCCAGGAACCTTGGTGCTGGGCCGCCGTTTTTGGGCTGCGCTGATCCGGGGAGGGTATCAGGGGGCGGTATATATGGTAGATACCTCGGTATTGCTCCATTTCTGTTGAAGCCATACCAGTACGTACATGGGGCCTAGCGAGGAAGGGCGAGGGTACAAGGAGCAGGATATGCCGAAACCCGGTTAACTTCGGTAGTATCAATGGTATCGAGATGCGGATCCCCGTACCGGCCTAATGACTCAGGGTTCCTGTGGTGATTAGTTCAACGCTTCTTCAAGCTCCATGAAAAGGCTTTCTGTGGGGCCTCTTTCAAAACTGAAATTTTGAAAGAGCAACCTTTAAAAAACGCAGTTTTGCAGCCCGCGAACCAGAGGTTCGCACGAACCAGAGGTTCGTTGGCGAAAAACTGCAAGAGCTTCTGCAAAACCAACATCGAACCGAAGGTTCGCCTTTTGCAAGAAGCTCTGTGGGTAATAGAATTGATACATAACCGGCGTTTCTTGATAGGCCTCTTGTTTTCCAAGCTGCTCTTGCTATCTGCACAAACAGTGGGCTTTGGGGATGAGAAGACCTTCACCTTAGATGAAACCCTCAAAAATCTGGGTTCCCCGGGAAAGGCGGCCACATTCCGCTGGGATCCCTTTTTCCAGGCCGGCATCTTTTCATGGGCGGATCAGTACATAGCTTTCCGGGTTGGGATGCCCGGTGAAACGGGCCTGGTTATCCTTAACGGCAAGGAAATACTCTCCCTTCCGTCTCCCTTTCTTGAGCACGGAACCCTGCAGTTTCCCCAAGCCTTTGTGAGTACCCTCAACGAGGCGCTAGAAGCTGTCCTTTCCCAGGAAGCGCCGGTCCAGTTTCGTATTGCCGCGATTATTGTGGATCCTGGTCATGGAGGTAAAGATACCGGAGCAGTGGGAAACCATACTATTGATGGAAAATCCTTACGGGTGGAGGAGAAGGACCTGGTCCTCAAGGTTTCCAAGGACCTCCATAGCCGGCTTTCCCGCAGTTTTCCCGATAAACAGGTCTTATTAACCCGGGATCAGGACACCTTCATCAGCTTGGATGATCGGGTAGCCATAGCCAATGGGATTCCCCTGCAAGATAACGAGGCCACGGTATTCATTTCCATCCATGCCAACGCATCCTTCAATAAACACGTACGGGGCTATGAGGTGTGGTACCTCAATCCCGAATACCGGCGGACCCTCATTGACCAGTCGAAATACCAGGATACCCAAGAGGTGATTCCCATTCTTAATGCCATGCTTGAAGAGGAATTCACCTCTGAAAGTATCAGGATGGCCGAATCTATTATGCAACGGTTTGATGAAACCCTGGGGACATCTTTTCCTTCCCGGGGTATCAAGGCAGAGGAATGGTTTGTAGTACGGAATGCCCGGATGCCTTCGGTCCTGGTGGAGTTAGGCTTTCTCAGTAATGAAACGGATGCCACGCTTTTGACCGATGAAACCTACTTGCAGCTCTTTTCAGAAGCCTTATATAAGGGTATTATGGATTTTGTGGGTGAGTTTGAAGGGTTGTAGTGATGAAGGGCCGCCATATACAATGGTCGAATGAAAAGCATGGGCATGGCAGGTAGGGGTACGAGAGACTTTAAAAAGAAGCGCGGTTTGCGGGTAAAACCGTATATGCGACGGTTGGTTTATCTATGCCTGCTGGGGGTCTTCACCTGCATCCAATTCCGGCAAATGAACCAGGTGAGACGGACCTTTATATTTTATACCTTGGGAGATGGAAAACCAGTGGTAGAAAACCGCATGCTTTCCCGGTCCCCCATCGAAGAAATTGCCCTCAGACGCTATGTGGAGGAGGTTCTCCTGGGACCGATTGTACCGGATTCCCTGCCCTTGTTTTCAAGAGAGACGAGGCTTCGTTCATTATTATACCGGGATGCGGTGGTATACGTAGATCTTTCGGAAAGCGCTGCCTTACCCCTTTTAGAAGCCCCGGAGGGGGATGTCTTTTTTGCTCTCGAGACGCTCCAACAGGGAATCCGGCGGAATTTTCCTTCGGTACAAGAGGTCAAGCTTTTTATCCACGGGCATGAGGTACCGGTCGATGAGATAGGGGAAAAGCGGGCTGTTGTACCCGTTGACCTTTTAAAACAGCCTTGAATAATTATGCCGAAATTTACCCGTATTGCAGAAATCGGGGTAAAAAGCCGTTGACAAATAAATTATATTTTGTATACTAGTTAATAACTAGTATGTTAAAATTACAGACAATTGAAAGGAGCTGTGAATGAAACGTATCTTCATTCTTGTCGTCGTCACGTTATTGGTAATGGGATCGGTGTTTGCTGAAGAGTCGGTGCTTATCGACTTCTCAAAATTAACGGCTGATATTGTTCCCGATCAAAATGACGTGCCCACTCAAAACCGTGCGACCTTGATGGACTTTACCAATGAGGCCACCAGCAATTTCACCGCCCGGCAAAAGGTAGAGATGAAATCTTCTTTGGCTATAACTAATTGGGATGTGGTATTTTCATCTTCTGCGCAGAATATCACTACCAAGCATCTCAGTTATACTAAAGAGGCCCCCTCTAAAGAATGGGAAACGGTGATGGGCGTTCGTATCCACTTCCCGGTGGAGGCCTTTAATTCTTGGGCCATTGTGAAGCCGCCCTTTGACATTCCCGCGTTTGAACCTCCTGCAACCGTTGATGATGATGGAAATATCGAAGCCGGTGAAGAATCAGGGGTTACGGGTCCGAGTCGCTTTGAGGGTGAACCTGATGATGAAGGTAAACCTGCTGGTGGTTTAGGGGTAGTCAAAAACGTAGGAACGATTAGGTCAATAGCCGTAAATGCCTATGGACTTAATTTTCCCCATGCCCTTTCAGTGATCTTGATTGATGACAAGGGGAACGAAAAGACCTACTTCATGGGTTATCTTAACTTTGAAGGTTGGGGAGAACTCCGGTGGGATAATCCTGCGTATGTGCAGAACGTTCGGAATCGGGAATTACGCTTGTATCCCCTCTATCCTGATTCAACGCCCTTTGTAAAGTTTGGTGGATTCCTCATTCAGCGGAATGCCTCAAGCCCCGGTGGAGATTTTATCGGTTATTTCAAGGATGTTAAACTCATCTACGATAAGGCGGTCCTTGATACTGAACGGGATATTGATGATGAGTCACTCTGGAATATTATCCAGGATCGGGAGACTGCACGGAAGACAGGAGAATTGCAGCGGCTTGGTCAAGCTCAAATTCAGCGGTATCTGGATAATCAGCGGCAGGCTACCGAGACTACCTTTACTCCTACCGAGGGTGCTAGTAGTAGCGGCGACGGTGAGGAAGCTGAAGAATAGACGACGAGGTAGGTGTTTGCTTACAGTAGTACTATGAACAAGGCTACCTGAGAAATTCTTAGTAGTTTTTTAGGTAGCCTTTGATTTTTCTATAGGAAAAACTGGGCTGCAGATGTATAATCGTATAATCCCCGATCAGAATACGCTCAGGAAAGCCTATGAAGGGTACGCCTTGATAAGGGGTTTAATTGTCAGGGATATGGAAACCACCCTTGAGGAAAAGCTTAAGTTTCTTTCATCCCGCCCGATAGTCAAAGGCCGAGTTAAGGAATTTGAGAGTTTTTATAAAAAATACATCCAACTGCTTCAAAAGGCCGCAGGTCCCAGGC
Source organism: Treponema sp. (assembly GCA_031258005.1). Classification (GTDB taxonomy): domain Bacteria; phylum Spirochaetota; class Spirochaetia; order Treponematales; family Breznakiellaceae; genus JAIRLU01. The sequence continues at coordinate 17,340 of JAIRNP010000005.1, forward strand.
CGCAAGATCCAGCCTGTTCCCAATCCTTATGTATTACCGATGTAATCGGTATCAGGATTGTATGCCCTTTTTTTGAAGATAACATCCTGGTTGAGAAGTGTTTACAAGCCAACTTTGAAGTTGTGGAGGTGGAACGAAAGGGTTCTAATTATTCTTTCAAGGAATTTGGCTATGAATCAATTCACCTTTTGGTAAAAATTCCTGAAGTCCTAATAAAAAAACGGGGAGACTGCGGATTGGAAGTAGCAGAGATTCAAATTCGTACGATTCTCCAGGATGCCTGGGCTGAAGTGGAACATGAACTGGTGTATAAAGCTGCATTTACCCCCTTCGATGAACCGATGAAACGCAAATTAGCAGCCCTTAATGCCAGCCTTTCCTTGGCAGATACGATTTTTCAGGAAGTCAGGACCTATCAGCGGCGGCTTAACGGGGAGTTGGAAAAACGACGGGATTCTTTTTTTAAGAAAATTGAAGCATCCATTGATATCCCCCTCTTTACCCAGGAAAAACCGAACACGTTTCCTCAGAATGACCGAGAAGAAACCCCTGGAGATGGACTATCTCTTGCTCTAGCATCCCAGGACTCTCCGGAAAATAATTCGATTGATGAACTTCTGCTTGCTGCCCTGTATGCCCATAACGAACATCGGTTTACCGAAGCAATTATCTTATACACCTCTATTCTGAACCTGGAACCTCAAAATACCATCGCTTCCCTTATTTATAAACATCGCGGGATGGCTAGTTTCGCCCGATCCCAATATGACGATGCCATCGAAGATTTTACCCGCTCTTTAGCATTGGACCGTGAATCCTATAAAGCCCTTTATTTTCGGGGTATCGTCAAAACGGTTTTGCAACAGTACCTGGATGCCATTGAGGATTTTACCCTATCCCTCAAGATAAACCCCTATCAGGCATTTTGTTACTACCGCCGAGGGCAGGCGTATTATCACCTGGATGACCTTCCCCAAGCGCTCGCAGATTGTGAAGCAGCCTTAGCCTTAGAACCTGATTCCGAACCAATAGGGCGATTCAGGAAGCTCCTTCTCAATAAACTAAACATGTAGTGCCTGAAGAAAGAAGGGTTTGGTTTTTACCAGGGTCCCTCATCCATCCGGCAAGGTCCGCAAAAAGTACCCATTCGGTTCCCAGGCCCGTTCCCCATAACCACCGGCCATGATCCAGGCCGACGGAATCCCCCGTTCTTGGAGGTACTGATAGATAAGCTGGTCCCGTTCAATACAGCAGTCCAGACTCAACTTGAGGAGGCTACTGGAAGGGAGCCCGTCATGTTCATAGGGGTCGGACCCATCAACCACGACGGCCAGATCCGGTTGCAGGTTTTGGGAGTGTTGCTCCAGCGACGCTAACCCCTTCTGTAATTCCGGGACATAGGTATCCTCTGCTCCTGCTTCGATGCATATCTCCACATCCCCCTGGATCCAGGGGGCTCGTCCCGGGGGCGCGGCGTGCAAGGTTTCCTCATCCAAAGGCCATCCCTTGGCCATGTGTATGGAGAGGGTACTGATCTCAAGCGCCTTTGCCGCGTCTTTATTCCCTCGGATCTCCCCGCGGATTCGGGAAAAATGTACCAGTTCTGCAGTACCACACCCTTTATGAGCATCCAGGTCTATAATCCAGATCCGTCGGACCTGGTTTTCAGCCTGCAATTTCCGCGCGGCAATCATGATATCATGGATAAGACAAAACCCCGCCCCTTGGTCATACCGGGCGTGGTGCATACCCCCGCCCAGATAATAACAGAACCCCGGCTTAGGTTCCTCTTGCTTTAAGGCAAGCCGGCACGCTAGGTAGGTACCCTCAACCTGGGCTACCGTAAGGTGAAACAGCTCTACCAAGGGCTTCACCGCCCGATCCGGCTCATAACGGTGAGGCCGTCCCCGGCTATCTATAAGCTCATAGGTGTGGAGTAGGGCTTTAAGTAGTCCTTGGGAACCTTCGGGGCCCTCTTGGTACAGCGTCGTAATGAACGCCTTTTGATGGACCCGTTCCAGATCCTCCCGGTTTATGAGGGGCTCCGGAGGCGCTCCGAGAAAGCGGCGGGCTCCAGAACAATCGAAAACCGGTTTGAGGGGCTGCTTGCCAAGGACCCCGGCCTGGGTAAGAAAATCAATGATCCGCGGTGCCCGGCTAGGGGAAATCGGGAGCATGATACCGTAATCAGTACAGGTTTGTATGAGATGTGGATCATATAGAATCATAGGATCAGTATATAGACATACCTCATAAGGTAATACTAGGGTATGCGCTTTAAGTACTAAAGGCCGCAGGCCGCGCTTACCTACGGAGTGTGCGTATTTGAATACGATCTTCCAGTGTTACAATACAAGGAGTAAGAAGGAATTTTGGGGGGAAATTCCGACAAAAGGGAATGACTCAAAATCTATAAGTCATTCCCCCGAATTTTGAAAACTTACAAACGTCAGCCTTTTCCGTTATTGTTGTGCTTGTAATACTGCCGCCCAGGGAATCTCTGCAATTACTGCCTGGAATTGGGCTATAATTTGCTCATTGGTAGTCCCCTCTTTAACTCCAACCGGCTGCCACATGCCTGTTTCTTTACTGAAAGCATTTTCAAGCCCTGTCGCATCATAGAAAAAATGAAAATGTACCGGTGTCTGGGGAGAATCCTGATCGGGATGAATGGCAATCAAGTATTTATAAGCGCCGGACTGGTCGCCTTCAAAACCATACCAGGTATCCCCTTCGCTGCCGTTGAATGTCTGTTTATAGGTATAGGTTAATGTTGTTCCCGCTCCTCCGGCATCTGGCTCTGGATAAAAGGTAATTGTATCCTCCTGAACTACAAGGGACTTAAAATTGGGGGTAGCGAACACCGTTGCGGCAAGACCTTTTATCGTATCAGCGGGAATCGTTTGACCAGTTTGCGTGGAAGCTGCCGATGCGGCGGCGTTATAGGTCTCATCTAACCAAGATTCATTTACATAGTTGCCAAAACAATTCCATGTTCCCGCCCATGCCGACAGGTTGGGGACAAACATGGAGGCGTACATAGCCCAGGGGAACGCCGCAAGATCATCCGCAATTTGTGCTATGGTCGTGGTGGTTGGCGTTACCGTAGCAACCCAGAGTGGATCCGCAGTAGCCGCATCAAAACTTTCCGTACTGTATACAAGGTGGAAGTGTAACATGGAATCGGGAGTGTCCTGATGCGTGGGTCCCAAAACTAAGTATTTGAATTGTCCAGTCGTGTTTCCGGTAAACTTTAACCATTCCTGATCTTCTTCTTCTCCTTCACCAGCAACGGTGTGTATGCCGGAATAGGTATAGGTTATGGTCTCAGTAGGAGAACCAGTGGCATTGGGGGCATCGTAGATTTTAATCGTGTTTCCCTCGATGACGCAGGACTTGAAGTCCGTCTTCAGCATTTGCTTGAACAACTCCTTGAGCGTTGCCGCGTCAACGACTGCGCTAGGTTCCGCAGTCGTTATGGCGGTTACGGCATCTGCCCACATCGAGTCAAATGTTGAATCCCCCAAATATTGGTCGATAGCGTTCCATGTTCCCGCCCAGTCCGACAGATCGGGATCATCACCCGGTTGGATAGGGTCATCATCCGATGATCCGCTATTGTCGCACCCTGCCAATGAGAAAATCGCCGTTATCAACAAAACGACGAAACCGAAAAATAGACCATGTCTTTTTTTCATGGTATCTCCTTTGCGTGTTTACACGCACATGCGGTCGCGCCATAACATGGCGATCCCGCCGTCAAAATTTGTATGTATAACCGCCTTAAGCGGGTAACACCTTTGTTAGGGTATCAGGGCAAACCGCATAGCGGTTTGCCTCGGAGTTTTTGCATAGCAAAAACTCCACGCTCCTTATTCCGCCCTCATGGAATGATTACCCCAACCAGCGGCCCCCAGGGGCCTTTCTTTCCCTCGTTCTCAATTTGTACGGCGAAATACGCCGTCTTTCCGCTGTCCCCAAAGTCGAATTCGATCACGTCCTTTTTCCGTTTGGTGAAAAATGATTTGCGTAAATCCTCGGGGTTGGCGGGGGGCGTTTCACCGGGGGCAACTACCGTGTACCATATCCTGAAGCCTTTGTTGGCGGGATCGGCGGAACTGCCGATTACATAGATGATTCTTACACCTAATTCGTGCCGTCCCAGAAGATAGGTTTCCACGGTTACTTGCGCTGAAGGGGTTCCGCTGGGAGTTGGGGCGGGATCGTGGGGCTTGAGGCCGAGGGAGATATAGCCGGAATCAAGCAGGGGCGGGGATAAAAAATATCTCCGCTTAAAATCCCGCATGAAGAGGGTGAGCGCGTCAAAGGCTTCTTTGCATTGGGCGGTGGCTACAGGGGTGCGGGTGGTCTCGTTTTTGGCGGTTTCGAGGGCGGCCTTGGCGGTATCTCCGAGCGCGGTGAGTTCTGTTAAGGCCGGATTGGGGATATTCCAGTCGGTTTGCCTTGTGGTACATACTGAAATCCAGTCGCCGGTCATAGCCAGTTGTCCTTCCCGGCTTGCCGGGAGCCAGTCTCTTGTGGTTGACATTATGGTTTCTCCTTGTTTTTATAGGAGGCGGAATTGCCCCCGTTTGTGGTAAAATTGCCTAATTTCATACCGGAATTGCTCCCGTTTGAGATGGATTTGCCCCCATTTACGGTGAAATTGCTCAAGTTCATGTTGGGATTGCCCCTGTTCGAGATAGAATTGCCTAATTTCGGTCTGGGATTGCCCCTGTTTGGGATGGATTTGCCTAATTCTATGCCGAAATTGCCCTCGTTTGAGACAGATTTGCCTCCGACTACAGTGTGTGGGAAAAAATCGTCTGGGGCTGTGTTATATTTTAGGGGGGGGGGGGGGGGGGCATACAAAAATATAAGGATAAGAGGCTCCAAATCCAGCAAAGCCGAATACGGCCACATAATTGCCTGTGGCCTGTGACGGGAAGCCTATCGTTATGTTTGCCCTACTCTTCATTATTTGTTTATTATAACTAACATGAAAAAACCTGTCAAGCCAGGGGGCGGTAGGCGCACCTGCGGTGGGCGTTATGAGGGCGGAGGGGTTCGGAAGGGCGGTATACGTCCCTTCGTTCCTACATCCTGGGGAGCGTCCTCACCCATATCGTGGGCTTGGCCCCAAAGTGGTAAAGGCCCGAAGCAAGGGGCGCTGTGACCGCTTATCACCACTGCCATACAGGGGCGTTAACCCCGCTGGCGGGTAGTGCCTAGTAACAAAATTTTCTTGACCTTTATAGCGCTGGTTAAGTATGTTTTTAATGAGTATTAATCTGAGAGCCTTAAATAGCCTTCGGGTTTAAACCCCGGCAATAGTACGCCTTAAGGTGTATAGGTTTCACCAGGTTAGACCAAGTATCCAGAATTCATAAAAAAGGTGTAAATGATTATGTCAACAGAACATGGTGCTGATTATCACGAAGCAGATCCGCATCCAGAACAGGCGGTGGAAGCCTCCCCCGATCCCCTTGCCCCTGAACCTGCTCAGGACGAACAAGGGCTTGTAGAACCCACTGAGAATCTCACGCTAGAGGAAAAACTCAAGGATGCGGAAGAGCAGATCGTCGAGCTTAAGGATCAGAATCTACGCAAAGCCGCAGAATTTGAGAATTTCCGTAAGCGTATGAACCGGGAGAAACAGGAAGCCATTGATTTTGCAAATCAGAGTTTGCTTTTGGACCTCATCCCCATCATTGATGATTTTGAGCGGGCGAGCAAAGCGGCAGATACCTCCCAGAAGACTGCTGCGGACTTCACCGCGTTTTACGAAGGGATCGGCATGATAGAAAAGCGCCTGTCTTCTCAGTTGGAAAACAAATGGGGCCTCAAACGCTACGATTCCACCGGAGAACCCTTCGACCCCAATCGGCATGAAGCGATCATGGTGGAGAAATCTCCGGATATAACCGAGCCGGTGGTAAAGGAAGATTTCATTAAAGGATATACCTTAAAGGATCGGATCGTGAGGAGCGCTAAGGTAAAGGTCTTGATGCCTGAGCATCCGGGGACCGAGAGGGAACCGGAAAAGGCCGACCCTAATGAAGATAGGGGCTCCGCGGAAAATCCCTCATAATTATACAGGATAGGGTGTGTATGATCGCAACTAAATGATTTTTTAGTATATTTATTAGGATGGCATAATTATATTTTTCTATTTTTTGATAGAAAAATGGTAAAGGAGTTTATCATATATGGGTAAAATAATTGGAATCGATCTGGGAACCACTAACTCATGCGTATCGGTGCTTGAGGGGGGTGAACCCATCGTTATTCAGAATTCTGAAGGCGGACGGACCACCCCTTCTATTGTCGGGTTTACCAGTAAGGGTGAACGGGTAATCGGTCAACCGGCAAAAAACCAGATGATCACGAACCCTGAGAACACGATTTATTCTATTAAACGGTTCATGGGGCGCCGGTATGCTGAGGTTGGCAATGAAATGAAGCTGGTCCCCTATCGAGTGGTAGAACAGGGGGATGATGTACGGGTGGATATTGACGGGAAAAAGTATTCTCCCCAAGAAATATCCGCCTTTGTGCTGCAAAAAATGAAAAAAACCGCGGAAGATTACCTAGGAGAAACGGTTACCGAAGCGGTAATCACCGTGCCGGCCTACTTCAACGATGCCCAACGGCAGGCTACCAAAGACGCGGGGAAGATTGCAGGACTTGAAGTTAAGCGTATTATCAACGAACCCACGGCAGCGTCTTTGGCTTTCGGCTTTAACAAGGACCAAAAAAAAGAAAAAACCATTGCGGTGTACGATCTGGGAGGCGGTACCTTCGACATTTCCATTCTGGAGCTGGGGGAAGGGGTCTTTGAAGTGAAGTCCACCAACGGGGATACCCACCTGGGAGGGGACGATTTTGACCGCCGGATCATGGAATGGCTCATTGCAGAATTTAAGAAGGATACTGCTATAGACCTTGGACAGGATCGTATGGCCTTGCAGCGCCTCAGGGAAGCCGCTGAGAAAGCCAAGATCGAGCTTTCTGCGATGCAGACCACTGAGGTGAACCTTCCCTTTATTACCGCAGATCAATCAGGACCTAAGCACCTGCAAAAAACCCTTACCCGGGCGAAATTCGAGCAGATGGTTACCGATCTTTTGGAACGATCCAAAGAGCCCTGCAAAAAGGCCCTCGCCGATGCGGGACTCAGTGCAGATCAGATTGACGAGATCATTCTCGTGGGAGGTTCTACCCGGATACCTGCGGTCCAGCAGATCGTCAAGGATCTTTTCAAGAAAGAACCCAATAAGGGGGTCAACCCTGACGAGGCAGTGGCCATTGGCGCGGCAATCCAGGGAGGTATCTTGGGCGGGGATGTCAAAGACGTGCTGCTCCTGGATGTAACCCCCCTCTCGTTGGGGATTGAAACCTTGGGAGGGGTGATGACCAAGCTCATCCCCCGGAATACCACCATCCCCACCAGGAAGAGTCAGATCTTCTCTACTGCTGCTGATGGTCAGACCGCGGTTTCTATCCAAGTACTGCAAGGAGAGCGGGAAATGGCCAATCAGAACCGTACCCTAGGCCGGTTTGATCTGGTAGGCATCCCTCCTGCGCCTCGGGGCATACCCCAAATAGAGGTGGCCTTTGATATTGACGCCAATGGCATTGTGCATGTATCTGCCAAAGATTTAGGGACCGGCAAGGAACAGAAGATCCGTATCGAAAGTTCTTCAGGGCTTTCGGATGCTGATATTGACCGTATGGTTAAGGAAGCGGAACTCCACGCGGAAGAAGACCGGAAGGAACGGGAACGGGCGGAAGTCCGGAACGAAGCGGACACCATGATCTACAGTACCGAAAAGAACATCAAGGACCTGGGGGATAAGATCAACGCCGCGGATAAAGCCAAGGCAGAGGAGGCCATTGCAGACCTCAAGCGGGCCTTGGAAGGGGCCGAGGTTCAGGCCATCCGGGATAAAACCGAAGCCCTGAAACAGGTATCCTACAAGATTGCCGAAGAAGTATACAAGCAGACAGGGGCTCAACCAGGGCAGCAGCCCGGTTCTAATCCTGCAGGAAGCGGTTCTGCTGAGGATAGTGCTGACACCAAGCGAGCCGAAGATGTGGATTACGAAGTGGTGGATGACAAATAGCAAGGCCTTCATGTGCAATTCTTACGTCGGGTACAAGGGGAATGAAGGGAATTGTAATGAAGTTTACTAACGTAAAAAGGGTGTTATTGTGGCAAAGCGTGATTACTACGAAGTCCTAGGAGTACAGAAGGGCGCTACCAAAGATGATATAAAAAAGGCATACCGGAAGCTGGCCATTCAATATCACCCGGATAAAAATCAGGGTAACAAAGAAGCGGAAGAGAAATTCAAGGAAGCTACCGAGGCATACGAAATTCTTTCGGATGATCAGAAAAAAGCTGCCTACGATCAATTTGGTTTTGCCGTGGTTGAAGGCATGGGAGGGGGGCAGGATTTTTCATCTGCCTTCCGCGACTTTGGGGATATTTTCGGGGATTTTTCCAGTATCTTTGATACTTTTTTTGGCGGCAGCGGCGGCCGTCGTTCCTCCGGTGGTACTGGTGTTCGGCAAGGGGCCAATCTCCGCTATGATGTGGACATATCGTTTAAAGATGCGGTGTTCGGTACCAAAGTGGAGATCCAGTACGCTCGCAATGAGGCTTGTCCGGTCTGTAAAGGAACCGGAGCCTCCGGCGGCACGGGTAAAAAGGTCTGTTCCACCTGCAGTGGTTCTGGACAGGTCCGCCATAGTCAGGGTTTTTTTTCCGTGGCCTCCACCTGTCCGAACTGCGGGGGGGAAGGGTATATTATCGAACATCCCTGTAAGGAATGTAATGGCGCTGGGACTCAAAAGAAACGCCAAAAGATCATGGTTACGGTCCCGCCGGGGGTAGAAAACGGTAAGCGGGTGCTTATCCCCCGGCAGGGAGATACCGGTCCCAATGGAGGCCCTCCCGGAGACCTCTATGTGTTCTTCCGGGTTAAACCCCACGAATATTTTGAACGCCAAGACATGGACTTGTATTGTGCGGTACCCATTTCCATGAGTCAAGCGGCCCTGGGAGCGGATATTCACGTCATGACCCTGGACGGGAAAACCATTAAAGTCAAAGTACCTCCGGGGATCCAGAATGGCAAAATGCTCAGGATCCGGGATGAAGGGATTCCCGCAGGCTCGGGGGGAAGGCGAGGGAATCTCTATATCAAAGTCATGATCCGTATCCCTGCTAAACTCTCAAGAAGAGGCAAAGAACTCATGGAAGAGCTTGCCCGGGTGGAAGGTGAAGATGATTCCCCCCAGCCCCTCCCCCTTGCGGAATTATCGGATCAGTAAATCCAGCGGCTTGCCGGTATAAACCCGTTGCAGCAGGAACGATAAGGAAGGTGCTATGTTGTTATCTGAATTAGGCGCCCCTATTGAAAGCTTGAGGGCTCAAATCTATGAAACATGGAGGCGTCTTTGAGGACGCTTCCTTTGAACAGCGCATAGGGGAACTGGAAAAAAAAGCGGAAGATCCGGATTTTTGGAAAGATCCGGGGCAGGCGGAAAAACTCATGGGGGAACTCAAGACCCTCAAGGGTCGGTATGAACCCTGGAAAAGCCTGCAGACGGAGATCGATGATCTGGTAGTACTCTATGAACTGGCCGCAGAAGCCAAAGACGAGTCGCATGATGAGGAAATCGAAACTACCCTGACAGGCCTCAGCGCTCGCTATAAAAAGCAGCATGTTTTTGAACTCATGGGTGGAGAGGTGGATAAAAACGGCTGTTTCCTCACCATTCATGCCGGCGCAGGCGGCACTGAAGCCTGTGACTGGTCTCAGATGCTCTACCGGATGTACCTTAGGTGGGCGGAGCGAAAGGGATTTTCCATAGAAGAGGTGGATCATCTGGAAGCGGAAGGGGGTATCAAGTCCGCGACGGCCCGGATCGAAGGAGCCTATGCCTACGGTTACCTCAAAGGCGAGTCCGGGGTACACCGGCTGGTCCGGATTTCTCCCTTTGACGCTAATGCTAGGCGGCATACTTCCTTTGCTTCGGCATACCTTTTTCCGGTAATCGACGATTCCGTAGAAGTAATCATTAGGCCGGAAGATCTCCGGGTGGATACCTACCGTTCAGGAGGGGCCGGGGGGCAGCATATCAACAAGACGGACAGTGCGGTCCGGTTTACCCACCTCCCCACGGGAATCGTGGTGGCCTGCCAAAATGAGCGAAGCCAGATCAAAAACCGGGCCATTGCCATGAGTATACTCAAAGCCCGGCTCTATACCTATTACCGGCAGGAAAAAGAAAAGGAACATGAAAAGTTTGCCCAGGAAAAAAAGGATATTTCTTGGGGGAATCAGATCCGTTCTTATGTCTTTCAACCCTATACCATGGTTAAGGATTACCGGACCAAGGCGGAGAGCGGTAATATACAAGCGGTCATGGATGGGGATATTGATTTGTTTATCGAGGAATACTTGCGTTTTGCCTGGAATTCCCAGATATAAGGTGGCAGGGATATGCTGGTTCTAAAGAGGGCTTGTTTTTTGCTTATGCTCTTGCCCTGGCTTGTATGCGGACACGTTCAAGGGCTAGGCAAGACCGATGCGGGGGAGCCTCCGGCAACGCAGAACACGGCATGGGTTTTATCGGTAACGGCCTTGGATGTTTCTTCTCTTCCCCATTCCCAGCAACTCTTAGGGGAGATTATGACCCGAACCCTCGTGGAGGCCTTGAAAAAAGTGGATCATCGGTTCCGGCCTTCTGAAGAATACCTCTATTATACCCATTACGCGTGGTCCAAGTCTCAGGCTGCGGCGGCTAAAACCCTGGTGGCAAAACGAGCAGAACGGGACAAGCTCCTCTTTGGCGGGGATCCTCCGTGGAAATATCGAAAAACCCTCAAGGCCCTTGAGAAGGAGATTGAAAAGCTTGAAGAAGCCCTGGGCAAGGCTGAAGCAGAGGTGCCCCTTATCGCGGAGAGACCGGTTTTTACGTTTTCTGATAATACCTTAAAAGGCATCTTTCCGCTGCCGCCCAAGCCTGGAGGAGAATACCGGTTTTGTGCCAACCAAAAGGCCGATGCCTTTCTTGCCGGGACTATCGGGACATTTCATGGCCGCTTATATATCAGCTTGAAACTATATACCCTTTATACCGACTCCTTTCAGTATGAGGACAGCAGTATTTTTTCCAGTGATACTATGGTCCAGGCGGTGGACGAATTGGTCAATAGACTTGTAGCAGTAGTTTCTGAAGCGCCCCCTGCGTCCCTTTTGGTACATACCAAGCCGGAAGAGGCCATCCTCTTGGTAGACGGTTCCTTTGCAGGCCGAGGTGAAGTAGGTCCTCGGGATTATCCTCCTGGTTCAATAGACATTGAGAGTTTTGCGGATAATTATACGCCCCTGAGCATGTCTTTGGACCTTACCGGGGGGGAGTTGGCAGAGTTGTATATTAATTTACAACCGTTGAGCCAAAGGTCCCTTACCATAGCGGCTCCTGAGGAGGCCAGGGTGTATCAAGGGTCTCTGTATCGGGGAGAAACCCCGTTACCGGTAGACATACCCCGCACTGCATTGGAACATTTCCAGGTTGAAACCACCGAAGGAAAGGTGGCATCGGTGATCATCCAGGGACGGGAACAGGCCGAAACAAGCCATGCCTCCCTGACTTTAAACCCAAAACCAAGCCACAGCGCGGAGGAACAACGGGTAGAAAAATCCCGGAGGCGCCTGTACGGTGCCTATGGAAGATTCTGGATTGCCTTGCCGGTGGCCTTTGTCATAAACGGTATAGCCGCTGCTCATATAAACGCCTACAATAGGACCGGTAACCCTGATTTGTACGATGGGGCCCTTACCCGGTATTATATTTCTATAGGAACGAGTATCGCCGCAGGTGTGGCTTTAGCGGAAACCTTTTACCGCATATTCCGTTATATGTGGACCGGTAGTGAAGGTGCGCCCTTCCTCGTAAAACAGTAGAAGCAGAAAAAGAAGGATCATGACCATGGGAAGCTTTGCCCAACGTTTAAAAAAATTTTTTGGTATCCAACATGTGGTTTCCGAATCATTGTTTGAAGAATTGACGGATCTACTGGTAGAAGGTGATTTTGGCGCTGCCGGGGCCTACAAGACCGTGGATACCTTACGGGCTCTTTGTAAAAAAGAAAAGATCGCCGATGCCGAAGGGGTACGCCAAGGTTTAGCCAAACTGCTGGAAGAACTGCTCCTAGAACCAAGACAGGGCGCGGCGGTATCCCTGGATATACCCAAAGGGACCTTACAGGTGATCCTCTTGTTAGGGGTGAATGGGGTGGGAAAAACCACCACCGCGGCTAAATTGGCGGCGCAGTACCGTTCCCAGCATAAAAAACCGATCCTCGCTGCAGCGGATACCTTCCGGGCCGCGGCGATTGATCAGCTTAAAATCCACGGTGAGCGCCTCGGGGTGCGGGTGGTGGCCCATAAGCACGGCGGCGATCCCGCAGCGGTGATCTATGATGCCATTGAAGCGGCTCGTTCAGGGGGGGGAGACCTGATCATCGCGGATACCGCAGGCCGGATGCATACCAAATCCGCCCTGGTGGAGGAATTAAAGAAGATAGATCGGGTAGTGGAAGCCAAAGCTGCAGGGGCCCGGTATATCAAATGGCTGGTGTTGGATGCGACTACCGGCAGGAATGCCCTGGTTCAGGCCGCTACCTTTCACCAAGCAGTCGCGCTGGATGGGGTTATCCTGACCAAATACGACTCCAGCGCTAAGGGAGGGGTGGTTTTTTCTTTAGCCGAGGAACTCCAGGTGCCGGTGATCTTTATCTGTACCGGGGAAAAATACCCGGATATCCATCCCTTTGATCCTCACCGTTATGTCCAGAAATTTGTCGGCCTTGCGTAGCGGGTATGGACTGCTGCTGGTCTTGCTTATGACCGCAGCCAGAGACGCCGCCCCTGTGGATTGGTATCGTTCCAATGCGGCAGGAATGATCTTAGAAGGCATTCCCTCCCGGATAGCAGCATTGCGAAATCCCTACTCCCTCTCAGTGGAGTTCATGGCTGCCCGGGATCTTCCCGAACCCTTACAAGCCTATTACCGGTCCTCCTACCGAATCGAACTGCACACCCTCTACGAAGAAGGGGAGGAATCCCGGCGGCAATGGATCTTCAGGAATGAGCAGGGGAAGACCATGCTGGTTTCCTCTTTAACGAGTATTCCAGTAACAGAGCCTGATGAGGCAGGTGAGCCTAACCCTGTTTCAGAGGAGCAGCCTGCGGAAGCGGCTCCTGAAAAACCCCGGTTTACCGGGTTCATTGAAATCTATGATTTTCTTAATGGAAGCAGCCTGCTTATAGAAGAACACCACCTCGCCGAAGAGGGTACTGAAACCATCACCACCTACTTCTATAGGCAGCAACTGCTTGTTCGAGCGGAAACCCGGCTCAAAACTCCTGCTCCTATTGAGGGAGAAAAGGAAGAGGAAGACGAATTCCCTGGAACCCTAGGCGAAAAGATTGAACTGGTGCTGAGCGATTATTACCGGTATAGCCGTTCCCATGCCCTGCGGGCAGTGGAGCGAGTGTATCATCAGGAGGTTTCTATGGACACCGGTTTAACCCGCTTACCCTTTCCCCATCTCGGCCTTCAAGAGGCAGTGGAAGAACAAAAAAAGGCTTTTGTCAGCCCCAGTACGGCGTATGGTTCGGAATTCATGCAGGACCTTTCCCTTGAGGCCGCTCATGCCGGCGATCGGGTGGTATACACCACGGATGAGCGGGGACGGATAGTAACCGAGATCCTTCAGGATGAAGCCGGGACTATTCTGAAGGAGACCCATAATACCTGGAACCGGGATCGGCTGACTTCGGTAGACTGGAAAACCGGGGAGGAGGAACGGCGCATTGAATATACCTACGATGAAGCAGGGGACCGTATCCTGGAACGGAATTACCTCAACGGGGTCTTGGAACGGCTTGTGCGCAGGGATACGGGTCAGGAAATCGAAGAGTTATATATGAACGGGAGCTTAGTCCTCCGGGCTATCTGGGAAGATGGCCGTAAAATATCGGAAGAACGGGTCCGTCCTTAAGCGGAGGGGATCTATCTATAAAAGAGGAACCTCGGTGAAACGCAGTGCGATAGTACAGAAACTCCTCCGCAGAGGAGGCCCTTTACCCCAGGTGAGATGGATAGGCTTTGTGGCCTCTCGGTATGTATCCAGGAAGCGCGGGAAGTCTCCTTCCCCGATTCTGGCAGTTTTAGGCATCGCCACCGGCGTACTGGCCCTGACGGTAATTCTCGCGGTAATGAACGGTTTTCAACTGGGTTTTATCGAAAGTATCCTGGAAATCGCTTCATACCATATTAGGGTAGAGAAGCCGGGTTCTGAATCCGGGGATCCCAAGGCCTTGCTGGATGTCATTCCCCCTATAAAGGGCCTTCCGGGGATTGACTCAGTTACTCCCTTGAGGGAATTTCATGGGCTTATCCGAGGAAACCGGGGAGGGCCCCAGGTGGCCCTCATCCGAGGGCTCCCTCCAGATGTGCTGGAACAAGACCGGGGTATGGCGAAAAAATTGGTTTTTGAGGCCGGTTCCTTTGACCTGAGTACAGAAGGTTCCGTCCTCTTGGGCGTGGAACTAGCCAGGCGTCTTTCTGTAGGACTGGGGGATGAGATTACCCTGGTTTCCGTGGCCGGCCTCTTAGGGGATGATCCCGCGGTCTCTGCCACTGCTACCGATTCCTATCTCACGGTAAGGGGTATCTTTCGTTCCGGCTTCTATGAATACGATCTGGGCTGGGGCTTTATCAACCTGGATACCGCAGAAGCCCTTGGGGGAGGGGCTCTGTTCTTGGGGATCAAGCTCAAAAACCGCTGGCAGGATAGCCGGGCATTGGGGCTTATCCGCCCGGTCTTGACCGCCTCCTTTCCAGGAGAACCGGTGGCCTTGAGAAGCTGGCGAGCGTATAACCGGGCCTTTTTTGGGGCCCTGCGTACGGAAAAACTCCTCATGTTTGTGGTGGTGGGGCTTATCTTTATCGTGGTGGGCCTCAACATCTTCCAGGCTCAGCGGCGGATGGTTCTGGAACGGCGGGAAGAGATTGGTTTGTTTCGCGCCTTGGGAGCCGGGGACCGGGCAGTCCGGCTGGTATTCGTCTGGGACGGTTTTATCATCGGTTTTACCGGAGCAGGGATGGGTATGGTCTTAGGGCTTTTGATTGCTACCCATATCAGCCAGTGCTTTACGATCCTTGAAGCAGGGGTGAATGGGATCATCCACGGCTTGAATTCCTTGACCGGTATACTCATGGGACATTCCCCGAATCTAGAGGACTTCGCGATCTTTTCACCGGCGGTTTTTTATATTAAAGAGATTCCTTCCCGGATCATACCTCAGGAGGTGTTTCTCATATACCTTTTTGGTTTTTTGTCTGCCCTGTTAGCGGCCTGGTTTGCCTCGGGAAAGGTTTCCCGGACTAGGCCGGCGGAGGTGTTACGGTATGAGTAAGCTCCTGGTAGCGGTGAAGGACCTGGTAAAAGATTATACTTCCGGCACGGAGACCCTGCATATTCTCCGGGGCATCAGTTTTGAGGTCCTCCAGGGAAGCACCGTGGCAGTAAGCGGTCAGAGCGGCAGTGGCAAGAGTACCCTCCTTAATATTCTCGGAGGGCTTGACCGCTGCGACGGGGGGGCTGTGGAAGTCGCGGGCGCGGACATTACGGGTCTTTCAGAAAGCAGCCTTTCCGGGTACCGACGGGACCGGGTGGGCTTCATCTTTCAGTTTCATTATCTTTTGAAAGACTTTACGGCCCTGGAAAACGTGATGCTCCCGGCTTATATGGCAGGCATGAAGAAAAAGGCGGCTCTGGAAAAAGCCCGGATCCTCCTTGAGGAGGTACACCTGGACGCCCGGCTCCACCATTTCCCCTCGGCCCTTTCCGGCGGGGAACGGCAGCGGGTTGCCGTGGCCCGGGCTTTGGTAAATGATCCGGATCTGATCCTGGCAGATGAACCCACCGGTAATTTGGACCCGGATAACAGCGCCGCCGTAGCAGAACTCCTTTATGGGGCAGCGGAGAAGCGGGGTAAGACCCTCATGGTGGTTACCCACGATGAAACCGTGGCCCGCAGGGCCATGTACCGGTACACCCTTGAGGGAGGGCTCCTCATCGGGCCTGAGCAGACTCCTGCAAAGAGGCAGCCATGAGCGGGAGGGCGGGCTTCTTCATTGCCTTGCGGTACCTTTTAGGCCGAGCCCATGAAGGGGGCCGGTACCTTCGCGGTGCGGCAACGGGGATCGCCTTAAGCCTGGTCCCTATCATCGTTACCCTCATCGTGGCAGACGGCATGATTGGAGGGATCACCGACCGGTACCTAGAACTGGGAACCGGTCACGTACAGGTCTATAATTTCAGAAATCCTGACCAGATCGACTCCATCGTTCCGCTTCTTGGGAATCTGGAAGGTATTCGGGGTGTGTGGGCCGAACAGTACGGCTTGGGGGTGCTGGTGGGTAAACAGGGGAAAACCGGTGGGACCATCCGGGCAATCGAAGCCTCTTTCTGGGAGGATCCGGGAAGCAGGGCGTACCTGGTTACCGTGGCAGGGGAGGCAAAGATTAGCTCTGACCAGGATGTACTCTTAGGGGAAGCCTTGGCAGGGTCCCTCCAGGTGGGCATTGGGGATACTATCCGAATCATGACCATCCGGCTTAGTTCCGAAGGCAGAACCATACCCCGGATGACCCCTTTTACGGTCCGGGGGATCATCTCCTCGGGATACCGGGAATTGGATGCCCTCTGGTGTATCATCGGCTACGAAGCGGGTAAAAAGATCCTCCCCTCGGACTTATCCTCATCATACCTCATGGTTAAGATACAGGACCCCTACCGCCAGGCCGATGGCATGGCCCTATTCCTGAGGGAGTTTTTGGGATCCGGGTACAGCGTGTACACCTGGAAGGAACTCCAGCAATCCCAGTACCGTTCCTATGAATCCACCCGGCAGCTCTTGCTCTTTATCATGGCCCTCATTGTACTGGTGGCAGCAGTGAACGTATCTTCTGCCACCTCCATGTTGGCGATTGAACGGCAGCGGGACATCGCCGTCCTCAAGTCTGCCGGGGCAAGTCCCGGGGCTACCAGCGGGATCTTTCTCTGGGGCTCTTTTCTGACCGGGTTGACCGGGGCAATCATCGGCATTGGGGCAGGGCTGTTCCTGGGGAGTACTATCAACGGTATTATTCATGGCTTGGAAGGGGTCTTGGGCTTTTTTTCCCGAATCTTCCGGAAAGAAGGGGTCAAAATCCTGGACCCGGGGTACTACCTAGAAACCATTCCTATTATTATTGATTGGACCGCGGTGGTACTCATCGGGATTTTTACCATCCTCAGTTCTATCCTCGCTTCCTGGATTCCCGCACGCCGAGCCGGGAAACTGCGACCTCTGGAAATATTGCGAAAATATTAGCAGCAAGATCAGCTAAAAGTACGAGAGATTTTCAGATCCAGTCCCCCCGCTTCAAGAAGGTAATCCAGAGCGCCTACGACGGGCGCACCTGCGGTGGGCGTAGCAGGGGGCCGCGTGGTAAACGATAAGGGCGCACGTCCCTTCGTTCCTACATTCTGCGGAGTGTCCTTACCTATCTTGTGGGTTTGGTTCCAAAGCGGCAAAGGCGGGTGGCAAGGGGCGTTAAACCCGCTGGGGGGCCCACTAGAGGGGGTAAGGGAGACCGTACAGCAGCCCTCTGAAGAACTGGCGGAACAGTTGCCTGAAGCCGCACAGCTGCATGGGGAAGAGCGGGGAAGGAAAGAG
Source organism: Treponema sp. (assembly GCA_031258005.1). Lineage (GTDB taxonomy): Bacteria > Spirochaetota > Spirochaetia > Treponematales > Breznakiellaceae > JAIRLU01. The sequence continues at coordinate 35,150 of JAIRNP010000005.1, forward strand.
AGCGGGAAGCTTGAATGGGTATGGGTGATAAGGAGCGCTCTGGCAAGGGTATTCAGGATAGGGGGGAAAGGGGGAAGCGAAGGAGTGGAGCGGGTATGGGGGGATACTATTCTGCGATTTCTGGGGGGCATAGAAGCAATACGCGGGGAAGATAGGGCCGTTAAGGGTGCTCCGGTTCTGCTGGGCGCATGAGATACGGGAGCTAGTCTATGGAGCTGAATAGGGGGACAAAAAGGTATCCGGGTAGGGGAAAAGGCTGCTGGGGGAGGTAAAAAAGATGTATGAAAGGATACCGCAGCGGGAAGGATTAAGGAAGATGCGGTGGAAACGGCGGATGAACAACCATCGGAGGTCGATAGAAAAGGCGGCGGTATACCGGGTGGCGAAACAAAGAGCGGCGGAAAACATAGCGAAGGGGATGCAAGAATGGGGGGATGCATAGTTTAGGCTTATAGATCATGAGATACCTTCGAGAAACAACGCTGCGGAGCAGGTGATACGAGCGCTAGTAATAGTAACCCAGGGGAGGCGCAGTGAATGGGGGAACCGGTGGATGGAACGGTTCTTGAGTATACTGACAACCGGTACCCAGCAGGGGAAACCGGTTATAGATTTTCTGTACGATTGCGTCTATTCCGGCTTGAACAATCTTCCTTCACCATCCTTGTTGCAAGACTAAATTATACTCTTTCTCATGATTAACTGGTGAACGGTTACGAAAATTCAATCACTCAAATCCTAATGGTGTCAGGCACCTTTTTAGGCCGGTGTCCGATACCGGACGTTTGCGCCTCCGCCGTAAAACAAGGCTTCTCCCAAAAACAACCACTACGCATTATTCCATAATCATGGTATAATAAGCACATGAGAAGGGAAAACCTGAACAAAGAAGTCGTAGTGGAAACGTTGCGGCGGAAATGGGATGCCATGCAAAACCATTTGGATGAGCGCGGCAGACATATTTGGGCGGCAGCCGAGGCCCAAGCATGAGGACACGGCGGTATCACCGGCGCGGGCAAGGAGTTCTTGGAAACCGTTTTGATCGGCTCCGTGATAAACGAAAGTAATATCCGGGGCTTGAATCGTGTAAGGATGTAAAAGTATACGGCAGAAACTTGTCAGGGCGATTACCCCGCTCATTGAGAATAAAGGCATGGATGGTTACAGCGTAACGAAGGAGCTAAACGAGGCGGTGGATATTGCAATGCAGGTTGCCGTCCAGAAAGACAAGTGTAAGTCCGTGGATGATTACGCCAGGAAGTGTTTATTAATAAATCTTACAAGCTTGTGGATATGGTATAATTCCATTCGCCATGAAAGTCAGCATGAGCAATATTGATAGTACTGATCGTTTCATCACTGATTTTTATACCCGTTTCATACGTGGACTCATCAAGAACACCGGTAACCGTCAGACCGGCGGATGTTCTGGTTGCTCCAATCAGGGAAAGCACCAGGGCCGTATTCCTAAGCGGGATACCCTGCCAATTCTTGGAGATAAACGCAAACAACCGGTGTTCAATTTTGTTCCATGTGCTTGTTCCTGGCGGGTACTGTAATACCGTTATTTTTTTGCCGGTTTCATTGGCCAGCTTTTGAAGCTCCTATTTCCAAAGTCTGTTTCGCTAACCCTTGCTGCCGCCGCAATCCGCGGTGATGACGATTTCATCGGCTGTGCCGTATGATTGCTTTCCCTGTGCGTACCACCATTTCCTGATTGATTGTACCGCGAAGACGGCGGTATCGCACCTGATACCTACACGTACAAAATCTTGATTTTTGAACATGTAGTACACACCGAAGGGTGTGACTTTCCCGAGTCCTTTGAGCGGAAAATCATGGTCGAGGACTTGTATCGGATTGCCGTGCCCTTGATACGTTTTGCCGTTGTTCTTGAAGTTCCCGATGTTTTCCTTTTTCTTTGCGTCAATCGAAATAACCGGTATGCCTGCGGCATCCGCCTTTTTGCATCCTTCGTTCATATATTCAGACTGGGCATCACAGTCAGCGTGTGTTTCAGTTAGGGTCAACGTTTTCTTGTCCGCCTGTAAACCATAGCCCCGTATTTTGAGCATTTCACCGACAACACCATGACCGGCTTTGTACCCTTTTTCCACGCTGCCGGTCTTTGTATATCAAGGAAGCATAAGCCTGGCCGCCAGCGCCATAAAGGATTACCTCAGTCCTGACATTATCCGGGAAATGTCTGCCGTAGGGAGTTTTCTGGTAGCAGCCATTGGGTATAACTTCCTGGGAGTCAAAGAAATCAGGGTAGCCAATCTCATCCCGGCTATCTTCATCCCCTGGCTCTATATGGGGATAGCAGGATAAAGGTAGAGTACCAAGATTGGTCAAACCTGGCTTACGAGCATGAGCATGGGTTTTGTTGGTTAAGGAAACAGCTTTGGAGCACACATGGAATTGGAAGCACTGAAAGAAGCCTCTGGTATGCCCCTATGCTATAAACCTTTTTCCTATGCCTTTTCGTTAGAAGAAAAGCATGCCCTCCTCGTCCTGAACCTACGGGAGTTCGACCGAGAGAAAAAAGTCCGCGAATTTATTCGCATAATTCGCTGAAATGAGCGTTCATTCGCGGACTCCTGATATTCCATCGAACTCACGTTATTTGATAAGGGCTCGGGGATTTATCGTAACCCCATGCTTATACACCGTAAAATGCAAGTGCGGGCCGGTGCTGAGACCGGTACTTCCTGCATCGCCGATACGCTCGCCGGTTCCTACATAGTCACCGGATTTAGTCCGAATCACGCTCAGGTGGGCATACAGGGTTCGGTACCCTGCATGGTGGGAAATCACCACAAAGTTTCCGAAGGATTTATCAAAGCCCACCGAGGTAACCCGTCCGGCCATAGCCGCCCGTATGGGCGTACCCATAGGAACCCCTATATCAATACCGGAATGAAACTGTCGAATCCCGGTAAAAGGGCTCGACCGATACCCGTAATGGGAGGTGATGTAGCCTCGGACCGGCCATATAAAGAGATCCCCGTTGATCTCCTGGAGATCAAGCATTTCAAGCCGGGCTCCGGGAATGAAGAGGGTGGTATTAACCATAAGGCTGTCAGAAAATAGTTCATTCACCGTTTGAATGGCCTCCAGGGAGGTCTTAAATTTAGCAGCGATGGATTCCAAGGTATCCTGTTTTCTAACCTGGTAAAGGATGCCGTCTTGATTAGGCACCCGCAAAACCTGATTTATTTGGAGGAGCCGGGTATTGGTAATCCCATTTACCGATATGAGGGTATCCTGATTCAAGCCGAAACTCTGCGCCAAGTTACTAATGATATCCCCCGGCTGTACGGTATAAGAAGTGTAAAGGAGTAATGTAGGTTTAGAATATTCCGCCGGTTCAGGTATGCCGGAAATGAGGGCCTCTTTTCCCAGGGATGCGGTTTTACTGTCTATGCCCAAGAGCCCTACTTCAAAATAAGGCATTCCTCCCATGCCTGTTTCCGGTTCAAAGAGGGATTCACCGATTTCAGCTTCGGTTTCTCGTTTTTGTACCAGCCTGACCAGGGAAGCAAACCCATCGGGCATCATATAACACACCAAGCCTGCCACTACGGCACATCTCAGCACAGCCTTATACCAGCAAACCCTATGCCGGCGAGGAACCTGAGACCGTCTCGGAGAAACCCCCTGGGCAGGAATAGGCCTCACTGCTTTATGGGAATAGGAAGGCCGAAATAAAGGATTATGAACACGACTGGCAGGAGAGATATGAGCAAATCTATGCATCCATGTATAGTGTACTGTTTCATACAAACAAGCTATCTGTTTTATGACTATACCCACAAACGACAGTACATCAACAACCACTTCACCTTTCATGGCATATCCTTTTTATATGAGCCTTTTGAAAAACACACCTGCACGGTACCCTGCCTTTTGCAAAAGGCTCATATTATGCTATCTTCGTCTCATACCTTATCCACTATACTGTAAGGGATCTGCCTTCTTTGTTTAGCCTCTAAAAGAACCGGTATATCCCTCATATCCGCGGTCTGTGCCTAGACTTCCCGCGCTAAGATTACTTCTGGCTCTAGGCTCCTTCAATAGAGTACTCCACTACCTGCATAATCCTGTTCTCGACTAAAAGGCGGAATGTCCAGCGGATCCTCTTCAAATCTTTCGGGCCCATCGGTAAAACAAGCCACCGGAACCCCTACTTGTTCAATCACCCCCTGGGAGACATACAGAGGACACTTACTGCGAACTGCTAACGCAACCGCATCAGCCGGCCGACTATGCACGCTTAGGATTGTATGCGCAGTTCCTCCCTGCCCCTGATCCCTTGCTATTCTAGAAAAAAACAATTTTGTATAAAAGCTGTTATTCTTAATAGCATATACCTCTACCCGTAATAAAACAAGCCCCATCTGCCGTACCAGTTCCAGCAACAGATCATGCATACCAAGGCGCTTGAGTACCGGGACATCGTAGCCCGTGACTATGGATTGGACCTCATCAAGACTGGCAAAGAAGGGAATCACGAGATCTCTATCCATGAGTTTGAGTACGACGAGTCCCCCTTGAGCTTTTCGGGTAATAGTCCATACCCTTACTTCCCGTTTTTTATACATCCCTAGCCCTCCTTATCATTGAACGAGGTTCCGCTTATAAAATCTAAAAGCCCTCCCAATAGCGCCGCGGATCCCCCATACCCTTGAGCTGCACCGGGAATATGAGCAAAAACCTCCCGGGCTTCTCGTATAAGAGAGCGTCCCCGCTCTGCCGCTTCTGTGAGGACTCCGCTCGCGCTCAAGGCTTCGATAAGTTCTTCTGCTTCCGAGGTATTACCCTGCCGAGCAGCAGAAAAACAACGGCTCACCCATTCCTGACGATCTGCATGACGGTACAGGTATAATAAGATCGGAAGGCTCTTTTTCCCTTCAACCACATCATCCCCCCGCTTTTTACCGGGATTTCCGGTGGTCAGGTTTTTAACATCATCAAGAATTTGAAACCCCACTCCCACATTTTCGGCAGCCTTTCCCAAGGCGTTAAATAGAAAAGCTTCATGTTCAGGTAAGGTATCCTCGGGCAAGGCCGCAAGGACCCCCAGAACCGCAGCAAGCCGGGCCAGGGATCCGGTCTTCAACCGGCACATACGGTCATAGGCTTCCAGGCTGGGAAGCGAGGAAAAATCCCGGTGCCAGTTTATGTCCATGGCTTGACCCAGGTGGAGTCGCCGCATCGCGGCGCCCCAGAACGTAAAAGCCTGGTTCTTCCGTTCTGCGGAACCATTCCACGGATCGATACAGGTTAGGGCCAGGAAGTACAAGAAAGCCCCCGTATTGATGGCGGTATCGGTTCCATAGCGTATATGGATAGCAGGCTCCCCGCGGCGTTCATCTGCATTGTCTTCGATATCGTCATGGATGAGACTCGCCGTATGGGGAAATTCCACCAGGGGCGTCAAGGGTACGGCCCGATCCCCCCCTCCCAAAACCTCACAGACCAGGGTCATAAGCAGCGGTCTCCACCGTTTACCCCCCCGCTGGAAGAGGTCCCACCCAGGCTGGGTCAGGACCTTTACCCATTCCGACGGAAGCGCCCCTTCGCCACACCCAAAGATCTGGGTCATCCACGGGTCCCCTGCTCCGGCAGGATCAGGATTTTCCGGCAGCCATGCGTGCAAGACCGCTTCTATCTTTTCGAGTCTTTGAGTATACTCTCGATCCATATACTTCTTGTCCATAGGGCTAAACGTTGAAGGTATCTTACACGAAGTATACCGCTAAAGGCAAGCATGGCATTATATGAAAAACCGGACTATTGGTCCATAAAAGCCAAAAAAGAAGGCTATCCCGCTCGTTCGGTGTATAAGTTACAAGAAATGGAGGAAAAGTTCGGCCTCTTTTCTGGGGCTTCCCGCGTTGCAGCAAAATCCCGGTTCTTTAAGGTCTTGGATTTGGGGGCTGCTCCGGGAAGTTGGAGCCTTTATGCCCTGAGGCAATGGGGCAAACGGATTTTCATCCTGGGGGTGGATCTTTCCCCCCTTTCCCGAAACTACGATGCGGGGCTCTTTGGCGGGGCTCACTACGTTTTTTTGCAAGGGGATATGACCACCGGGGAAATCCGGGATGCCATCGTGGCGCAGGGCCCCTTTCATCTGGTGATGAGTGACGCCGCGCCAGGGACCACCGGGAACCCGGGGATAGATACCCTCCGTTCCCTGGTCTTAGCGGAAGCAGCCTTGGCATACGCGGACCAAACCTTGCTTAAAGGGGGTAATTTCGTGGTGAAGGTGTTCCAGGGAGGGGATACCCCAAGACTGCTCCAAGGTATTCGGGAACGATTCAAAACAGGAAGAAGTTTTAAACCCGCGGCCTGCCGTAGAAGCTCTTTTGAAACCTATTATCTCGGATTGGATAAAGAATCCCCGCTATATGGCGATGTATTGAAGCTTTCTCCTTGAAAGCGTATCGTATGCGGGGGGAACAAATCCCCCGCGCCCCCAGTTTTACGCCCCAAGGGGCAGGGTGTTAAACCCCACGCTAACGCGCTGTCGCGTTTCATGTGAGCGCATGGATTGAAACAATAACAAAAAACGCCGATAGGCTCGCATCCTGTCGGCGTCTCTCCTCCTGTTTGAGGAACCGTACGGTTCCTACGTGTTCCCTATTACCAGTTGTTTCCGCTGCTATATCCGCCGTTTGAACCGCCACGACGGGTTGGTTTATCCATAGCCTCGTTCACGCGAAGCTGGCGTCCATCGAGATCGGCGCCATTTGTGCCTGCGATAGCAGCGCTTGCTTCCTCATCTGTTCCCATTTCAACAAACCCAAATCCCTTTGAGTTGCCGGATTCACGATCAAAAATGATCTTAGCGGAGGTAACACTACCATACTGCGAAAAGAGATTACGCAGACTGTCTTCAGTCGTGTTGTACGAGAGATTACCGACATACAGTTTCTTAGCCATTGAACAAAATCCTTCTCCCGGATCACGCACCGGGCGTGCGAAAAATTCATACCCCTAACATAGGGCAATGTAACAATATACTATTTTGCAAAATCTGTCAAGCCCTTTTTTCATCGCTAAACAGCGCTTTAATCGCTGCTTTTATGTCGCCAACCACTTTGTCCGGCGCGTCAAGGCTTTCGGACTGAGGACCGAGAAACGTGTCAAAGCCCAAGTTCGCGCTGGTTTTGATACGCCCCGCGATCCGCTGCACTGGCCTCACCTCGCCGGTCAGAGACAGTTCACCAGCTATGGCGACCCGCGCTGGTATGGGCAGGCCGGTTCGCGCCGAGTAGAGGGCGCAGGCCAAGGCCAGCTCCACGCCTACTTCGGTGATTCTGATGCCGCCGGCCACGTTGACGTAGAGGTCCTGGTCAGAAAGCCGCAAGCTAAGGTGCTTTTCTAGCGTTGCCGCCACCCGCGCCACCCGCGCCGAGTCAAGCCGGTCGGAAAACACGCGACTCATGGCGCCTTTGACCGGAACCGTGAGCGCCTGTATCTCCACAAGCAAAGGCCGCGTCCCTTCAAGCACAGCAGCTGTGGCAACTCCAGGCGGCAGTTCCCCTTCCCGGCGCACCAGAAAGAGGAGCGATGGGTCTTCAACCACACTCAACCCCTGTTCTCCCATAGTAAAAATACCGATTTCGTCCACTGAACCAAAACGATTTTTGGTTGCCCGCAGAAAACGGCAGTCCCCATCGTTCTGCTCAAAGTAGATAACCGTGTCTACCATGTGTTCCAGAGTCTTTGGGCCGGATATGACGCCATCTTTGGTAACGTGGGCTACGAGAAAGAGCGCGGCATCGTGTTCTTTCACCCAGGATATCAGCGAATAGGAACAGTACTTCATCTGATTCAACGTACCCGGGGTGAGACCAGCCTCGTCAGAGTGCAGGGTCTGGACTGAATCGGCCACGATGATGACCGGCTTTACCGCGTCCATGATTGCCTCAATATCCTCAAGCCTACCAGTACAGCATAACTCGATCCGCTCACCCTTAATGCCAAGCCGATCTGCCCGCATACGCACTTGACCGGCGGATTCCTCCGCGGAAACGTAAAGCACACGGCCATTGGTTTCTGCCGAAGCTACGGCCTGGAGTAAGAGCGTTGATTTCCCAATTCCCGGCTCACCGCCAATCAGTATTGCGGAGCGTTTCATAATGCCGCCGCCCAGTACGCGATCAAACTCGTCAATCCCGCTTGAGATACGGCTCCCCGCATCCGCATCAATGGAAGAAAGCGGGAGCCAAGTTACAGGAACCTGTTGCCGTCCCGCAAGCTGCCCACTGCCCTGTACGGCTGCTGAGGTTTCAACGAAGGTGTTCCACTCACCGCAATCCGGGCAGCGCCCAAGCCACTTTGCTTCCTCATGGCCACAGGTGGAACATTTATAGACAAGCGCTTTTTGTTTTTTCATATTCAGTAAATTTCTCCGTATCTTGTTCACTTGCTCATACTCTCGTATAATGCCACTATCATAAAAGTATGTCAGCGCTGAATGGCGCGAGGAGAGAGAATGAATACAAACACGTTTCTTGACAATAGTTTTTTGGGTAACGAGTTACGGCAGTGGCTATTCGCGCTCTGCTTTGTTGTGGGCGGCTTTCTTGCGGGTAAAATCGTGCCGTCGGTGTTCAGGCATCTTGGCCGGAAAACCGCGTTTGCGTTTGACGATATTCTTTTTGCAAAGATCAATCACCCGCTCAACCTCATCGTAACCATTGCCGGTATCAAGCTGGGGTTTGATCTTCTCCTGTTGAGTGAGACTGCGCAACTGTGGCTCAACCGCTCGCTCTCAATCCTGAGCATCGTGTCTTTGGCGTGGATGGCAAGCGGGGCGCTTGACGCGTTCCTTGTTCAGTATATGCCGTCCGGGTCGCTCGATCCCACGTCCAATTCAATGACCGACATAAAGCCATTGGCCAGAAAACTTTGCAGCGTGGTCGTGTGGATCATCGCCTTTGTGCTGATCCTGCGAACCCTGGATTATGACGTGAGCGCGTTACTGGCCGGTCTTGGCTTGGGCGGCGCGGCCCTTGCGCTGGCCTCCAAAGACACACTGGCAAACTGCTTTGGTTCGATTACAGTGTTTGTAGATCGCCCATTCCGTATCAATGACCGTATCAAGATCATGGGTTACGACGGCTTTATTACCGAGATGAGTCTGCGAACCAGCCGTCTGCGAACCATGGAAAACCGCACGGTGATCATTCCCAACAGCGTTTTTTCAGCAACCCCTATTGAAAACATCAGCGCAGACCCGAGTACGGTGAACCAGTCCATCGTGGTTAAGACGGCTAATGGCCGCGAGAAAATACAGACGGCCATCACGCTTTTGCTCGAAATAGGCGCAGGCACAGAAGGCTGCACTGGCGCGCCCACAGCCTTGTTGGTGAGCATCAATGGAAATGCCTGTCAGATTACCTTTACTTTCTATGTGGCTGAGGCTGCAGACTATATCGCTACACTGAACCGCGTCAACATGGCGATACTGAGCCGTTTTGAGGAGGCAGGAATCGCGCTTGTGTAACAAGTACAAGTTGTCGACGAACTCCTATTATTATAGAAGGAAATGAAAGCAGGTTCATCACATCCAATAAAACCGCCACCCAGCGGCACTGCTTATCCCGCGCCACGCACTGCGGCGCCCGCGAAGCCAGCTGCGCCTCCGCCATCAAAGAAAGGCGCTGTGCTGGTATACCATACGCTCATCGTCGTTGCGGTACTGCTGGCGCTACTGATTGCGGCAGGCACAATCTATGCGCTGGTGTTCAGGAACGGCGCGGAACCGCTGTACAGCATACCTGCCGCGCCGGCCACAGCCGTGCCAACGCAAGCGCCCTTCACTGAGACCCAAGTTTTGCAGTTACAGGAAAACATCTTCACAGGCATCGGGCGCCTGCGGGCGGTCAGCGCGGACAGGCCGCCAGTAACGATAGTCGTGTCTATCGCCTTCCCGTATCTACCCGAAGATCGCGCCTTTGCAGAGGAACTCGCCACCAAGATACCGGAGTTCAGAAACACGGCGCTTGAATACTTCAGTACCCATAGCGCCGTTGAACTGCGGCAAAGCGGCGAGGCCATCATCAAGACCGACCTTCTGCGCCGCTATAACAATCTGCTTCACTTGGGCAGCATCAGCGTGCTGTACTTCAATGATTTTATGTTTATTGATTAGAGCTACTCCCTGTCCGCCAGCGTTACCCGCAACTGACTCTTGGTCGAGCCGCGCAGGATTTCCACCACAACGGTTTCGCCTGGTTTGTTGTCTTCCAGCGCCGCGTAGAGGTCTGCAAGGGTGTCGGTACGCCTACCGTCAACCGAAGTGATGATGTCTCCACCCAGATAAATCACGCTGGAGCCATAGCGCACAGGCTCGGTTCCAGCCTTAATGCCGGCGCGTTCCGCCAACCCGTTCTGCCGCGTCCGCGATACGAGTAGACCGCTGGAAACCGATAGCTTGGCGTAGGACACCAGCGCTGGGAATATCTGAATCATAGTTGCGTCGATCATGCCGCGCCGTACCCGTCCGGTTTCGATAAGTTCCGCCACTACCCGCTTGGCTGTGTTCACCGGTACGGCGAAGCCAACGCCCACTGAACCGCCGGTGGTGGAGTAGATCATCGTGTTGATACCGATCAT
>JAIRNP010000167.1 GCA_031258005.1 Treponema sp.
CCTCGGCTTTCAATTCCGTGGTGTATACCCGCCGTGCTTTGTCTTGCTTTCCCATCTTTTTCTCCTCATCTGGTATAATTCCCGCTTATCTTTATGTCTACCTGTTGGGGTAAGGTCCACGAGAGGGGCTTGCACCCTGGCGCAAAGCCCTCTCCTAAAGCCAAACTAAAAAATGATCTTCGGCCCGGCAAAGGCTTCAAGCCATACCGGTATGGTCCGCAGTCCGCCGTGAAAAAACATGCTGAAATCCCGGTACCAGCTCATATTACAGTCATTACAGGGAGGCCGCTGTAACGCGCTTTCTTCCATGGTCAGGATGTTCCCCAAAACCTGGGGAAGCTGCATACAGGGCCGGACATCGAAAAACCAGTCCACAAACAGCACATGCTCCCCACCGTAACAGGGATACCGGGCTGAACCTGGGTCTTGCAGGTAATTGATGATATTCTGCATGGAAATAACCGAATTGATGATCTTATGTTTCCCCGACTTCTTTAAGCGGATTGCCTCAGCCAAGCCATGAATCACCTTGTCCCGGGAAAGGCTGATCCCTTCCCCTCCCAGGGGATACACCTGGGACTTGGAGAAGGTCGGATAATTAAGGGAAATGCAGGTAAACCCCATGTTGGCCGCCCGGGTGCACACCTCCTCCAGCTTATGGTAGTTATCGTTCCAGATGAGCACCGACGCCATGGTTTTAAGGGAGGTCTGGCGTACCAGGTCCATGGCCTTGGCCATGTCTTCCATAATATGAGGAATCTGCCGGGATTCAGCCATAGTAACCGGATCCCCCGAATCAAAGGAGATACTGAGCAAGTCGCATCCTGCATCCTCCAGGCGCTTCAGGATGTCCTTCCGCATGAGCAACTGGGGCGCGGCATTCAATACCGCATTATTCATTTTCCGCCGGGTCGCCCGTTCCACAAAGGCAATCACCTCCGGGTGCAGCAAGGGCTCCCCGCCGGTAATGGTCAGATGGGATACCCCAAAATCCGCCAGCCGATCAATCACGGTGAGGGCCTTTTCTTTATCCACAAATACTTTCGGATGTTGTTTCCAGATTTCACAAAACGAACATTTGGCAATACACGCATTGGTAATGGCAAATTCCGTAAACCGCAATGTACCTTTCATATAATTCCTAAAAATATTCCTGTTTTTCCCTCGCATTTTTTTCCTCACTTCTCATGGCCTTCAGTTCGTAACCAGCGCGTCCTCTTTCCGGTTTCTCGCTTTATTAGGGCGTTTGGTTTAGCGGAGCATGCTCTTGCTCGTGGGGCCCTGGATTTTATTTATGCCTACCTATGCGCTGCCTCTGGAGAGAGGATCTGCTTCAGCTTGCTTACCGGCTGGATTCGGGCGGAGAAGGTAAGCTCAAAACCCTGTTCCATGCGGTCTTCCGTATGGGCATAATTGCCGATGATTTTATACCCCGGCTGCAGGGAGAAGTGGAGCCACTCCAAAGGAGACCAGCTTCCCCGCAGCGTGAAGGTATAGGTATAGGTCGGAATCCCCGTAGGCGGATGGACCACATGAGCGGCCTCAGGGGTGGGCTGATAGGTATCGGTATCAAAAATAGCCGTGCTGGACTTTTCCCCTTGAGCCGCAGCCACCAAGGAAAACCCCAAAGACCAATCAGACCCCTTCGCGTCCTGGGTCCGCCGGTAGGTAGCCCAGAGGGTCCCTGCAATGGAATCCGGCCCAAAAGGGGTCCCGGTCCAATAGCGGACCGTGATCCCGTCCATCTCTACCATCTCCTTGTAATACGACCAGCCTTTATCTTCTTTTAAATACATATAGGGATAGGTATATACCCCCTCAAAACCGAACATCCAGTACCCTTGAGGAGCCGGCAGGGAAACCTCGATGCCCCCTTGAAAGGCCACCGCATCCGGGGTGAGCAGCGCTTCCCAACGGTCCCACTCCGCAGGTAACTGTAATTGGGTCATGGCAAAAAGACCATAGATCCGGAAGTATTTCCAGGGAAGATAGTCGATCTTCGCCCCAAAAAAGGCCCCCACCCGGGACCCTTCGTTGTCCAGGGCAGGTACGCTTTCAGGATTGAGGCTGTCATTGTAATCATCGTAGGTTTTCCACCCCTCGTAACTGTGGAATATCATCATGGGATTGAGATACCGAAGCTCCAAAGGAGCGTTGACCATGGCCCCCTCAGCAAAGGAGAGGGAAACCCGCTTATGGGGCCGTATTTGCAGATAGTGCATATAATGGTACTTATTCACCTGGTACTGCATAACCTCCGCAGCATACCGGAGGATAGGGGAATAAAAGGAAAGCTGCGCGTAATTCACCCGTTCCAGGTATTCCGAAAGGATGATGCTGCCCGTCCGGGTTCTGCCGAAAAAATCATCCCCAATCCCTAGCGAAAGATGAACTCCTGAGGCCCTGCCAAAGGGAAGCCCCGCGCTTATGTATGCCCTCCGGGGGATATGCACATCCCCCTGGGCCACCAGATCCCCCCAGGGAATATTCGTATGATTTTCATGCAGCGAGGCGGCGTATTCGTTTTCCCCAAAATAGGGATCCATTTCTGCGGTAATAAAGGAGCCGAGAGAAATCCTCAGCGGGAGCATAAAAAGAGGCTGCCGGTTATGGTGGGCGTAGATCCAGTCCACTGCCGGATTGGTCTTGAAATACAGTTCCGGCTGCACCAGGCCGTCTATATCCGCCTGGATTCCATCCGCCTGCACCGTATACCCGGAAAAACCCTTGAGGTATTCAATAATCCGCTCATAGAGGACCTGGCCGCTGGGAGAAAGGGCCTGTTCGTTGATTTCTTGGAGCAAAAACCGGATCTGGCCGACGGTCAGGGAGGAATCCATGAAAAATACCACCCCTTGTTCCTGGGAAAGCACCCCCAAAGCGTCATAAACCCATTCCCCAGGGTACACTATCCGCTGTTCCGGCAGGGAATAAAGCCCTGACCCAGCCCATACTATAAGCATAAGCCCCATAATGGCGCCTATACCCAGGCTGCCGCCCCTGGTTGACCTTTTTTGATTGACCATATAGTATGCTTATAATGAAGATATGTTCCAGGGTCAAGATGGCGTTGCCGGCGGCCATGTTAGGAGCAATATGGAGCAAAAGGTATGCGTAAAGCCGCTCAATTCCTCAGTATCCCCTGGATAGTGATCTTTCCTGTATTCCTGGGAGCCCAGACCCACGGCTCTCTTCCGATAGATCATCCTGCGTATTATCTCCTGGAACAAGCCCAAGTCCGGGGCCTCTGCGAGCCCCTTCCCGGGATAAAACCCTATTCCCGTAAGCTCATCCAAAAGGCCCTGACGGAAATCCTGGATCATGAAAAGCTCCCCCTCGCGGAACGGCGCATCCTGGAATCCCTACAAGCAGCGCTTGAACCCGCGTCCTCAGGGCTTAATTGGCAGCGGGGGGCCTATTATTTTACTATCCCTACCAAAGGAGGGATCCGGTTTTCCGGGGATCTAGGACTGGGTTTACGTTTGGGCCTGGCAGGTGGAGCCTATCCTACTTCCGGGGATTTTGCCTGGGCCATGGACTCCTGGATTACCGGCTATACCAACGGTGATGTAGGGGACCATTTTTCCTACAACTTTACCCTTTCCGGCGGCCTCTTACGGAGCCCCCGGACTGAACTGGGGACCTATTACCCCTATTATAAGGGTTTTGAAGGGGATGCGGTTCATAGCAACAAGGAGATTCTCGTCTATAGCCAGCCGGAAGCCTTCTTCCCCTACACCTATCAAAAAGGCTGGGACGGCTTTCTCTTTCATCCGGGGAGTATCACCGCCGGGGGTATGAAAAACTGGCCCCAGGATATGTCCGTAGGCCCAAGCCTGCTATCCGAACTCTCTGGGGAACTCTTGGGAGAGACCCTGCGTTACCGGTTTGGCCGGTTCCGCCGGGAATGGGCGGGCCTCTCTCAGGGGAGCAGCCTGGTGTTCAATGCCTCGGCCCAGCCCTTTATTGCCCTGGAAGGAACTTTTAATCCGGTTTCCTGGTTTGCCTTTTCCGCCTTAACCGGGGTCCTGGAATATTACAATGCCCAGGGTATAAGCGAGTCCGCTATGACCAGTCAAAACGCCTTTTCCATAGAACAGCTCGAATTCAACTATAAAAATTACCTCCACTTTTCTCTGGGCAGCACCGTGGTTTGGCCGAAACGCTTTGAACTGGGCTACCCTTTTCCCATCAATAACAACTTTATGTACCAAAACAATATCGGGGACTTTGACAACATGGGGCTTTTTTCCAATGTCCAGGTCCAGTATCCCGGTATTGGGGGGCTGTGGTTCTCTTTTTTTGCGGATGAAATAGAAGTTTCCAGCGTTTCCCGGCTCTTTGAACTGGACCGGCACATGTTTGCTTTACAAGTCGGGGCCAAAGTCCCGATCCCCCTGTTTTCTTTTGGGGCCCTTACGGTGAGCTACACCAAAATCGAGCCTTATTGTTATACCCATACCCGGGTCCTGACCCCCTGGTACGGGGATACCCCTATGGAAACTTCCTACACCAACAACGGCCAAAGCCTGGGCCATTATTTGCCTCCCAACTCAGACGAACTGCGCGTACGTCTGGAAGGGATGCCCACCATCCATACCCGGACCCATTTCCAGTATCAGATGATCCGCCACGGCGCAGATTATGGTTCCCGCAGCGTAGACGGCAGTTCCCTGCTCTCCGAGCTGGACCCTGAAGGCCGCAGCGAAAACGCGATCCTTCGCAAGTACTTCCTCCAGGACGGCGCCTACCAATGGCAGCATATCCTGAAAATCGGCGCCTCCCATACCTTTGCCGGTTTCACTATTCCGGTTCAGATCTTTGGGGAAGCCGGGGTGGTGATTTCTTACTTCACCAATATAGCCGGCGAACCCAATGCAGGCAGCCCCTCCTCCTATTCGGTGGTGGATACAGCGGAATATCCCCGCTCTACGGGGATCATCCTTATCCTGGGGATCAAATTCTTCCCTTCCCTTTAAGTGCGCTTTTTTCGTACGGTTCCGGTCTTACGCCTTGAGCCCAGTCCCCCTTCGCCCTTTGTGTACCGGACCCTGACGGGCTGTTACAATCTTCTGGGTTTTATCGGTATGACCCCCTGTTCCTATACTCGGGATTACGGCTATGTCCATTATTTTGAAAAGGCCCGGTAGTAGTATGAGTGAGTTCGATGGAATCCGCGAAGGAACGCTCATTTCAGCGAATTATTCGAATAAATTCGCGTAATAGCGGACTAAAGTCCGGCGGACTAAAGTCCGGCGGACTTTTTTCTCTCTGTCGAACTCACGTGAACAAGTTTGAAGTCGGGCCCCTCATGTCGGTGATTGGCTTGAGTTCCTATCTCTGCCGGATAAACAGTGAAGATGCGGGAGAGATGGAAAAATACAGAGGGGCCCTAAGCGCGATGGTTCTCTACACCTCGCTTATCTTTGGGGGCTGTGCCCTGGGGATGGATGACGCCGGATTCAACCGGCAAGTGCAACACCCCCGCCTCCGGAGTGACGAACTGTGGGACGCAAAGGCTGACGATGCTTAAACACCTCTTGGCAGCTGTGAATAGTAACGAATTTCTATGCGTTTATTCTGAAAATTTGCGAATCCTAGTTGACTCTTCAGTATAAAAGGTTTAGGATAGTTATAACCCGTATTAAAGGAAGGGGGGTGTAATTCCCCCGCTAGTCCGTAACTGTGATTGGGGATTCGTCGAAAGGCGAACCTGTTCTGCCTTTGAGGGCCACTGGTTTGTGAGCAAACCGGGAAGGCCGGCAGAACAGGGAGAAGGGTGAAGGCAAGGTCTTCACTGCTCCGAACCCATAAGCCAGGATATTTTGATACCGGTAACGCTGGGGCGTTTCTATTGTTTCTTGGGTTTCGATGACAGACCGGAGGACTTCATGCTTACTATTCACCAAAACATTTCACCTCTACTCGTATCAGGGAGATCCGATTCCCCGGATATGCTTATCCGCCCCTCGTTCTTAGCTATGCACCAGTTACGGTTTTAAACCGGGTGAAGGGCGTATGCTCTTCTTTATTTAATTTGAGGAATAGCAAGTGGCTATTCTATTAAGGGGGGTCTCTTATGGTGAAAAAGAGGCTTTTGTTTGGATGTGTCGTGGCAGCAGCGACACTTTTACTGCTTACCGGGTGTCCCACGAGTTCATCGGATGATGAGGAACCGGTGAATGAGGAACGGGTGGATAAAACCGCATTGAACGCGGCGATTGACGCGGCGGAGCAGGTAGTAGCGGCCATTCCCGTGGATACCGACGGGGCGCGGGTATCTTCGGCGTATAAGTGGGTAAGCCAGGCGGATAAGGATGCCTATGAAGCGGCGATTAGTGCGGCCAAAGCAGTAGCGGCTAAGGCCGATGCAAGCCAGGTGGAGATTGATGATGCCCTGGCAGCCCTTAAGAAGGCGGCCACAGTCTTTGATGCGGCCAAGCAGGTCGGTACCGGGGTAAACCCATCCGCGCTGACTGCGGCGATTAGCGCGGCGGAGCAGGCGGCGGAGGCCATTAAGGTGGATACCGATGGGACCAGTACCGCTTCGGTGTATGAGTGGGTAAGCCAGACGGTGAAGGACGACTATACCACGGCGATTAGTACGGCGAGAGCAGCAGCGGCTAAGGCTGATGCAAGCCAGGCGGAGATTGATGATGCCCTGGCAGCCCTTAATACGGCGACCACGACCTTTGCCAATGCCAAGCAGAAAGGTACTAAGACGGTAAACACGGATGACCTGAACTCGGAGATCAGCGCAGCGGAAGCGGCGGTGGTAGAGGTTAAGGAAGATACGGATGGATCGAAGATCTCTTTGGAGGAAGAGTGGGTAAGCAAGGCGGTGAAGGATGCCTATACCGCAGCGATTAATACGGCGAAAGCAGCAGCGGCTAAGGATGGGGTAAGCCAGGCGGAGATTGAAGCGGCCCTGACCGCGCTGGTCCAGGCGGGAGCTACCTTTAACCAAGCCAAGCAAGCAGGGACCCTGGTGAGTAAAGACGGCTTAAAAGAGGCGATTGAAGCAGCGGATGAAGCGGTGAAGGCTGTTACGGTGAATACCAGCGCCGCCAATGTTGCCGTGGGGAAGTACTGGGTAGAGCAGGATGCGATGAACGCCTATACCGATGCGATTAAAACGGCGAAAACGACGGCGGATAATGCTCATGCCACGCTGAAGGATGTGGAGCGGGCCCTGGCGGCTCTTAATAAGGCAACCAAGGCGTTTGAGGATGCCAAGGCGGAAGGGATCAATAAGCCGGTACACCCGGAAATTGTGTTTGATACCACGGTGATCCTGTACCACGGTACGACGCCCTTGTCCCGGGAGAAGGTGACTGAGGTGGCTCTGAACTCGAGCTATGAGGTAAAGCTGGCCCAGGGGTATGGGTATACGAACATCCACTGGTACATAAACGGGACGAAGCAAGGTTTCCCGGATACCATGAGCACCCTGTTGCTGCCCACGGGAACGGCGAGGTGGTTTGTCGTATCCGTAGAGGCCACCAGTGACGGCCGGGTGGATACGTCGGGGAACTATACCTTTGAGGTTAAATAGAAATAAGGAGGAGATCGAATGAACCGAGGAATAGGCAAGAGGATCCGCGCCATAGGGAGCGGGTGTATCGGGGGGCTGCTGTTTCTGGCAGGCTGTTTCAATGGCCTGGAAGCCCCGGAGACGCCGGAGGCCCGGGCCGGCATGGTAAGCATCACCATAGGAGAGGCCGCCCGGACAGTGGGGCCGGATCTGGGGCAGTTTGACGAACTGGAGTTGGTCATCACCCCGGAAGGCGGGGGAAAAGAGGACAAGAAATCCATAAGCGGGGGCCAGGCCACGGTGTATCTGGATGAAGGGGTCTGGGATCTGCGGGTGGACGGATATGTACAAAAGGACCTCCTGGCCACCGCGACGAATACCCTGACCAACACGAAAGGGGTGATAAGCGGGAACACCCGGTTTTCCCTGGCGCCGGTGGGAACCAAGAAGGGGACGCTGAAGTACACCATTACCAAACCTGAAGGGAGCGCCCTGGAAGCGGGGAGCAGCCTGAAGCTGAGCCGGGCCGACGGGAGTCCTGTGCTTGACCTTGAGGGCTTTAGCGAAGGGGTTTTGAGCCTTAGCGATTCGGCAAGCGGGAGCGTGAAACTGGATCCGGGGCGGTACCAGGTGGAGATAGTCCTCCTTGGGCCGAAAGAGGCTTCTGCGGCGGTGAAGGAAACCGCGGTGATTCTGCCGGAACTGGTAACGGAACTTCGGTTTGAGCCGGGTTCCTTTGCGGATCCCACCTTGTTGGCCCCTTTGAGCTTTGGGACGACCCAGGATAACACCTCTCGTACCCGTATCGGTGCGGCAGGGGTCACGGCGACCGGGGGGCGGACCCAGGCTATTTTTGCGGCGGGGATTCAGGATACGGTGTATTTCACCCTGGCCAAGACCGCGGCTCAGACCGTAAGCGTGGAGTCAAACCTGGAGTGGGTGACCAAGGCCACCGGGGCTGTTGACGACACGACTCCGGGAGCAGGGCTTGAGGTCTTTACCGTGGATACCAGTTCGATTCGGAACGGGGGTTACAAGGACTTTACCCTGAAGGTTACGGAAACCGGGAAAACGGACATCACCATTGCGGTTACGGTGAGCGTGGGGAAGTTTGGCTTGTTCATTGAGGTGGCGGCAGAGGGGGACGGAGAGCCCACCCTTACCCCGGTTGAGTCGGATGAGCCTATAGAAAACCTGAAGGATGCCCTGGCCTATTTAAGCGCCTTTGCAACAGCGAATACCACCTATGTGATTCACCTGGATAAGGACGAAGCCATACCGCTCTGGGCGGGATTTTCGAGTAGCCAGAAGAATAATACCCTCCGCCTCCGGGGGATCGGGGGGGCCCGGACCGTGAGCTGGGATCAAGAGCCGATCACCTATATTACTAATGCCTATGGACTTTTGACCCTCAATAACACGACTACCCTGGAACTGGACCATATTATTCTGGACGGCAAGAAGGTTCCTATAACAGGAAAGAATTATTCCCTTGTATATCTGCACGAGACGAATAGTACCCTGGTGCTGAAAGAAGGGACGAAGCTTACCAATTTTGTTTCCTCCGGGGCATATTATAGTACCACTCCCTATGGCAGTCTAATAGCATCACTGAGCAACAGGGCCGGCACGGTTATCATGAAGGGGGGAGAGATCAGCGGTAACGAATGTGCATGGTTTCTTATAGCAGTAAACAACTTTGAGATGTATGGGGGGAGCATTCGGAATAATAACAGTCGTGGGACCCACGGTTATCCTCATTTTGCCCAAGTACCCGCCGCCACTGATGGTAATACCAGACCCAGTGCAGTGATAACTGTCTCCTCATTTATTATGGAGGACGGTGAAATCCGGGATAACGGCCAAAGCAGCATCATGGGCGGGGTGGTTATTAATGGAACTGGAACGATGAGCGGCGGGTTCATTGAGGGCAATGGGAAATATGGGGCCATCGCCGGGGGCGGGGTGCTTATCGGTCATCTAGGTACCTTTACCATGAAGGGGGGGACCATCAGGAATAACAGCAGTACCGAGAGCCTGGGGAACGAGATATTTGCGGCTGCTATAGCCAATGGTGCCAACAGAGCAGGAGAACTTATTCTTGAAGATGAGGTTACCTTGGATGGCCGTATTGGCCTTGCAGTTGGTACATTTTCATCGGGAAACACCATGAGGTATGGAACCGTTAATATAAACCCAAACTTTACCAATAAGACCGCAAGGCCCATTACCTTGGATATATATTTAAATAGTACCAGCGACAGCAATACACTAAACATAAACTTTATCACGACAGAAGCGGGTATAGATGTTAAGGATATCCTGAAGCATCTCACTTTGGGAGACTACGGGAAAGGGACAGTTTCGAGTACCTTCAGTTCTGGCCCGGACTATGCGCTTCCTAATCTGGGGAGGGTGGAGGAGGTGTTTATGGTGGAGGAAGACACCTGGGTTCTCCAGTCGTACATAACTCCTGAAGCATGAGATATCAGGTTTTATAAGGGAAAAGATCGCTCTTGGGAGCGGTTTTTGGGGTTCTCCTTAGGGGAACGCACATATAGATTAAGGAGTTTTAGATATGTCGGAAGAAACAAAAAAACTATTGATGACCTACTCGGTCCTCAATAGTGACTACGGCAATGCCAAGCTCATGCGCATTGAGGGAACAACATCGGGCGGTCCAAATGGGGTGGATACTCCTCCCACGAATACGGGGTATCCGGTGGCGGATGCGTCGGACCCTATGGTGTATTCCTACATAGGCGCCAACGACGAGGTTCATCTTCTGGTGGTTCGGACGCAGGCGGGGAGTCCTGAGGCTACGACCTATACGGTGTTACACCGTATTACCGATCCCGAAACCAATACCGATACCTGGGATGTATACAACGACCTGACGAACATTAAGTTCGAATTGGATGTTGAGGATGAGAATGGGGTGAAGGAGACCATTTCGGTCTTGGGGAACCCCCAGAGCCTTGCCCAGGTGAAGGTGGGGACCAACCGGTTTATCTACCTGGTGGATTTCGACAGTTCCTGGGTATACGGAATCAACGTAGCGGACTTTGAAGCACACACCCCAACGTCAAATCCCTATCTGCTCACTCCGTCGCTTTGTGTGGATCTAACGGACACGATTGATCCTTTTCTGGGGTATCCTCCACATGGGATCAGCATTATTGCCTTGCAGGAGTCTGAAGAGCACTTCCTGTTTGCCCTGTACATGGCAGTGGATGACCCCTGGAATAAATCTGCTGCTTACAACGAGAGTACGGTGGTGAAGCTGTTGGTGGGTGCAGGCGGCGTTCTTACCAACCCCCCGGAAGGTACTGTGAAAGTAGGGGCAAACGCCACCGGCCTGGTTCCGGTGAACTCGGAAGATGGTATATCCATTCTGGTTCCTGCCATCGGGGGTCCACAGCAATACGGAGATACCAACGGGCCTGAGTCGAAGCTCCACCTGGTGCCCACTTCTTTAGCCAGTGCCCCGGTGGCTCTCGAAGGAGCGGAGCAAACAGCCGGCCCCCTGGATGAAGGGGACACCTACGATATCAGGATGGCGGCGGCTTCCGCGGATGGGAGTTATATCTACATCCTTACGGGAACTTTCAGTCAGGACTACAACATGTTCTGGCGGCTCTATAAGTTCACCCTAGATGAGCTGAAGAGTTATAGCGCACGCTCCCTTGATACCGTTGCAGATCATGCGATTGAGTCCGGCGCCAGAGCCCTTGGGTATTACTGGTCTGTTCTCTACGAGACCAGCGCCGGCCCTGATGGGCGGCTCTGGTTTGTGAGAGGGTCCCCCATCCAGATCACTGTTGGGACGAATTACGCTTCCGCCAACAGGAAGGAGATTAGAATCGGCGAAGACGAACTGGGAGGGACCAACGTAAACTCGGTGGATCTCACCGGGGAGATGGTCGCCCTGGCAGCCACGGACAAGCCGGTGAATACCCTCCTGCGGGCCTATCAGCCGCCTCACGTGGTGTCCGGCGCGTTCCGCAGCATGGCGGACTTCATCCGGCACGAAAAGGTGCGGAAACTGCATCAGGAACGGCTTGAGAAGAAACGGGGCAAGAGAAAAGATAAGCAGGGAGCCTCCAAGGTCGTAACCCTCCAACCCAAGGTTACCGCTCCCAAGCTTACCCTATCGATTGATCCCAAGGTTCTAAAGGCAAAGATCGATGTTACCGTTTCGTTCGATTCCAAGGATGCAAGCCCTAAGATCGAGGTTACGGCCGCTCAGTAAGGCGCTTAAGGAGCAAGCGGATTCAGGGTTTCATTGGATTCCGCGGGACCCAAGCCAGGGTTCCGCAGATATAGCCAAGACAGAGTTGCATTAAGCAATGCGGTCCGCCTGATGATAATCCGGCGGACTGTTTTCTAGTAGGCTGTCACGACTAAAGAACAGGATATGAGCAATTACAAAGAACACAGGAAATTTAACCGCGAAGGCGAAAAAGTCGAAGAAGAATATATGAAAGCGTTGATTTCCCTTCCTTCCTTCTTTACCTTATTCGACTTTGCGGTTAAAAATTCTTCTTTGTTATATCACATGGTTATGGGAAATGAACGCAACGATTAATGTAAATAATTTGATTGAAATCAGGAAGATAGGTTTACAAGCATTAAAAGAAGCATTGGGACCTGTTGGTATGGTTAGATTTATTCAGCAATATGAAAATGGCTATGGAGATTATACAAAAGAAAAGTATCAACAGCCAAATTTAGCAATTGAAGAAATTGATGCTATATTAAGAGACAAATAAAAATCGGCACTGCGCCTAACAGGACTGTTATGCGCTTTGGCCTCCGCAATGGCTATGTCATTCCGCTGCGCTCCATTCCCACGCCATTGCTCCGGCACAGTTTGGCGGCCTTGGAAATGCTACGCATTTCCTTATTCGGGCCGCCAATAAGTTTAAGGCCCTCATTCAAATAGAGCATATCTTAAGATCATCCGTTCTCCCGGCCCTGAAATGTTACCGAAAGATAGTTGCTGTTTCCCCTTCATAATGCTATGATTTTTCCGGTATGGGGCAAATGAAAGGTTTGCCTGCAGGCGGCAATGGAAGAAAAAAAGTGTAATGTGCTCTTCAGGGTCGAAGGAGGCGAAGATGTAAGCGTCTTCGCTTTTTTGGGCGAGTCTCTTTTGGATGCGGCCAGGCGGGCCAACCTTGCCCTTGACGCCCCCTGCGCGGGCAACGGAAGCTGCGGCAAGTGCCGGGTAAAGCTGCTGGCGGGAACCGTCAAAAGTGGGCCGGATCGGCACGTTTCCCCCCGGGAATTCGCCGAGGGCCAGCGCCTGGCCTGTACCAGTCTTGTAATCTCGGATATCGAGGTACAGGTTTCCGGCACGGCCTTGGCCTACCGGGATCGGATCAAGGTGAGCGGCAGGGGGGCGGCCCGCGAGCGGAATATTTTTCGCGCCCTGCAAAAAAACCTGCGGGAAATGGGTCTTGAAAGGGACAGCGGCCTGGAGCTTGCCGCGGTGAAACTGGAAGACCCCAAAAACGGCGACCCAACGGCGGACCGGGAGCGGCTGCTGCGGAAAATTGCCGCCCAAACCGGCCTGGCCCGGGAAGACATCGGTTTCAGTCTCCACGCCCTGCGCCGTATCCCCCAGGCCCTGCGGCAGGCGGACTTTTCCCTGCTCTGCGTCCTTCGCCGCGAAGGGGCCGGGCGGGAAGAGGGAAGCAAAACAGGGATCACCGTCATGGATGTGTTCCCCGGCAACGCCTCCCCTCCGCCGGTGATAGCCGGCCTGGCCATTGACATCGGTACAACCACGGTCTCAGCCCTGATGGCGGACCTGCTCAGCGGCGAAATCCTCACCACGGGATCGGCGGGCAACGGCCAGATACGCTACGGCGCGGACGTGATCAGCCGGATCATCGAAAGCACCCGGCCCGGCGGCCTTGAACGGCTCCGTTCCGCGGTAACCGAAGAATGTGTAGCCCCGCTGATTCGGGACATGAGTGAAACCGCCGGACTCAGGCCGGAAAATATTTACCGTATCGCGGTGGCAGCTAACACCACCATGACCCATCTCTTTATGGGGGTCAGCCCCGAATATCTACGGCTGGAGCCGTATGTACCGGCCTTCTTTGAAAGCGGCCCCCTCAAAAGCGCCGGCCTGAACCTGGGGGCGCATCCCGACGCCGACGTGCTCATCGCCCCCGCAATCGGGAGCTATGTGGGCGGGGACATCAGCGCCGGAGTATTCGCGTCGATGATCTTCAAAAAGGAAACCCTCTCCCTGTTTGTCGACTTGGGCACCAACGGGGAACTGGCCCTGGGCAATTCGGAATTTATAATGAGCTGCGCCTGTTCCGCCGGACCCGCCTTTGAGGGGGGGGACATCAGCTGCGGCATGAGGGCCACCGACGGCGCGATAGAAGCCTGCCGTGTCAACAAAGGTACTCTGGAGCCGGTGATCACGGTTGTCGGCGCCATGGATCAAAAGCCGATAGGGATCTGCGGCTCCGGCCTCATCGATCTTATCGGGGAACTGTTCCGCTGCGGTATTATCAACGCCAAAGGAAAATTTATTAAAGAAGGGAAACGAATCCGCCGCGATGAATGGGGTATGGCCGGTTATGTGGCGGCCTTCGCCGAAGATACCGCCGGCGGGCGGGACGTGGTTCTTTCCGAGCCTGACATCGACAATTTTATCCGCGCCAAGGGCGCCATCTTTTCCGCCATCAGAACCATGCTGGCGGTTTTGGATTTTGACGTCGGCGCCATTGAAGACGTGTATGTCGCCGGGGGCATCGGCGGAGGCATCAACATGCAACAGGCCATACGCATCGGCATGCTTCCCAACCTGCCGCTCAAAAAGTACCGCTACATCGGCAACAGTTCCATGCACGGCGCTTTCGCCATGCTCACCGCCCGCCGGGCCGGGGAGATGATTAGCGGGATAAGCAGGGGCATGACCTACCTTGAGCTCTCTTCCCACCCCGGCTACATGGACGAATTTGTGGCCGCCTGTTTCCTGCCCCATACCAACGGAGCGCTTTTTGAACAAGCCGAATGAGCGGAAGTTGAGTGAAAACAAGTTGAGTGAAAACAAATTAAAATTAACCGATCGGAAAAACGGCGTTCCTTTTGAACATTATTCGGCTATCTATAAAAGCCTGGACCCGAAAGAGATTTCCCGGCGCTGCGGCCTTTCGTTTGACGCGGCGGCTTCGTCCTTCGGCCTCCGTATCCTTGGAACAGAGTACCGGGCCCCCTACCCCGACTTTGCCCTGCTGGACGGGGCCGGAAAAAACGCCGCAAACGCTTACGAAAAAATTCTTTTTCTCCGTTACCTCTGCGAAGGGAAATATTTCCCTTTCCAGGGAAAGCGCCTTGCGTATAACGAGGTCCCCTGGGGCAATGTGTATTACCGGAACTTTGAGGGCCGCTGCCTCAAGCGATGCGCCGCCGCCTTCGGCAGGGACATTCCCGGTTTTGCGAGAATCTTTGAGCAAAACCCGGCGCTGAGAGCCGAGGCTCTGGACACAGGCGATGCGGGCTACCGTTTTGAATTTATCAACGGCCTTTTTGTCAGCCTTATCCTCTGGGGCGCGGACGATGAATTCCCCCCGTCCGCGCAGATTCTTTTTGACGATAATTTTTTGTTTGCCTTTACCGCCGAGGATATGGCGGCAGTGGGGGATATCCTGGCGGAACGCCTGAAAAGCTGCAACATAAGGAATGAAATGAAACCCCGCTGAAGGGCGAGGTTGTTGTTCTCCCGCTGTATTGCATTCGGGGTTTAATACCTTTTAACCGCAAGCGAAAGAAAAAGACCCGTTACGCAAGACGTAACGGGCCCAAGAGCAAGGAAACATATCAACAAGACCGGCGCAGCCCGCGGTGGCTGGGCGGCGCAGGCCGAATGATATTAGTTGCCGGCCTGCTGGGCCGAGAAATACGAAAGATACAGTTCGTTGATGCCGGGCTTCAGGCTGACCTTTTTGATGTTGCTGTTGGTCGTTTTCCAAATCTGCGCACCATTGGTATCAATCTTCCACAGATCATTGAAACCGTGCTTATCCTTGGTGTACATAAATATTTTGTTTTCTAACTGAAAGGCAGGAGCAGGAGGAGGGCTTGCGATGTCAATGACCCACAACTCTACCCAACCGCTGATGCTGCCGGCGT
The DNA here is from genome assembly GCA_031258005.1 of Treponema sp. Classification (GTDB taxonomy): domain Bacteria; phylum Spirochaetota; class Spirochaetia; order Treponematales; family Breznakiellaceae; genus JAIRLU01. The sequence continues at coordinate 15,692 of JAIRNP010000167.1, forward strand.
AGACTGAACCGCGGTCTTTCGAGGCGACGGTCAGGTTCACCAGGGGAACGTCCACATAGTAGATTCCTTTCGCGTCAACCTGGATGGTGGTTCCTGCAGGATCGTTACCGGCAGCAATGGTAGCTCCAACCGTTACCTGGCCGCTACTCAAAACCTTCTTCTTGGGATCTAGAAGCTGGAGGACAGTAGTGCCGGTGCTAGCAGCCCTATCCGGAGGTATCGAGGTTACTTGTTTTCGATTTGCCGCCGTCATAGCATCCGCGTTTGTTCTGCCCGAGTTCTCAACGGTCCCGGCAGCGTCCGGGTTAGAAGCGTAAGGAAAGTTGCCGTTGCCGTTGCCGTATCCGTACAATTCCTCACCAACTGCGATTATAAACTGGTCATTCGGTGCCAATGTAGCGTCATCGCGGTCCAGATACAGCCGGATGATAGTCGGGGCCTTGGTTCCCCCTCCGGCCTCTTCGGTCGGCTGCGCACAGGACACAAGCACAAAGGCGAGCGCCATGGCCAGTAATCCCAGTTTCACAAAAGTTTTCTTCATGTTCTTCTCCTTACTGTCCGGAACACCGGCGTTTTTACCACCGCAAATGGCGTGCCGCTGTCCCTTCGTTTTATATACCAAGAGGAAAAAGGATCCCGCACCCTGACAGGGCGCCGGCCTTGACAGACCGCAGGGTCCTTGCCCCTTACCGGGTTCCCCTTTGTACCCAAA
>JAIRNP010000009.1 GCA_031258005.1 Treponema sp.
TGAGAAATGGGTATAGCATTTCCCCTTACCTGTGATATACTTCATCATAACGGCATTACTCCTTGTTGATGCGGTGTTTGATAACTCCATCATAGAGGGTATTGCCGTTTTTTTATAGGGACAGACGGGGCGGCTAGCCGCCCCGTCTGTCCCTACAGGGGCCGTGGGTGTTGCACTTCAAGATTGAAGGCGGGCCATATTCAAAGTTTTTTTGCCCCAATTAGCAAACCGCCTCTCCGCCATGGACGGCGGGGAGGCGTGGGATCAATGTTTTTTCAATTATTTACCGGGAAAAAATGTGGTGGGGGTCTGTTGCGTAGCAACTGGCCCCACTTTTTAGGAGGGTGTTTATCATCCTTGCGTTTCTAGATCTTTCCGTTGTTACAGTTTTCTGTCTTCACGTGATTACCGTTCCCCTCAAAATATTACAGCAAATTACTTTCAATTAAATAATTTGCGGTATCAATGACAGTATCCTTGGCCGGTCGCGGTTTCCAATTTAATAATGTCCGGGCTTTTTTATTGGTATGATGATTTTTAACATTTATCATTGTCAAAAGAACCTTCATTGCCGGATTGAATTTTGCGCTCAAACTTACTACAAAATTCGGAATTATTATTGTACTCACCTTTTTACCGTGTTCGCCCATATTATTGCGGAGAATTTTTGCCATCTGCCGCATCGTCTTTTCTCCGCTTTCGGCTATAAACCTCTGTCCGTTAGCTTTTGGGCTCTCCATAGCCAAGATGTGTAAATCCGCAAGGTCTCTAACGTCGACTACGGGATAAACAACTTTTGGGCTCGGCGTACCTTTCAGTAACATTTGAAAAATTTGGTCGGTGCTGCCGTTTCTTTTGTCCATAAAAGGCCCCATAATCGCTCCCGGCAAAACTGTGGCAAGTTGTGTGGCATCCTGCTTTTCTATTAAATCCCATGCGATTCTTTCCGCATGGATTTTAGAACGCATATAGTTCGTTATAAATTTATTGTCTAAATCTGTCCAAAGTGTTTCATCAACATTTTGATTGGCATCATTCTTTTCAGGATAATTGGCGGCTCCTGATGAAGTCATAACAACCTTCCTTATTTTTGCTTTTATTGCCGCATTTATAACGTTTATAGCACCGCTTTTAGCGGTATCAATAAGTTTTGGGTCATTGTGGTTTTCACCACCCAACGGCGATGCTATATGCAAAACATAGTCAATGTCTTCCATAGCGTTATCCCAGCCTTTTTCACTTTCCAAGTCGGCGATGGTATACGAAAAAGAGCTGACATCAATATTGCTATTCTGTAACATTGACTTTACAATCTCGCCTTTTCCTTTGGAACGTACCGTTGTTTTTACATTGTACCCTTTTTCGAGTAACTTCCTGATAGTCCAGCCTGCTACAAAACCTGAACCGCCCGTTACCAAAACATTAACATTAGCCATCTTAATCTCCTTATATTTTTATCGCTGTCCTTACGGAATTAACGCCGAAACTAACGGCCCCCACGGGCCTTTTTTGCCTTCATTCTCGATCTGCACGGCAAAATACGCCGTCTTTCCACTGTCCCCAAAGTCGAATTCGATTACGTCCTTTTTTCGCTTGGTAAAGAATGAATTATGGAGTTCACCGGGGCTTGCGGGGGACGTTTCTCCCGGCGCTACCACGCTGTACCATATACGGTAGCCCTTGTTGGCGGGATCGGAGGGGCTACCGTCTACATAAATGATTTTCAAGCCGAGTTCATGCCGCCCTACAAGGTAGGTTTCTATGGTTACTTGTGCCGTGGGGCTTCCGCTGGGGGTGGGAATGGGGTCATGGGGTTTGAGCCCGAGGGAGATATAGTCTGAATCCAGCAATGGCGGGGATAAAAAATACCGCCGTTTGAAATCCCTCAAGAAGTCGGTAAGTGCTTCAAAGGCTTCTTTGCATTGGGCAGTGACGACGGGAGTGCGGGTAGTTTCGTTTTTGGCGGTTTCGAGGGCGGTCGCAGCGGTTCCCTTGAGGGTGGTAAGTTCCGTTAAAGCCTGACCGGGGATATTCCAGTCGGTTTGCCTAGTGGTACATACCGCAATCCAGTCATCGGCCATTGCCAGTATGCCTTCCCTTGTTGTCGGGAGCCAGTCTTTTGTTGTTGCCATGTTAATACTCCTGATATAAATATGAGTTGGGGTGGTTTTGACCCCTGAAAGTAGCGGATTTACGCCTTATTGGGCTGATCGGGAGCCCTAACGAGTTGATAGGAAATCCTATTGAGTTGATAGGGTACCCCATTGGCTTGATCGGGCGCCCTATTGGGTTGATCGGGTACCCTAACGAGTTGATAAGGTGCCCTATCGGGTTAATCGGGTACCCCGGCAAATTGATCGGGCTTCCGAATTGGGTATTTTGCCCTCCGAGCGGGGAAATTTGATCAAAAAACGGGAATTTAGTGGTTTTGTTTAGTAGATTTTTTTGCCACTTGTTTGTACAATGTGAGCCGTGAGCCGTTGGGTGTATGCTATCTTCTGTCAAGAGCATGGAAATATTGTAGCAAATACGGAAAATTTGTCAATAGTTCTCCCAAAGAGTGAACAAAAGAACACAATTTGGGGCGGTGGGTGGGCGAAGCCCACTCTCCGCCCCTTGGGATAATGCTTCTTGGGAGTTGGGGGTAAATTTCAGGCGGCATGGACGTCGCCTGCTACAATGGTTTTGGGGCAAAAAAACTTTGCTTTTCCCTACATTTTTTACACATATAATTCCAATATATTATTTCTTACATTTTTACTACATTATTTTTTATTATATTTTCAAAAAACGTTGGGGGGCATTTCGTATAACGTTTCGGCTGTTTACGACGGTTTGGTGGCCCGAATAAGGAAATGCGCAGCATTTCCAGGGCCGGCAAACTGTGGGTGGAGTGGGGCGTGGGAATGAAGCGTAGCGCAATGACCTAGCCGCACGGAACCCCCGGAGCGACCTGCGGGAGCGGAGGCGTAAACAGTCCTGTTATACGACGTAAAAGCGGGGCGGGAAAAGCCCCGGTTTTATGTCGTATAACTACACTATATACGAAACTTTTCATCTATATGGCTCTGCACGGCCTATATCTGACGTACCACCCCCCAGCAGGCGGACCCTCTGTTGAGAGACCCCTGGATCCACCAAAGGCAGGCAGATACAGATATATAACCCTACTGTTCCAGCATATAGGCGAAACCAACAAGGTACCCACGCGGTCGCACCATACCCCGCTCACGCAGTCTATGGCTGCCCTACCCCGTAATACCTAAGCCCTGCGGCTTCCACTTCTTCCCGCTTATAAATATTCCGTAAATCAAAAAAGCAGGGGAGACTGAGCAGGCTTTTCACCCGGGACAGGTCCAGGTTCCGCAGTTGGTTCCACTCGGTCAACAGCACCAGAGCGCTTGCCCCGGTAAGCGCGTCATATTCGTCTTCCGCAAAATACAGTTTTTTCTCGGCAGGAGCATCTGGACCGGTTTCTGTAAGCCCACCAAGCCGCCAGGCCGCTTCCTTCATGGCTGCGGGGTCCCAGAGCCGCAGCCGCGCCCCTCGTTTCACCAGCCCCTCGGCAATGGTTATGGCCGGAGCCTCCCGCATGTCATCCGTATTCGCTTTGAAGGCCAGACCCAGAAGGGCAATGGTCTTGCCGGATAGGGAACCTAAGCCCGCTTCGATCTTATCGACCATCCGCAGCTTCTGCTGCTCGTTACGGGCAATGGCGGCCTCCACAATAGCCAGGGGTTCGTTCAAGGCCTTGCCGATACTTACCAAGGCCCGGGTATCCTTGGGGAAACAAGACCCGCCATACCCAGGACCAGGATGCAGGAATTTGGGCCCTATCCGGCCATCCCGGCCTATGGCCTTGGCCACATCCTGCACATTGGCGCCGGCTTTCTCGCAGAGATTGGCAATCTCATTAATAAAGGTGATCTTTACCGCTAAAAACGCATTGGCCGCGTATTTAATCAATTCCGCAGATTCAAGATTGGTTTCGATAAAGGGCGTCTCATTGAGGTACAAGGATCGGTACACGTCCTTCATGATCTTCCGGGCGGTTTCACCCTCGGTTCCGATGACCACCCGATCCGGATGGGTAAAATCATAGACCGCGGACCCTTCCCGCAGGAATTCGGGATTGGAAACTACCTCAAAGGGTATATCCCGGCCTCGTTTCTGCAGCTCCTCCCCAATCCATTGGGCCACCCTCCGGCCCGTACCAATGGGGACCGTGCTCTTATCCACCACCACGGTATACCCTTCCATAGCCTGGCCGATTTCCCGGGCAACCCCTTCCACATACTGTAAATCCGCGCTGCCGTCTTCCGCAGGGGGTGTGCCTACCGCGATAAACACAATCTGATGGGTTTTAACCGTGGAACCCAGATCCGTGGTAAACTGTAACCTCCCGGCCCGGACATTGCGCTCCACCACAGCATCCAGGCCAGGCTCAAAAATAGGAATCACCCCTTGTTGTAAGGAACGGATCTTCTCCGCATCCTTGTCCACACAGGTTACGAAGTTTCCAAAATCCGCAAGGCATGCCCCGGAAACGGAGCCCACATACCCGGTCCCAATCACCCCAATATACGCCATAGTCTCTATGCTCCTTACCTTGTCTTAATAATGATGCCCAATACCGATGAAAAGTTCCCGGTTAGCGCCGCCGGGAAGACTCTTCGTCTTCAGCGCTTCTATCAGGTTCCACCCCATACTCACCCGTACATAGAGGCTCCGCATAAATTCCGGGAAAACGATGCATTCCAGTCCCCCCGTAAGGAGCGCCTGGGGCGCCGGTATCAGGGCGGCGTCAATAAACGGCGACAGGTGCATCTCAACGTTAAACAACCGGAACTTCCGGTTGTCCAGCCATTGAGAAGGAATAAAACGCAGTATCCGAAAGGGAAAATCCAGATTCAGGGAAACCATATAGGGCACATGAACGGATTTATCCAGCATACCCCGAAGCGCGTCCCCCGCATCCTCAGTATCATCAAACCAATGCCGATACCGGACCCGGCCTGAAATACCGAAAAAATCCCGCACCGGCAGATGACCCGCCGCCGTAAGGAACAGATTTTTATCCCAACCCTGGTTATAGAAATTATATTGGTAGGCATTATCCAGGGAAACTTCCAGGCCGTTACGGTAATTGTCTATCCAGTCTATCCGGCCAAAACCCAAGCTATGGCTCAGGGTGAGGGTCGGTCCTTGTCTAAAGTATTCCAGTGTTTCTTGAGGATACGTAAGCTTTCCCGCTACCTTAGGGGTATACGTCAGTTCTCCAAAGGTATGCACTAAAAGCCCGGTAGGGATCTTCCAGGAAGCGTACAGCTCGCTGGACATATACCAGTCATCCCGATCTCCATAAGCCGGTTTATACTCTTCTTCATTTTCTTCGTGGATCACCGCCGCCTCTTCAAACCCAAAGGTAAAGGCCGTCCGTTGATAGGGCAGTTCCATAGAAATACCGGTGGTGTTCTTATAGTACAGGGGCTGGTCAAAGGTATAGGAAAAGGCATGGTCAAAGTTGAGATTAAACGCATACCCAAAGGCATTGAAGGGCATATCCGAATCAATCTCAAACACCAGGGAATTCTCCCCCTCTGTGTTTCGTTGGTACCCGAGATCGATGCGCAGGGCATTCATGGTACCCAGAAAATTATAATCCCGGCCCTTGAGGGTAAGTTCAAACCCCGTATTATCATCGTATTGCGGCCGGGGAAGCACGATAATATTCCAGGTATCCGTAACGCTGACCAAGAGGTCCACCGGGGTAAGGCCCTGCTCATCCGTTTTCCCGGTCGCATAGTCAATATGGACCTCTTGCAGGACCCGCTGATTCAACAGGAGCTGGGTTTTATCTTTAATATAGTAGGCCAAGCCCGCTTCGCCCCAAAGCAGTTCCCCTTTGCGAAACTTACCCGCATCCAGCAGCGCCAAAGGCCGGGTACGGCCCTTGATATCAAACCGAATGGTTTCTATGCTATAAAGCGCCTCAGGTGGTTCCGTTTCAGAGGGTATAGCCTCCTGCACCTCCTCTGTTTCCTGCTCCTGTACAGGATCTGCCGTTTGTCCAAAAACCGGTGTCCGAAATACCAGAAACAGGTATAAACAGAACAGTACCGGTATTTTCATCTTGTTTTCAAAATATAGATAAATAATAAATACGTCCTTCCATCTCCCCCAGCAAGGGGATCCGTAGGTCATAGTAACGTATCCAGGGTGCCGCAGATGATACGCTCCACCAAACCCGCTTCTATGGCCTCTGCAGAAACCGCCTGCACACCCTGGGTACAGGGAACGATAAACCTGAGTTTCCCTGCCTTTTTTTTCTTATCCCCTTCCAAAGCCCGCATAAAAGCCTCGGTCTTTCCCGGTTCTTCTAGGGAGGGATGGGGCGCCCTGGTTTCATAGGCCCAGTCCTTGATAAGACTGGTGATGGCCTTCACCCGATCCGGTGGCGTCAGGCCCAAAACATACCCCAGCTCGCAGGCCCGGACCATACCCCAGGCAACCGCCTCGCCGTGGGATACCTGCCCCAGACCCGCAGCGGATTCCAAGGCATGGGCAAAGGTATGTCCCAGATTTAAACGCACCCGTTCGGTACCCGTTTCCTTCGGATCCGCCTCCACGATCCGGCCCTTGATCTGCACGGCTCGGGCGATACTGGCGAACATACGCTCCCGGCCTGTCCTGTCCTGGGAGTTTGGCGGCTCAGGTCCCAGGATCCGCAGATGCTCCCATAACGCGCCGGTATCATCCAACAGCCCGGTCTTAATGAGTTCCCCCATGCCGGACTTCCATTCAGCCTGGGGCAAACCAAGAAGGCTGTCCAAGGGCATATAAATGAGCGGCGCCGGATAAAAGGTTCCCGCCAGGTTTTTCATGCCAAAGAGGTCAAACCCCGTCTTCCCCCCCACTGCGGCATCCACCATACCCAGGAGGGTGGTAGATACGAGGCAAAGCCCGGCTCCCCGCATATAAATCGAAGCGGCAAAGGCGGTCAAATCGCTTACAACCCCGCCGCCCACGCCGATAAAGAGGCCGTCCCGCCCCAGTCCCGCTTCCTTCCCGGCGCTTAGGATAGCTTCCACTGAAACCCAGTTCTTGGCAGTCTCTCCTTGAGGCAATATACACCAGGGCCGGTCCTGGGTGCCCAGGATGTCCCGGGCGATATATTCGGTGTTGGTATCACAGACCAGCAAAATCCGGCCAACGCCGCCCCTCCCTAAGGATGCAAAATCAGCGCATATCCGGGCAATAGGGGGAAACTCCGCTTGAATCCGGACGCAAGATGGGGTTTTATCAAAGGTAAAGGTATATTCCTGATGCATTTTTCCTCCTTATGGTATCATTTCCCCTTCTTTATGGGTAAAAGGGCAATAAAAGACCCTCCAGAAGTTCTTTTTCCGGAAAAATACCCGATCCCTAGCACATACGAAAAGCACAGGCGGACGTAACACGCTCCGTGATGTCGTTTGATTTGTCTATTCAAAAATATAGCACATGAGGTGGGTAATATCAATCAATACGCTTGGACTGCAACATCACTGGGTAAGTACCCCATCGGAACGTACTGCTTTTCTATATAAAAAATTACCTTTTTAAACGCCGTTGCCCCGGCTCTTGACTTTATTCGGAATACCGGGTACGTATATGTATAGGTGAATAGGCCTTCGTAAGTATAAATGCCGGGGTGGTGGAATGGTAGACACCGGGGACTTAAAATCCCCTCCCCGCAAGGGGGTACGGGTTCAACTCCCGTCGCCGGCATGGGTTTCATAATACCAGGAATTCGTGGACGTGTATCGGACTAAAGTCCGCGACAACCAACCGGGTTATCGAACAGGCCCATTGATGATTGAGTTGAGCCGTTTCCTTTTCAATTACTTTTATGGTAATGGTTCTCCAGAAAAATCTTTTGTATCGGTATTAATCCCTTTTGAAAAATTTGCAGGGTGGCATTGTTTATGTGCTTTTCCCCTGAATCCGGGAAAACCCTTCCCCGGTGGGTTTTATGGTTTGTGATTGACCAAGATCCGGCATCCTTATAGTATTAAGGATAGCCATTTTTAAGGAGTTTATATGACAAGTTATACTGAATTGGGCCTCGTCAATACGGTGGCTTTATTCGAGAAAGCGGTAAAGGGCGGCTATGCAGTACCGGCATATAATTTTAACAACTTGGAGCAATTACAGGCCATTATCCAGGCCTGTGTGGAAACCAAATCCCCGGTGATTCTCCAGGTTTCTGCAGGGGCCCGGAAATACGCCAATCAGAACCTGCTGAAGAATATGGCCAAAGGAGCGGTGGAATATGCCCATGAACTGGGCTACGACATTCCCATCGTACTGCACCTGGATCATGGAGACAGCTTTGAACTGTGCAAAGATTGCATCGAAACCGGTTTTTCTTCGGTCATGATCGATGGTTCCCATCTTTCCTTTGCAGAAAATGTGGCCCTGACCAAGAAGGTCTGCGAATTTGCCCATTCCCGAAAGGATTATGTGTCCGTAGAAGGAGAGCTGGGGGTCCTGGCAGGAGTGGAGGATGAAGTCTCGTCAGAGCATAGCCATTACACCCAGCCTGAAGAGGTACAGCAATTCCTCAACGGGACCGGGGTGGATTCTCTGGCCATTTCCATTGGTACCAGTCATGGCCGGGCTAAATTCAAACCGGAACAATGCACCAGGGATGCCAACGGGATCCTCATTCCCCCTCCGCTGCGGTTCGACATCCTGGAAGCCATTGAAAAGCAGATCCCCGGCTTTCCCATTGTGCTCCACGGTTCTTCTTCAGTCCCCATTGAATACGTGCAGTTGGTCGAAAAATACGGGGGCAAATTGAGCGATTCCGTGGGTATTCCTGAAGAGCAGCTCCGGCGGGCGGCCAAGAGTGCGGTTTGTAAGATCAATATTGATTCGGATGGACGGCTAGCCATGACTGCCATGATCCGTCAGGTTTTAGCGGAAAAACCCGATGAGTTCGATCCCCGCAAATACCTAGGCCCTGCCCGGGATGAGCTTAAAAAGCTCTATTCCCATAAAAACAGCAACGTGCTGGGTTCTGCAGGTAAAGCCTAGATGAAACACTTCCCTTCCAGAGTGGGTGGAGGGGCTGGAGGGTTTTACGGATCCCTTCCTTGAGGGCATTCAAGGGCCGGGTATCGTCCCTGAAAACCTCGGGGCCTACTTCTATCCTGACCGTGAGCCGGTCCAATATCTCTTCTTTCTCCACCAAGATAAGATAGCTGTTTCCTATCTCTTTGATAGCTATGATCACTTCTTCGATCTGGCTGGGAAAGAGGTTTAGACTGTTAATGATGGAGGCTTTCCCAAAACTTCAGTTTTTGGGAAAAGCTCGATGAGCATATCATCGGTACGGCCCGTGATACGCCGGAGCCTAAGGGAAGGGCGAATCTGTTTTGAAGAATGGATTCAGTTTAACGGGAACCGGGGACCTAAAGTCCGATACAATGTGTCAGAGGGCCGCTACCGGCTTAATCAGGAGAAGTTTCAGCCATATAGGCCAGGTTGAGGATCACACATAAACTATGTGCGAATCACAGATAGGATAATGTGCAGGGACGCATATAACCTTCACCCCATCGGGGTCTAATCTGCACCCCGCCGGGGTTTAGCTTGAACCCCGGCGGGAAATTATAGCGAAGGGGTGGGGACGGCAAGCTGTGCGGAGAAGGCGATAGTACGGGGTTCCTTAAGAAAGGAACCACCGGGGGTGTACTGGGTAACAATTTCCAGTGTATAGTCTCCCGCCGTAAAACCGGCGGGGATAATGGCGATGACTTTGGAGGCGGTGTTCTCCGCCAAATGCCCCGCCATCCTGATCTTGTGGCCCGAGACGCTGAACTGTCCACCGGGGGTCAGGGTTTCGTTGACGGCTTCGGTAGTAACGTCGATGAACTCGTCGATGTTACCGGAGGCGTCGGCCAGACCCGCTACCTCCACAACGATATGTTCGGCAAGGGCGCGGAGGGGGTGCGGAAGCTGATCGGGGGCTTGCCCGTGTTATGGTCTTCGCTTACCCTGTCGAAGGCACTGCCTAGGTTGGGGCGTGTGGCAGCTTTTTACCTGGACACGGTGTAAAACCTCGTTTTCGTTGTTTATGAATGTCATTTTTTTACTCCTTTAACATTCCGACAATATTGCTGCCATGCTATTATAGTACTAGGGAACTGTCAAATAATAACTTAACGATTATGGTATAATGGGTTATACCATCTTTACCAATCCAGCGGGGGGTAAAGATAGTAGGGAAGAGCGGATCAAGATGCTGGTACCCCCGTTGCATGAGATGCAAAAACGATTGTTCTTGGCAAGCGAAACCCGTTCGCACGGGCGGGGTGGAATAGCGGAAGTGATAGGGATTACCGGATGTTCTCGTAATACCATTAAGCGTGGAATAAACGAATTAAAAAAGGGAGTACCATACGAGGGGAAAGTGCGTACAAGCAACGGCAGACCACAATACGGTGAAGAAAAATATCCGGATATGGAAAATGGAATCCGCACCTTGATAGCCGGTTCAACCTATGGAAACCCGGAGCGGGTGCTGTCGTACACCACCGAAAGCCTGCGAACGATGGAGGGTGAATTAACGGCGAGGCATATACCGGTAAGCCATGAAACCATAAACAAACTCCTCTCCTCAAGGGGATACCGCAAGCAAACCAACAAAAAGATGCTGCAAGTCGGCGAAGTTCATCCTGACCGAAACGCGCGGTTCGATTCCTATACACAGCACGGCCGCACACTACATCCAAGCGGGGGACCCGGTCATTTCCGGTGCTACGAACAAGAAAGAACCCAAGGGTAATTGCAAGAACACGGGGAAGGACTAGCGCCGTACCCAAGACCCCCGGCCTGTTGTGGACCATGATGTTCCGCTTGAAGAAGTCGGTAACATCTCCCCCTCGGGCGTCTACAACCGCAACAATACGACGGTCTTTGTAACCGTTGGACTGAGTCAGGATACCAGTGAAGGTGCGGTGGAAAGCATATCCTGTTGGTGGGAAAGGGTGGGCAAGCGCACGAATCCCGGCAGTAAAGGGCTGTACCTACCTGGTGATTGCGGTGGAAGCAACAAGTGCCGGTAGCGGATGGGGAACTAGCAACGGCACCCAGTTGCGGATCCTACCGGTTTGGAAATTGCCGTATCCCGCTTTCCGCCTGGCACATCCAAGTGGAATAACGTAGGGCATAGATTATTCTGCTCCATCTCAAAGAACCGGCACGGGAAGCCGCCGGTAGACGTTCAAAGTGCGGTTGCTTTAATTGGTTCGACGCGAACAAGTACAGGA
>JAIRNP010000030.1 GCA_031258005.1 Treponema sp.
TTTTCGCACTTTTTTTTGCAGAGACTTTGTCGTGTTTTTGTCAATAAGTCTTTATCCTGTATGGATTTATTGAGATTTTTTGCCTTCCGTGCAATTCTTATTTTAAATGATCCCCTACAAGGGGATTGGGGAAACCGGATTTGATCTGTACAACCATGCCTTTCGGGATACCGAGGCCATCCAGGACGAACTCTTTAAGGTGCACCTAGAACTGGCCCTTAGCCGGCAGCTTCCCCTGGTACTCCATGTACGCAAGGCCATGCACAAGGTATTTGCTTACAAGCAGGCCTTGAAAAAACTGCCTCAGGTGATCTTCCACGCCTATTCAGGTACCTTGGGGGAAGGGGAAGCCCTCTTGAGGCAGGGGATCAATGGGTATTTTTCCTTTGGAACTTCCCTGGTAGGGGGCCGTAAGGAAACCATACGTTCCTGTGCAGGGCTTCCTTTGAACCGGCTACTTCTGGAAACGGATACTCCCTATCAGCCGCTCCGGGGATGTGCGTTTTCCCGTTGGCAGGATCTTCCCGTCATACTCCAGGCAGTTTCCCGGCTTCGCGGTGATTTTGGACATTCCGGTGCAGATACCCTGGAATCGCTTATAGAAGCGAATTTTTACCAGGCTTACGGGAGTCTAAGAAAGCCCTGATGTATGCGCGGCCGTTTCTAGAGGATAGGGACTTCCATAATTTCCTCAGGTATGGTATGGTTAAAATGGATTAATTAATACCTGTCCCCGGGGGCTCTATGCGACACTAGCTCACCTGGATAGAGCAGCTGCCTTCTAAGCAGCAGGTAGGGGGTTCGAGTCCCTCGTGTCGCGAAGGGAGTTCCTGATGGAAAAACAGGGAAAAATGGAAGGAAGCAGATACTATAGCGCATGATGGAATGAGGGGCAGCAAGGGGATCCTGAAGGAGTAGTACTTCCGGTGGAATCCTCCCCATCATACCAATATACTGATTAAAGGAAAGCAATATGATGAAAAAAATGGCCGGTATTTCGTTGTTAATGGGCGTTCTATCGTTAGGAGCCTATGCAGAGGGAGTACCTGAAGTGCCGAGCAGGGTATCAGAAGATGTGGATACCAGTTATGCCTTTGGGATGGTTATTGGTTCGGACTTAAAACAAACGGGCTTAACCTTCAATTATAATGCCTTTGTCCGAGGGCTTAAAGAAAGTCTGGAAGATAAAGAGACTCGGTTTACCATGGACGATGCGGTACTCAAGGTACAAACCGCTTTTATGGCAGCCATGGCAAAGCGGGCGGAAGAAAACCGGCAAAAGGAACAGGTCTTTCTGGAGGAAAACCGTAAAAAACAGGGGGTAAGCCTCACGCCGAGTGGACTCCAGTATGAGGTCATCATCGAGGGAAGCGGCCAAAAACCGGCGGGAAGCGATATAGTGCGGGTGAATTATAAGGGCACCTTGACCGACGGTACGGTCTTCGACAGCTCTTATTCCCGGGGGGAGCCTGCGGAATTTCCCTTGGATGCGGTGATTCCCGGTTGGACCGAAGGGATCCAACTGATGAGTGAAGGCGGGTTCTACCGCTTGTATGTACCCTCGAAATTAGCCTATGGCGAACAAGGAGCGGGTTCGGTAATTCCTCCTTATGCAACCCTGATCTTCGAGGTAGAACTCCTGTCCATTCTCGAAGATCCTGATGCAGGGCTTGAGGAACCCGACGGGGAAGCCCCGGAAGAACCGGTTGAGGAAGATAGGGATAGTACGGAATAGCGCGAAAAGGCCCTGTATGAGACCGGGGGCGGGAGGGGTTCTCTCTTTCTTGCAAGCGGCAAGGCAGGTTACATCTCGCGGTGGCCTTTCATCTTTTGGGTGCGTCATACCGGGGCTGTTTCAAAAGTCCTCTTTATGAAACAGCCCCGCCTTATTTATGGAAAAAACCGCTATTTTGTGGGCATTAGTTGTTTCATTCCCCTTGCCCTGGGTAAAATTCTTTTAGTATCTTACATACCAGATAGTTTTGCTTCAAACCGCTTACAATCCGGTAAGCCGTTTAATATCATGTATCGAAAAGGAGCCTCATCATGGCACAACACCAGTTTCAAACTGAAGTAAGTCAGCTCTTGCATCTTATTATCCATTCCCTCTATTCCAATCGGGAAATTTTCCTCCGGGAGCTGGTATCCAACGCCTCCGATGCCCTGGATAAACTCAAGTACCTCACCGTGGCGGAAGAGGCGTATAAAAGTATCAGCTTTGAGCCTCGGATCGATATTTCCTTTAACAAGGATGCCAAGACCTTGACCATTGGGGATAACGGGATCGGGATGAATGAGCCGGATCTGATTGAGTCTCTGGGGACCATCGCCCGGTCGGGAACCAAGGCGTTTCTGGAAAAACTCACCGCGGATGTCAAAAAAGATTCCAATCTCATCGGCCAATTCGGGGTGGGATTTTATTCGGCCTTCATGGTGGCGGAAACCATTGAGGTGCTCAGCCGTAAAGCCGGGGAAGAGGAAGCTTGGAAATGGACCAGCGACGGCAAGGAGGGCTACACCATAGAAAGGACCCCGCCGGAGGCCTTGGGTACGCCCCAGGGGACTCAGGTCATCCTGCACTTGACGGAAGAAGGAACCGAATATACCAACCGCTGGTCTATTGAAGAGGTGATCAAACGGTATTCCAACCATGTGGCCTTTCCCATTTATCTGACCTATGACGAGAAAGAGTACGATGACAAGGGCAAGGAAAAAGCCTCCAAGATCAAAACCGAACGGATTAACTCCGGTACCGCCCTCTGGCGGCGGGCAAAATCAGAACTCACCGAGAAGGATTACACGGAATTTTACCAGCAATTCGGCCATGCCGCGGAAGATCCCCTCTTTTACATCCACACCAAGGCCGAAGGAACCCTGGAATATACCACCCTCTTTTACATTCCCCAAAAAGCGCCCTTTGACCTGTACCAGGTGGATTATAAGCCAGGGGTAAAGCTCTATGTGAAGCGGGTTTTCATCACCGATGATGATAAAGAACTCATGCCCACCTGGCTTCGGTTTGTCCGGGGGATCATTGATTCAGAGGATCTCCCCTTAAACGTAAGCCGGGAGATTCTGCAGCAGAACAAGATTCTGCTGAACATCAAAAACGCCTCGGTCAAGAAACTCCTGGGGGAGTTCAAGACCCTGGCGGAAAATCAGAAGGAAAAATGGGAGACCTTTATTTCCCAGTTCAACCGGCCCCTCAAGGAAGGGCTGTACCAGGATTTTGCCAACCGGGAGGCCCTGCAGGAACTGGTGCGCTTCAAAAGTACCACCACAGAAGGCTGGATCGGGTTCGCCGGCTATGTTTCCCGCATGAAATCAGACCAAAAGCATATCTACTACATCACCGGCGGGGATGAAAAGACCCTCAAGGCCTCGCCCCTGCTGGAAGCCTACACCGCCAAGGATATTGAAGTCCTCATCATGGATGATGAGATCGACGAGATTGTCATTCCCTCGATCCATAAGTACAAAGAATGGGAACTCAAGGCGGTGAATCGCTCCGGGGCAGATGAAGAACTGGGAGAGAAACAGGATAAACAAGCGGAGAAAGAGAACAAACCGGTACTGGAGAAGCTCAAAAAGGCCTTGGGAGACCGGGTCAAAGAGGTAAAGCTCTCCCGGCGTCTGCACGATTCGCCTTCCTGTATTGTGGCGGATGAACATGATCCGTCCCTCCAGATGGCGGCCATGCTCAAGGCCATGGGACAGACCGACATGCCGGATATTAAGCCCATCCTGGAGGTCAACGGGGAGCATCCCCTTGTGGCGGCCCTGAAAAACACCGAGGATGAACAGCGGATTGCCGATGTGGCCGGCGTGCTGCTGGATCAGGCCCTCTTGGTTGAAGGGGCGAAGCTCAAGGACCCTGCGGACTTTGTGAAGCGCCTCAATCGGCTTTTGGTACCATGATTGACCCTAAGGAGTAAGTGTGATTATACAGCGACATGCTATGAAAGTGGAACACAAAGAGCGTATGCGCGAGGGAACGGGAACCGTTACCATAACCCATTGGGTAGACGAAAGTACCCAGCCGCATACCCGGCTCTTGGCGGAACTGCGTCTGCCTCCGGGGGCTTCCATTGGCCTCCACCGGCACGATGGGGAAACCGAATACTTTTGTATCCTGGCCGGGACCGGCGTAGTTAATGACGACGGCCAGGAGACGGTGGTTAAGCCCGGGGATGTGGTGATTACCGGCAATGGGGCTTCCCACAGTATTAGGAACGCAGGTACGGAGCCTCTGGTGTTTCAGGGGATCATTATTACCGACGGATAGCCTTCATAAGGGGATGGGCACGGGAAACCGGGGGAGACCGGTTTCCCCATCAGGCCTTTTTGAAAAGCAACCTTTAAAAAATATAAAAAAATTCTATAGCTACCGGTTCATCTGAACCGGTGGTATACTACACTGATGCATAGTCATAGTATGGATCTGGGAGAAAAGCTGTCCATTCTAGCAGGGGCGGCAAAATATGATGCATCCTGTGCATCCGGTGGGAGCGGTCCTCCCCGGGGAAGCAGGCAGAGTCAAGCCGGTGCCGGAGGTTTTGGGCTCAGTAATCCGATGGGGGTATGCCATAGCTGGACCAGGGATGGTCGACGTATCAGCCTCTTGAAGGTACTCTATTCCAATGTATGCCGTTTTGACTGTGCTTACTGTGTGAATCGGGTTTCTGCAGATACGAAGCGGGCCTCTTTTACTACGGACGAACTGATACGCCTGACCTGCGCATTATACCGGCGTAATGAGGTAGAAGGGCTTTTTCTTTCCTCCGGAATTTTCGCGGATCCCGATATAGTCATGGAACGGCTCATCGCTACGGCGAAAAAACTGCGGACCGAGGCAGGTTATGGCGGCTATATTCATCTTAAAATCATTCCCGGGGTTGGGGAGACCCTGATTCGTGAAGCAGGACGTTGGGCGGACCGCTTGAGTGCCAATATCGAATTACCCACAGACCAGAGCCTTCAAACCCTGGCTCCCCAGAAGTCGGGGAAGCTCATCTTCCAGGCTATGGAGGATGTGTTACAGCTAGGCGCTCAATACGAGGAAGACCGGAAACGGATCAAGACAACACCGGTCTTTGCCCCTGCAGGCCAAAGTACCCAGCTTATCGTTGGTGCCACTGCGGATGATGATCGACAGATTCTGGCCTTATCCGCTTCCCTCTACCGAAAATTTGCCCTTCGGCGGGTGTATTATTGTTTCAATCCACGCGCTCACATGAAACGCCACAGCGCCCTTACCGTGGGTTCAATACCCCACCATTCATGGCGGGGATTCTTTATTCAGCCTTCATCCCTGTAGGGAGGTCCGGTGAAGGTATCCCCGACGCACGGCTGCCGGATATTTCCGGACCTCCCCTCCTCAGGGAACACCGGCTCTATCAGGCGGATTGGCTGCTCCGGTTCTACCATTTTAAGGTTGATGAAATTCTGGATCCGGCTGCTTCCTATCTGGGTAGGCATCTGGATCCCAAAACTGCCTGGGCCATCCGGCACCTGGACCAATTCCCTCTGGAGGTTTCCGCTGCGGATTATGAAGCCCTGCTCAGGGTTCCCGGTATCGGCGCGGTTTCAGGTCGGCGTATCATCGAGACCAGGCGTTCCCGGTCCCTTACCTTCGACGGCATCCACCGTCTCGGGGTCATGCTCAAGCGGGCCCGTTATTTTATCACCCTGGCAGGGAACTTCCTGGATCGGCCTGAGGATCCCCATAGGCTCTCCGTCATCTCCTTTCGGATGCTGACGGCCCCGGTTTACAGCTTCCTCTTTTTGATTTTTAGGTTGTATGGTGATGGGAGCGTCAGAAAGTACCCTTGGTACTTTCTGACCTGGGGGGTACCGGTCTCTTTACCCCTTTAGCTTGGATCTCCCGGGGTGTGGGTGAACTTACCACCGGAATCACTTTTTTGCTTATCGAAAGATCCTCAGGGTTAATTTCAAACACCGCCGTACCTCCGGCTCCTCCGGCCTGGCCTCCCCGCCGGCAGAGAAGACGATAGGGATAGAATGTATGAAACCGTATATGCTGTCAGCTTACGGGGAGTACTTCACTGGATTCTGGGGGCATGTTTAGGGCTTGCTGCGGGGACAGGGTGCATCGAAGCAGAATTTTTACTTTTTTATAGTTGACATTCTTAATAGCAGTATGATACCATATACAAAATAAATAATCGGAGGAACGTATGAAGATGGTAAAGTACGCAGTATGTGCGGCTTTAGGAATGGCCCTTGCGGTAGGCAGTGTATTTGCGGGGGGCGGTAGGCAGCAGCAGAGCGGAGGTGATACTCAATCCCAGAGCGGAGGGGCTCAGGCAGCGAAGTATACGGTTACGTTTGCAGGAACCGAAGCCGCGACCACCGGTCAAAGCCGGGCGATGCAGGAGATGGCCGATATATTGAACCGTGACGGACGTTTCGAAGTCAGCGTTCAAGTCGCGGGAGCGTTAAGCGGCGATACGGACAATCTCGTAACCCAGGCGAGAACCGGTGTTCCCTTGGTTGTACCGACCGATCCCGGGCGGTTGGCAAGCCAGTTCAACATTCCAGACCTCAATATCTTGATGGCCCCTTATGTGCTGACGGATATAAGCGCGCTGGACAAACTGCCCAATACCGCTCTCTTCAAAGAGTGGCAGACCCAACTTGAGGCCCAAGGCATCAGCTTCGTGGCGAATATGTACAACGGGTTCCGCAGCTTCTACACCACTACGCCGGTGAGCGATGTCTCTGGACTTCGCAACCTGCGTATCCGCGGCTTCGGCAACAACATCGGTAACGCGCTCGCCAAGTATTTCTCGTTTGCAAACATCGGCATCACCTGGGGCGAAGTGTTTCCCGCTATCCAGCAGAAAACCCTAGACGGATGCGAGGTACAGGTCGCCACCGCTTACGGCGCGGCTCTTTACGAAGTTACCCCGTATCTGGCGCTCACCAAGCACTACATGCTCCAGACATCATTCGTTGTTTCAACGAACCTGCTTAACCAGATGACAGCGGATGCCAAGGCATTCTTCCTCAAAACCATCAGCGATACCGCCAAGAAATACGGCCAGATCATCGCGGGCGAGGAAGACGGCTTCTATCAGCAATTCAAAGACAAGGGTGTTACCGTTACCGAAGTCAACATCCCCGACTGGGAGGCTGCCATCGCCCCGCTCTACACCAACAACGATCTTGGCTTCTCGGCTGGTTTGAAAGACAGGTTGTTCAGGGAACTTGGACTGTAAGCTCTAAAGTGTACCCACTTTAGCCTTTGATAGCCGGGGTACCACACCCCGGCTGTTTTTTTGGAGAAGATAGGAGAAGATATGAGAAAAATATATAGGACGCTGTGCAAGGCGGAAGTTCTCCTTTGCGGAATAGCCTTCCTTTTCCTTACCACGTTTGTTTTTTTGTCCGCCATCCTGCGTATGTTCCGCGTTTCCGTATCATGGAACATCGATCTAGCGCTGTTCCTGCTCGCATGGACGGCTTTTATCGGGGCGGATATCGCGTGGCGGAGCGGGCAACTTGTGGGCGTTGACCTCGTAACCCGCCAACTGCCCCTAAAGCTGCAAAAGATCATACAGATAATCGTGTATGTTGTTATCACCTTCGCCCTCATTGTCATTGCCGTCTTCGGTATCAGGCTGGCGTGGATTGAACGCGTTCGCTTATACCAGTCCATACCGATTCCATTCTCGCTGATGACGGTGAGTCTCGTTGTTGCCGCCATATCAATGGTTCTATCGACGATCCTCAAAATAAGGCACAGCCTAGCGGATTTTAATAAGAAAGGAATTCAAGGAGGGACGCAATGACCCTATTGCTTATCTGTTTTGTCCTCTTCTTGGTACTGGGCATGCCCATCGCCTTCGTGATCGGCATCGCGGGCTTTGCGTATTTTACTTCCATTGATTATCTTTCCTACGAAGCCGCCACCCAGATGATCATTTCCCAAAGCCAATCCTTTGCCTTTCTCGCGGTTCCTTTCTTTATCTTTGCGGGAAACCTGATGAATGTGTCGGGAATCACCGGCAGGTTGCTCGGCCTGGCGCGAATCCTCACGAGGCGCATGTACGGCGGCACTGCCCAGATATCCGTGGTGATGAGCACCCTGATGGGCGGCGTATCCGGTTCCGCCACAGCGGACGCCGCCATGGAGACCCGTATTCTGGGACCGGAAATGATGCGTATCGGGTATAAGAAGGGATATATCTGCGCGGTGAACTGCATAACCGCCCTCATCACCGCGACCATTCCCCCAAGCCTTGGGCTTATTATCTTCGGTTTTGTCGGGGAAGTTTCCATTGGACGGCTCTTTGCCGCGGGTCTTATCCCCGGTGTATTGATGATGACATTCCTTATGACCACCACATCGATCACCAGCCGTATCTATAAATTTGATCCCCCGAGGACGGATGTCCCTCCTCCGACGCCAAGTGAAATTCTCGCAAACCTCAAGGAATCCGTCTGGGCGCTGATGTTTCCGGTCATCCTCATCGTGGGAATCCGCTTCGGGGTGTTCACCCCCTCGGAATCCGGGGCTTTCGCCGTGGTGTACGCGCTCCTTGTGGGGAAATTTGTCTATAAGGAACTGACGTGGGAGAATTTCAGAGAAGCTCTCGTTACCACGCTGAAAGACAACGGCGCTATCATGCTGATTATCGCCATGTCCGGCCCCTTCAGCTACGCCATCACATGGGTAAAGCTTCCGGCAATCCTGAGCGGATTCCTCTTCGGCATCACCCAAAACCCGCAGGTGCTGGTACTCATCATGATTGGCTTCCTCTTTATTAGCGGCATGTTCGTGGACAGCAACGTCAACTTCCTGCTGCTCACGCCGATTTTCCTGCCTATGGTAAAGAGCTTGGGCTTTGATCCGGTACACTTCGGTGTGCTTATGGCAACGGTCGTAACCCTTGGGGTAATGACGCCGCCGATAGGTTCCGCCTTGTACACGGTGTGCGGTATTATCAAATGCCCTCCAGAAGAATATACGTGGTATGCGCTGCCGTTCCTCGGAGCGGTACTGCTGGAACTGGCCATCTTGACGTTCCTGCCAGAGGTAGTTCTCTTCGTACCGAACTTGGTTTTCGGCTAAGTCTCGGTTTCTCTGGAAGATACACTCCTTGGCCCTATGGAGCCTATAGTTTTTGTATCACTACCCAAAATACCGGTGAGTTGGGTCTTTGAAGAGGATTGGGGTGGTGCGGAATAGGCGAGGCTGTTTCAAAACCCCAAGTTTTGAAACAGCAACCGGTATGTTGTGGAATGGAGCGGCTACGTTAAGGAGTATACATGGAATTTGAAGCAGCTCATGTCGGGTTTTTATCGATTATTCCACCGGTTATAGCTATATCCTTGGCCCTTATTACCAAAGAAGTGATTTTTTCTCTGTTGCTGGGGATCATGGCGGGAGTGGGGATATACAGTTTTGCCATGGGACTCGGGTTCATCGGTATCTTCAGTACTACCATAGACCTGATGATTACCCAGGTGGGAAATAATGCATCTATGATACTTTTTATTGCCCTCCTCGGCGCTTTGGTGGCCCTCGTTACCCGTGCAGGAGGTTCCAGGGCTTATGGGTACTGGGCCTCCCGGAAATTAAAATCCCCTCAGAGTGTAAGCCTCGTTACTGCGCTCTTGGGGATCATCATCTTCATAGATGACTATTTTAATTGCCTCACCGTGGGAACGGTTATGAAGCCGGTTACCGATAGGTATAAGATTTCCCGGGAGAAACTGGCCTACATCATTGATGCCACTGCGGCGCCGGTCTGTATCATCGCTCCTATTTCTTCCTGGGCTGCATCGGTTATTTCTTACTATCCTACCCAGACGGGGATCACCGGGATGCAGGCATTCGTGGGTTCTATTCCGATGAACCTCTATGCGGTCCTCACCTTGGTCATGGTCATTACCTTAAGCCTTCGTAAAAATGGGGACTTTGGCCCTATGGCTGCGGCCCAACAATGGACCCGTCAGCATACAGGCACCCCTGCTGAACAAGTCGAGGCGGTGGAAGATGAGATTGCCAAGCTCCAGGTCTCGGAACAGGGTAAGGTGAGGGATCTGCTGGTTCCCGTACTCTTCTTAGTCTGTTTTTCCATGCTCGCTATGCTTTTCTATGGCGGTTATTGGGAGGGGAAGACCCTGGTTGCTGCTTTTGGGGATACCGATGCAGGGGCTGCTCTTTCCTTTGGAGGCTTTGCAGCCCTCTTTAGTACTTTTTTTCTCTTTGTTCCCCGGAGACTTATAGGTTTCAAGGAATTCTTTGCTACCCTTACGGTGGGAATGAAATCTATGGCAGGGGCTCTCATCATTCTCGCTTTGGCATGGACCATCAGCGGAGTCTGTCGGGACCTCTTGTTGACCGGAAGCTATGTGGCCGGGCTGGTAGAACAGTCTCAGTTGCCTATCGTCTTTATCCCGGCCCTTATGTTCCTGTTTGCTGCAGGGCTCGCCTTTGCCACGGGGACTGCCTGGGGGACCTTTGGTATCCTCATCCCCATTACCATCAATGTATGCGATATTGTAGCCCCCCATCTTTCCATAACCTCCCTGTCTGCAGTGCTGGCGGGGTCTGTTTTTGGAGACCATTGTTCCCCCATTTCAGATACCACCATTCTTTCTTCTACGGGGGCCGGCTGTAAGCATATTAACCATGTGGCAACGCAGATTCCCTATGCCTTTACGGTAGGGGTGATTTGTTTCATCGGGTATATTATTGCAGGGTTTACCGGGGGCTTGGGCTTTAGCCTAAGCGTGGCCATTACCCTCCCGGTTTGCCTGGTATTGCTTGTGGTGGCGCTGATCCTGTTGCCCGTTTTAGTGTAATAGAACAAAGGGCGTGATTTCCGGGGCAGGGACGGCCGGTCCCTGGGCCTTGTCTTTTTTATAGGTTCAGTGAAAAAAATATGCCCCTAGAGCGGGGAGATTGACGTTATGGTACAGGATGAGCTATACTGTTTTTATATGAGAGAGGCTCCTGGGGCGAGTGAGACCGGGGAAATGCTCTTGGCTAGAAAGGTCCTGCAGGAGGCTTGTTAAGGATTTGCGTGTTGGCGGGGGGGGGGGGGGGGGGGGGGGGGGGGGGCGGGGGGGGGGGGGGGGGCGGGGCGGGGGGGGGGCGGCGCGCCCCCCCCAAAACGGGGCTTCCCATCCGACCATCGGTTTTCCGTCAAAAAAATGAATGGGGATTTCAATTACCCACAAATCCTCAGCCGATATCGCGACGGGTCGGGTGTCAGAGCTTAGCGGAGGCTCGGGGCCTCATCAATGAGACGAAATCAGCAAATGTACTGATATCTGGCATGCTCGATCGGGACAAGTCAATAAAAGCAGGGAATACGGGGCGAAATAGGCCAGAAGCCCGGGGACATCCGAAATAACGTGCGCAATAAGACTGTCGA
>JAIRNP010000089.1 GCA_031258005.1 Treponema sp.
ATGGCTTCTTCTACGACAGGGTCTGTTTCTTGGGTATTCATTGGTATCCCCTCCCTTGGGATGTCCTTAGTATACCCTGCTTTCCTCTGTTAGTCTGCCCCGAAAAAGAAGTTGCACCCCAAAGACCCTTCCCGTTTAGGGGGTCATCATTTCTGCAGCGGTCTTGGCTTGGGCTTCCAGGTCGTATATGTCCACCACGGTCTCTCTGAGCCAGCCCCGGTAATTTCCTTCTACGAGAACCCAGGATTCAGAGGTTCCGGTAACTAAGCGGCGTTCCAGGATCCGTACAATGGAACCCCTGCGCAGGTACCCAAGGGAAATTCCCCCTTTACCGGGCTCATGCACCACATGGGTATAGGAGACACTGACCACACCGTATCCTATACCCGAGCGAGAAAGCGGGTAGGTCGGGGGCGGTATGATGGTTACCTCATGGGTAGTCCGGGTACAGGAACACCAAAGGGCCACCACCCCCATAAGTAACAGAATACGTAGTTGACCGTAATACACCAAAACCTCTACTTTCATTATATGAAAACTATAACGGTTTTTATCTTTTTAGTCAGTATATGGTTCTTTTTAGTGCCCCCCGGGATACAGGGGGAAACCCCAGCCCCGGCGGGTAAAAAAAGCTCTTATACTTTTTCTATTGCCGCTTTGACGGGTTTTTTATACGGCCAGGGTGAAGAAATCGTGTATCTCAACGGAACCAGTGATACCTATCTCAGCCAACTGCTCTGGGATATGAAGCCCCTGTTCTATGCCGGTACCGCCCTGAAGGTTTCCCCGGTGGATCCCCTGGAAAGGCTCGGATTTTTTGCCGATCTGTCGCTCAAATCCGGGGTTCCCCATAAAACCGGCATCATGGAAGACAGGGACTGGATGAATAAGCTCAATGAAGAAAAAAATGATGGGCTCACCCATTTTTCTTCCCACGATAATTATACCCAAGGGGCTTTTTTACTGGATCTTGCTGCGGGCCTATCTCTTCCCCTAGCCCGTCGATTGGTGCTCCAAGGGTATATGGCCTTTTCCTATATGTACTTTTCCTGGGCTTCCCAAAACGGATTTACCCAATATGCCTCAGAGGCCTCCGGTGTGTATGCCCCCTGGGATGCGGCTATACCGAAAAGTACGCACTATGGACCGGCGATTAACTACCAGCAGGAATGGCTTATCCTTACTCCGGGACTGGCCGTGTATATTCCCTTTCCCTATGGCCTGAGCCTGCGGCTTGATGGGCGTATAAGCCCCTGGATATGGTGCGTAGCCCTGGACGATCATTTTCTCACGGAAATACAATACAGCGATCAAACCTCCCAAGGGGGACTCTTGCTTGAGGCCCGCGGGGAGATCGCCTTTGCGCCCCATTCCCGATGGGAACTCTTCCTATTCCTGGGGTACCGGTCTATCCAGGGCCTGCGGGGCCCTACTTATACGAGAAAGACCGGTAAAACCAGCGGCCTCGTCGTGCAGAACGGATCCGGCGGGACCGGGTATCGTGTGCTGGATACGGGGCTTTCAGTCAAGATACGCTTGTAGCGCGGGAAAGAGCTTCCTATCTGAAGGGGCGAAGTCCAAGGCTTGGATTTCTTCAAAGGTAGCCCAACGCCATTCGGTATGTTCTGAAAGAGTAATATGGGAATCCTGGAAATAGACCCTATAGGCATGGAGGATACGGACCCCCCGATATTCAAAGGAGGCGCTTCCTATGAAAGGGCCTGGTGTAATGGACACCCCCAGTTCTTCCGCATACTCCCGTATGAGGGCCTCCTCATCCTTTTCCCCTGGCTCTACCTTACCTCCCGGGAATTCCCATTTTCCCCCCAAGGCTCCTCCCGGTTTGCGCCGGGTAATGAAAATCTTTCCTTGTTCTATGGCAATACCTGCCACTGATTGCGGTATGCGGTCCATGACATCCCTTGCGTACCCTGCAGGATGGCCCCAGTCTCCCGCCGGCGCTTCGTGAGCGATTAAATGAGTAATGCCTGGGGAAAGAGGAAGTGGAGCACCGCTGTTCCCAAGGCCAAGAATCCAATCTGCCTTTTATGAGTATCTAGGATCCGTTCTAGGGCAGTAATTTCCGGGGAACTGGTCTGGGGAAAGCTCGTGCGCGCCCGGTAGTATGCAAGCACCAGTGTAGAACCGCTGGCAAAGCCGGACAATGCGGGAATCAGATCTCCGATTACCGGAATATCCCCCTGCACTGCGGAGAGGAGCTTAAACAAGCCGGTGATGATACTTACAATCCCCAGGATCAAGCGAAGGGTATCATGCTCCAACACACCCTTTGTATCATTCCACTGGGTACGGGTATCCGGTTCTTCCCTGTATATCAGCATATACCCTGCTACGGCATTACAAAAAATCGATAAAAAGTAAAATTGGATCATACACTTCTTATGTTACTATTTTTTCCCGGTTCTAACCAGAGTGAATCGAGCGTCAGCCAGGATAAACCCATAAAAAGGTACCATGCAAACTGCTAGGCCTTTAAGCCCCTGCAGAGGGCGCAGATGAAACGCACCACCTGAGAAAAATACTGGGGAGTAAGCCGGTAATAACTGTCTTCAGGACCATTCATCCGTTTCCAGGTTGCCGGGATGAGCCGTCTATCATAGGTATCCTGGACTTCCCGGTTCACCAAGACATCCGCAAAATCTGGCTTGCACCGTATCAAGGAACCAAAGGCTGCGGCTTCGGTGGAGGGCAGCATGGTAATGGTTTGCGCGGCAATACCGGCCCGTAAAAAACCTGCGTCATCCGAAAAGGGCGTAGGAATAAGCCGTACTCGGTCCATGTTAAGGTAACGCACGGTTTCCAGGGCTTGGTTTCGGAGCTGCTGTACGAGATGCCTGGTCTTGACAATACCCAAGCCCTGTTCAGTCCGCATTATATGATCCGCCATAGTAGAAATGATCAGGGTATCGCCGGATCCACAGGCATCGAAAATATAGAACCGGCTGTTGCCAAACCCAATGTCCCGTAGGCCTTTGGCTAAGGTATAGGAGCCCTGATCCCGGATGCCCTCCCCGGGGTGGAGTTCCTCCTTATCGGTAAAAATGATCAACCACGAGTGAACCCCGGCTTGCCGCAGCTTCAGGGCTGCTTCTATAAGCTCAAACACCGCGGCGCTGTTGTCATTAGCCCCGGGACTGTCCGCTACCCGATCGTAGTGGGCCACCAAGATGATGAGATTTTGCTTTACCGGAGGCCAGCATTTTATCGACCCTTGCTCAGAAGAGGATAGAAAAAAGTGCCGGTTTCCGGAAATGGTGATCACCTGGGGTCGAAAGTATAATTCATCCAGCAGGGATTTAAGCATACCATAGCGATCCGTATTAAGGGCAATGAATTCTTTGAAACGCCGATCTAGAACTGGATTACTAAATCCATGCTGCACAGAACTTACAACCGCACCGCTTTAAATGAGGATGAGGGCGCTACCAACTCCTCTTGGGCTTGTATCATGAGCAGTTCCCTGCTTTTGCGTTTAAAGGTGGCTTCCATGATACCGTATACCGAAGCGGCGCATAATTCGAGGGTTTGCCGGATATCCCTGGTTTCCAGGTACCGGGAGAGGAAGACTGCGGCGGTAAGGTCCCCGGATCCCGCCATGATCGTGGGAAAGGGCAACTCAGGGGTACGGATCCGATACCCTTCCTTTCCGTTAGATACGAGCATGTCTATATGATCCCCGGGATGCAAGCTGCCCAGAGGACTGATACCTTCCCGGAAACTGGTAACCAAGATCACCGAGGGGCCTTTGGCATGAAGCGCATCAATGGCCTTACGGGTATCATCCAAGGAGGAGGTATCCATACCGGAGAGGACTTCCAGTTCAAATTGGTTGGGGGTGATGATGTCTGCCAGGGTAATGACCTGGTTCTTGAAAATATCAGGAATCCCCGGTTTGACATAAAAACCTCTGCCCATATCCCCCATCACCGGATCACAGCAATACAGGGCATGGGGGTTTATATTCCGTACCCGGCCTACCCCCTGCATGACCGCCTCGCCCACCTCGGCGTCTCCCATATACCCGGAGAGGATCGCTTCGCACTGCTCAAGGACGCCTCGTTCTTCCAGGCCCTGGACAAGGGCTTCCACGAGAGAAGCCCCCAATACCTGTCCTTGCCAGGCCCCATAGCCGGTATGATTGGAGAATTCCACGGTATTAACCGCCCAGACCTCCCGGCCAAGACGCTGGAGGGGAAACACCGCTGCGGTATTTCCTGCATAACCGTATACCACATGCGACTGAATAGACAAAATAGCCATATCTACCTTCTTTACTTCCTTACCTTATCGTTGGTTTTTTCCTGAAAAATGCCATAACCTATCAATCAATGCCACAAGAATACGGAAAAACCGGCCCTGACGCTTACCATAGGTTATGGTAAAATCCCGGGCAGCCTTAGCCAGGGAATAATGAACCCCGTACTTTTTCTTAAGAAAATCCCAATGTTTAACGATCCACACATAGAGATCGCTCGCCGTATACCCAGGAAAATTCAGCTCTATCCATTCATCTTTGATGATTTGAATGATGGGGTCATAGACATTGTTATACCAAGAAACCAGGGCATCGGAAAAGGGGATTTCCCCCTGTACATGCACGTTGAGATAATATTTATGCACCAAAATATGATTGTATAGCACGTCGTAGCGGCCTGCAGCGGTGAAATCCAGTCCATAATCACCGGTGAGTTCACCGAACCGGGTTTTCTCATAGAAGATCTTTTTTTCATACGCAATGAGGCTGTCCCGCAGTTCATCCACGGTCTGGGAGGGGGTGATGCTAATCTCGCTGGAAAGGCTCGTTACCTCTGCATCAATTGATTCAACCCCTTGGGATCGGGCCACTGAAACCCGGTGATTCCCGTCCCGGACAAAGTAGACTCCGCCGATCTCATAGAGCTGGATGGGAGGCAAGATGATATCCTTGAGCCGGGCTTTATCCACCCGTTCCCAGCGTTTCCGCAGGTGCTCAGAACGGGGCAGGAAGTACTTATTGAAATCCCGATACCGGCCTTCACTGCCGACGATGAGCTTGACGGGAACCACCTGCATACCCCGGTACACTTCGTTCCGGGGTTTGAGTATTTCCTTCACATCATTAAAAGAGAGAAGCTGATCCTTATCCAGATGCATGAAGTGCTGAATTCGGGAGAGGACGGCCTTATTCCTCGCCCGGCTAAAATCCTCCGCAGCCTGTACGTTGAGCACCTGGTCGTATGCCTGGTTTTGATACGGAGCGCTCATGGTTTCTCCCCGGTATCGATAACAAAATGGCTGTAGGCGTTTACAACCAGGGTATCGTTATACCGGCTGGTTCGTACTGCTGAGAGATCATACAGATGAATATGCCCATGAATAAGGTATTGAGGCTTGAAGACCCGCATAAACCACAGGAAGCAGTTAAACCCCCAATGACATTTATCCGGTTTATCATGAATCCCTTTGGGGGGCGCATGGGTGAGGAGGATATCCAAAAAACGGCCTCTGAAGATCCGGTTAAAGAGGAGGCCCGGGATGAGCTTGAGTATTTCCAAGCCCATCCCCCATTCAGAGTACTGATTTTCCCCGTGGTTATAGAACATGGACCCTCCAAGGCCGGCGATGATGAGTCCTTCCTCGAAACGCACCCGGGAACCGATGTGGATAGCCCCTGCCCCTGGGGGAATGCCGGTGGCATCCGGGAATTCCCGAATTTTTTCCTTGTCAGAGCCGTGTCTGATATACCGGTAATCCTTGAGGTCATGGTTTCCGAAGACAAAGAGCACGGGCTTATCCAGGCTTGACACGATGAATTCCAGATAGTCCAAAGGAAGATCCCCGGCGCTGAGTACCATGGTGATATCTCCAAACCGTTCCTTGATACTATTGGTATATACCAAAGGATCGATGTGGTCAGATATACAGAGTATTTTCATGGTTCACGGCCTGATCGCAGCATTGATTGAAAGTCCCGATATCCCCGGAGGGATTTCTGATGGTTTGGAAGGTATAATCCATGACTTCCCTTTCTTCTTTATCTTCGTAAGGGCCACTTCATCCAGCGTACCTATAAGGAGATTACTCGTTTTTAGCGGTTATGTCAAACCGGCGCGTTGCCTCATTGAAAAAGTAACCCAAATCAAGGCCGCCTTGCTTCATTTTGATTTATTTTGAAATTGCTACGGGTGTCAGACACCCTTGTATAATGGGAAGCCTCCGTTTATGCCGTTCCATATAACGCCCACCGCAGGTGCGCGTTGCATATCCGGGAAAGAGGGAGTATCCTTGGTACATACAAGGAGCTTACACAGCATGAAACCGTATAAACTGGGGGTATTGCTGGGACTTGGGACGCTGAGTATCCTGGTCTTGCTGGGATGCCCCCCTATTGATACATCCCAAACCCCAGATCCGACTCCAACGTCAGACCCCATCCTCCACATCATCATCCCTGAGGTGAACCCCAAGGAAGTGTATACCGGGCAGGCAGTACAGAAGATTACCTTTACCCAAACCACAGAGGATATAACCGTTACCCAGGTGAAAGGGCACAGCCTCTTTCTCATCAAGGTAAACCCTTCGCCAATCAAAGCAGCCGCTAATCAGACCGGGCATGGGTATCCCCTGGAGGGTTCTGCAAGCCAGGCGGTGGGCAGTTTTCCCCGGGGACCCCTTCCCCTTGAAACCCTCAAGGAAAGCGGCCGCTTTGTCCTCGGAGACCACACCATTACCCGCTATGATCATCCCGGAGCCCAGGCATTTACCCGCAATCTCCCCTCCCTGGAGAGCCAAGGGCCCCGTCCCCAGGAAACCCGGTACGGTGGTATAAGCGCACCGGTCTTTGCCGCTGCCTCTCTGGGGGATACGAAATTCTTTTGGGTAGAAGATAAAGATAGCACGTGGATCCAAATATCCGCAGTTTTGCGGGCCACATCGGCCCATAGCAAGGTATGGGTGGCGAAGGATCATTATAGCGAAACCCGTAACGCTAAGGACAATAAGCTGACCCAAGACCAGGCCCAAGCCATAGCAGACACGTTTGACCAGATCTATCAGTATGAACCCCCGCTGTTCGGCTATGAGTACGGCGGGGACCTTCCCAGCACAGACCCAAGCTATGGAGGGGTTGATGGGGACCCTGCGGTGCACATCCTGGTATATGATATTGAGGATGATTACAGTAGTTCCCAAACGAGCGGGGTCTTTGGGTTTTTCTGGGCAAAAGATTGGTATGATCAGGCAACCCTGGATAGCTACCAGTCAAAGCTGAAAACAAACCGGGGAGAACTCTTCTACATCGATGCGTTCTTTGCGGATGCCTACCCCGAGGCCATTTATTCAACCCTGGCCCATGAATTTCAGCACATGATCCATTTCAATACCAAAAGCATCCAACACGGGAAGTCCTCTGAAACCTGGTACGATGAAATGCTTTCCCTCCTGGCGGAAGATGTGATTGCGCCGAAGATCGGGATTCCGGTTACCAATAAGTACCATCCTATTCTCAGTAGAATTCCCACCTTTCTTGATAGGTATAATGCCGCAGGGCTGACCGAGTGGCTTTTGGGGGATCAGGTATTGATTTCTTATGCCAATGTCTATGCCTTCGGCGCGTATCTCGTCCGGAACTACGGCGGGGCGAACCTTATTAAAGCCATCATGGAGAATAATACCACCAATATACCCTCCCTCAACCAAGCCCTTGGGGCAAGCGCCCAGGGCTCATTTACCCAGGCCCTGGGACGGTACGGGGAAGCCTTCATCTACAGCGGCGACCATACAGGGGGGAACCGTTCCTTTGATACTACCGTTACTACACAGATAAACGATATAGAGTATACCTTCACGGGGTTTGACCTGTGGACCATACCCGATGCCTGGAAAGGGTATGACTCCATCCCGGATAACCACACCGGCCCGTTAATATGGGATGGAAACTATCGCTTTGCTATGCCCGGCTATTCGGTGATCGTCCAATCCCTGGAGGAATGGCAGCAGGTAGGCGCGGAGACGGTACATATTCGGTTCGAAAAACCATCGGATCCGAACATTGCTGTGTATCTTATGATACGCTAGCCATGAATCATCAGATAGGGGCCAGAACGATGGGGGCCTTGTTCGCGGTTTGCCTGCTCGCCGCCTGTATAGGGGTTCATACACAAACCATACGCTGCCGAGTGGTCGTATACGGCAGTGAACCGCACACCTACGTGGGTATCCTCAGCGAAGGGGATGGTAAGCTCTATGCGGTGTATCCTCCTGCACAAGAAGAGGAACTGCGGACGCTCCAAGGTCAGCGGCTTGAAATGACCCTTCGTTTTCTTGAGAAACCGCAAGGATACGGCAGTCTTTTCCTCAAAGACGGTACGGTACACCCCCTTTCCTGGAATATCTTGGGGGATAGCAAGAACTGATGGAACCCCGGTGGGGTTTCCAGGGGTTCCCTTTAGTAGCCTTGCTGTTTATCTACCAGATTGCGCAGGGGCTCTCCCCGGATATACCGGCCCAGGTTATCCAGGGCAATTTCCATAGCCAGGGCGCTATAATCCGGGTGTAACCCTGCATAGTGACTCGTGATCAGGACATTATCCAAATCCCACAGGGGAGAATCCCTGGGCAAAGGCTCAATCTCGGTAACATCCAAGAGCGCGCCGGCAATATGTTTTGTCTGCAGGGCCTCAATCAGGGCCTTTTCATCGGTGGTAGGTCCGCGTCCTACGTTGACATAGAGACTGGTCCGTTTCATACACCCCAGTTCTGTGGCGCCGATGATATGCCCCGTCTCTTGGGTGTACGGAAGGATGTTCACCACCACATCCGCTTCAGGGAGGAGTACCCGTAAGTCCCTGATGGATTCGATCCGTATATCCCCTTGCACCGAGGCTTCAGAGACCGAACGGCGCAGGGCAATAACGCGCATCCCCAAGGCCCGGGCGACCTGGGCGGTCCTTTTTCCTATGACCCCATAGCCCAGGATGAGCATGGTTTTTCCTTGGAGCACCGCAGTTTCTTCAGCCGTAACATACAGCCACTCATGCCGGCTTTGCGCGGCAAACATCGCAGAGAAACGCCGGTTCCAGGCCAAGAGCAAACCGAAAATGTGCTCTGCCAATTGCTGTCCGTGTATTCCAGAAGTCGATGTTACCCTGAAAGGCCGATCCTTTAATTCAGGGTATTGTTGCAGCCCATCCGCTCCGGCAGACCAGAGCTGGACCCAGCTCAGATGCGGCATACGGGCAAGCAAATGCCACGGTACAAAGCCCATAAGGATTTCTACGGTATTCAAGTCCGGTTCTAAGGTGGTGGTATCTGTTCTAACCCGCACCTCCCGGCCATCTCCTTTTTGCCGGAGCTGTTTTTCTATATCCCTCGGCACCCGATCCGCCGGCAAGGTAACCAGGATAGTTCCTTTATATTGATCCATAGACTTACCATAGAGTACTATGAGGTTCAATGGCAAGAGGATTTGTACTATAGGAGGAAAATAGGATGCGGAACAGTGGTTATGTGTATCGTAATGGGCAGATCCACCTGCGGTTTGCCGAACCCCAAGACAGTTCCCTGCTACTGCAGTTTATCCGGGAATTTGCAGCCTACGAACACTTAGAGGATCTCGTTGAGGCCACTGAGGGAAGGCTTAGGCAGTACCTTTTTGAGGAAAAGAAAGGAGAAGGGATCATTGGTGAATACGCCGGGGTTCCTGCAGGGTTTGCCCTGTTCTTTCATACCTTTTCCACCTTTTTGGGAAAACCCGGTATTTATATAGAGGACCTATTTGTCAAACCCGAATTGCGGGGTCGCGGAATGGGAAAAACCTTACTCTCCTTCATTGCAGGCTTAGCGGTGGAACGGAACTGCGGCCGTGTGGAGTGGGCCTGTCTGAATTGGAATGAGCCTGCCATTGGGTTTTACCTGAGTCAGGGGGCGCTTCCCCTTAAGGAATGGACCGCCTACCGGATTACGGGAGAGGCTATAACAAGCCTGGCGGCTGCGTCCTGCCCCGGATAAACCAGGAGAACCCTTCCAAAGCGCAAGGGGCTGTTTCAAAAGGGCAGCATTTTAAAGGCCCTGCTAAAAAATACCTGGTGGAGGAACTATGTTTTCTGATGATATCAAGCAGTATATAAAAAAGTATTACCCCAAAGGGGTAGCAATTCGTCATCATCTTCATCAATACCCTGAACTTTCTGAGCAAGAGGTGGAAACTGCAGGATTGGTGGCAAATACCCTCCGGGAATATGGGATCGAAACCCACCAGGGTATCGCCGGAAACGGGGTCCTGGGTATCATCCGGGGAAAACAACCGGGCAAAACCGTGCTCTTGCGGGCAGATATGGACGCCCTGGCGGTGCATGAAGCCGCGGATGTGGCATACAAATCAAAGCGCCCGGGTATTATGCACGCGTGCGGACACGATGGCCACACCGCAGGGCTGCTGATGGCGGCTATGGCCCTCTCTGAATTAAAAGCTGCCATTCCCGGTACGATAAAACTGATGTTCCAGCCTGCGGAGGAAACCGTAGGAGGCGCCCAAAGGATGATCCAGGCAGGTATTTTGGAAAATCCCCGGGTTGATGCGGCTTTCGGCTGTCATCTTTGGGGATCCATACCCGAAGGTATGGTATGGGTTAAAAGCGGACCGGTCATGGCCTCTCCTGACGAATTCCACATTACCCTCATAGGCCGAGGGGGACACGGCGCCCTGCCCCATCTTGGGGTGGATCCTATAGTCATGGCCGCCCAGGTTATCCTCCAGTTTCAAACGATTGTGAGCCGCCGCAAGAACCCCCTGGATCCCGCGGTGGTGTCCATAGGTATGATACAAGGGGGGGAAACCCATAATGTGATCCCTGAGGAAGTACAGATGATAGGGACTATCAGGGCCTTTAGTAAGGAACTACGGGATTTTATCCCTCAAGAAATGGAAAGGATCCTCCAGGGTATTACCCTGGCCGCGGGAGGTTCCTATACGTTGGAGGTATGTAAACGGTATCCCCCGCTCATTAATGATCCGGCGGCCACGGAGATTGTACGGGAAGCAGCAAAGAAGATCGTCGGACCGGAAAAGGTCGGGGATGCAGCGGAGCCGAACATGGCCGGGGAAGACTTTGCGTATATTGCGGAAAAGGTGAAGGCTTCCTTTTTCTTTGTGGGGATTGCTAAGGATGAGACACCCCGTATCCATCATAGCCCCTATTTCCAGTGGGATGATCCGGCCCTCAGCATTGTGGCGGGCTGCCTGTGTCAGGCGGCGCTTGATTTTTTGCACACCCCCTAAAGACCTATGCCATAGAACTCAGCGGCTGCCTATGGTGCGTCGGATAGGTTTATTGCAAGGACCGTTCCCTCAATGACGGCTACCAGATCCAACGCAAAGATCTTGCTCTTCCGGATCCGGTCGTACTGCTTGCGGCGGCATTCAGGGAGGCTCTCCACACCACATTCCGTAAAGCCCAGAAATTCAAACCAGTCATGGGTATGGGTAGTGAGTACAAAAACCCGGTGAAGATCCTGTTTGATAGCCCGGTCAATGAGATAGCGGACAATGCGCCGTCCCAGGCCCATGTCCGTATATGCCGGGTCAGTGGCCACTGCGGCAATCTCCCCCTGCCCTTCCCCCCAGTGATGAAGGGCGCCGCAGGCGTGAACCGATCCGTCAATCTCAAACACCACGTAGTCCCCCCTTTTTTCTTGGATCTGCTTTGGGGTACGCCGTACCAGATTACCCTGCTGCACCAGGGGTTCCATAAGCCGTAGAA
The DNA here is from genome assembly GCA_031258005.1 of Treponema sp. GTDB lineage: Bacteria > Spirochaetota > Spirochaetia > Treponematales > Breznakiellaceae > JAIRLU01. The sequence continues at coordinate 11,760 of JAIRNP010000089.1, forward strand.
TACCGGGAATGTCGGCGGTTTTCAAAGGACGAATAGCCTCGTATTCGTCGGCATATACCATGGTTCCAGCCCCCAAGTTGGAAAAAAGCTCCCGAAGAACGGCCCCTTCTTCCCGGCCGTCGATGATATGGACCCGTTCCACCCCGGCTTTGGAGGCATGCAGCGCCAAACGGAGTTCTTGCAAAGGCCGGTCTTGGATTCCTGGCCCCTGGAGCAGCTCATTGGTTTCCAGAATGGCCTCCACTTCCAGAGGGGTCAAGCGTACAATACGGCCGGTAGCTCCCACTTCAATATGCTTTGGTATGGCATAGGCCCCGGTCCGCAGCCCCTCATGCACCGAAATGATGAAGAGCTTCACCGCTCCCAAGGCGCCGGAAGCGGCAAGGGCAATCTCATCACTGGGCACATTATAGGGTTTCCCCGAAGGGCTCCAGCCAATGCAGGGAAGAATAGGCACCATCCCCAGGTGAAGCACCCGCTGAATTGAGTCGGTCAGGATCCGGTCCACCGTGCCGGTGTTTTCCATATCCAGCCCTTCACACACCCCCAGGCCCCGGGCCCGGACAAAATTCCCAATCACCGCGTCCACCCGGTCCGCTGAAAGGCCGGTGATGAATCGGGTGGCCACATCAAAGGCAGCCATCTCCACAAAGGGAATCGCCGCGGCAGTGGTGATCCGGCTCTCCCCCCGGTACTGTGAAACAATCCGGTATTCCTGTAATACCGCGTCTATCCGTTCCTTGGCGCCGGGTACAATCACCACCCGGAACCCCGTCCGGGCCAGGAGAGCCAGGTCCTTCATTAAATAGGAAAAAGCCGGATCTTGGGTAACGGGAAAATCAATCTTAAACACCATGGTAGAACCGTCAAACCGGCTCTGATAATGAAAAGCTTCTCTGATAAGATCCACCGATGGCAAGGAGGTTTTGGTCATAGGTTCATCATAGTACAGCGGCCCTATTTTTACTATATATTCCCAGTTCGATGGGTCTTATGCGTATTTTTGCTCTATTATTATCTTAACATACTTATACTTTTATTATAATAATTATAAAATAGTATCGATCAAAACATAAAACGGTTTTAATCGAAAGTACCTGGTAGACATCAGTAACGGGATGTCTATAAAACAAAAAGATACATGAGGCTGTTCCAAAAATCCAAGGTACTTGGGAGTGCTTTTTAAGTAAAAAATAGGGAAGGAGGGGTATAGTAATGCAAGAACAGTTCTTTCATAGTAACATACCCATAAGGCCGGATACCGGCATATACCTAGAGCGACCCCGTATGCACCAGTTGATGGAACAAGCAGTACAGAATCCCTTGGTTATGGTAGTAGCAGGCGCAGGGTATGGTAAAACCTATGGGGTGTATTCGTTTGCCCAGACACAGGGGTATCGTACGGTGTGGATGCAGCTTTCAGAGCGGGATAATAATCCAGAGCGGTTCTGGGAAAATTTCGTCCAAGTCGTGGCATGTATCCATAAGGAACAGGCCGCTCAGTTTGAGGCCATCGGGTTCCCGGAAACCAACCGGCAATTCGATTGGTTTATCTCCCATATTCAGGGCGCTCGTCATTTTCGCAAGAAATATCTGTTTGTCTATGATGATTTTCACCTCCTCCATGAAAAAGCGGTCTTGGGATTTCTGGAACGGTTTTTTAATATACCGCTCCTGAATAATACCTTCGTCATCATATCCCGAACCAAACCGGCCATTAATACGGTAAATTTCTTTGCCCGAAGGCTGCTGGCGCAAATCACCGAAGAGGATCTGCGCTTTAACCTGCAGGAAATGCTCGATTATTTTCAGCTTCAGGGTATTACCCTGCCATCACGAGCCGCGATGGATCTGTATTATGATACTGAAGGCTGGATCTTCGCCTTGCAGCTTGCCAGACTGTCGCTAAAACAGGGGAACAGCAAGGCAGATTATGGCCGATCCGTTATGCGTTCAAATATGTTCACCCTCATTGAAGAGGGGATATTTTCATCCATATCTGAGGATTTACAGAAATACCTCATCAGTTTATCCCTCATTGAGCATTGGCCCCTGGCGCTCCTTACGAAATTGGCCCCGGATCAGAACCTTATCCAGGAAATGGAAAGGATCGGGTCCTTTATCCGCTATGACATCTATTTGAATGCCTACCGGATCCATCATCTCTTCTTGCAGTATTTAAGTCGGTACCAGCAACGCCTGACTGAAGAAGAAAAACAGGCGGTGTATGTTACAGCAGCCCGGTGGTGCGCAGCGAACAACCTGAAAATGGATGCCATAAGTTATTATCAAAAAGCCCGGGCTTATACGGAACTGATCCAACTGGTCTATACCTTTCCCCTGGCTTTGTCAGACCATATAGCGGAATTTTTGATCCATATTCTGGACCGGGCTCCCGCAGAAGCGTATACGCAAAACGCCTCTGCCTATATCCTCTATACCCGGCTCCTCTTTACCCTGGGGAGGTTTGAAGAATGTGCCCAAAAGCTCCGGGGGATCATCCAACACTTTGAAGCCCTGCCTCCTTCTCAGTTTAACTATCGCGTCCTCTATGGGTGTTACAATAACCTGGGTTTTGTGGGACTCATCTCCAGTCTCTCTACCCACCGCTATGATTTTGTACCCTATTTTGAAAAAGGCCATTACTATTACACCTTAAGTAACCATGAACTGGACGGTCCGGTTACCATTATGACCCTGGGTTCTTATGTATGCTGGTTCGATAGTACCGAGAAAGCGGACTTAGACCAGTATCTTCAGGCGATAGATACCATAGTTCCCTATATATCCAGCTCTATGAACGGCTGTACCTATGGTATGGATGATCTCATCCGGGCAGAACTGGCCTATTTCAAAGGGGATATTCCCAATGCAGAGCGATTTGTCTACCAGGCCCTGTACAAAGCGCAGAACCGCACGCAATACGAAATTGAAACCCGGGCCATTTTCTATTTATTGCGGATCCATATATACCGCGGGAACTACGGCGCTATCCAGCAACTCCTCAAACGCTTAGAAGCCCAGCGGGATATTCGAGAATACATGAATCGGTACACCCTCTTAGATATCGTGAACGGGTGGTTTTACATCCAGATAGGCCAAAGTGCCCGGACTGTATCCTGGTTAGCCGAGGATTTAAAGGAAGGGGAATTACATTCCCTCTTGTATGGCATGGAAATCCTGATACAGGTCAAGTATTATATGGCCGAAAAAAACTACTCCCGGGCACTTGAGGCGCTGCAAACCCAGGGAAGCTCCTATGGGCCTGAGTGTTTCTTATTCGGAAAAATAGAAAAGGCTATCCTGGAAATGATGTGCCGGTACCATACGGGTGCACACGTAGAGGCCATCAGGGCTTTGGAACGGGTTTACCGCTTGGCCCTTCCCCTTGCCCTGGATATGCCCTTTATCGAACAGGGAATGGATATGGGTCTTTTGGCTGGCGCAGCCTTGAAGGCCTCCTGGTGCAGTGTACCCCGGGAGTGGCTCGAACATATTCGGCGGTATGCCTCGACCTATGGGAAGCAGCTCCTGGTAGTCGCTGCCCAGTACCAGCAAGAGAATCCAATGCCGCTGCTCGAGGCCCTATCCCCACGGGAACAAGCGGTTCTGTTCAGCCTCTCCCAAGGACTGACCAGAGAACAGATCGCCCAGGATAGGGCCCTGTCGATTAATACCATCAAAAATACGATCTCCTCTTTGTACCGTAAACTTGGCGCCATGAACCGGGCGGACGCCATACGAATTGCCCTTGCCACCGGTTTACTCCAAGATAAGGACTCGACTAGACGTATACCGTAACCGGTGTTCGGGTCCTTCCCATGAAGTACGTTGAGGAGATCTGCCCCTCGGTTTCGTCGTTTCTGTAATGTTCAGGTTTCATGGACCGGGGTCCCTTGAATTCGCGTTAATCTATCATAAGGAGGTAAAAATGCAAGACTATTTTTTTCATAGCAATGCCCCGATTGTCCCGGGTAATCAACCCTATCTGGAACGGCCTCGGATCGACCGTTTGCTGGAAACGGCTTTGCAGCATTCGATTATTACCGTAGTTGCCGGCGCCGGATATGGTAAGACCCAAGGGGTATATGCGTTTTTACATAAATGTAAGTTCTCTACGGTCTGGTTACAGTTTTCCGAACGGGATAACCAGGCTTCCCGGTTCTGGGAGAATTTCACCCAAGCAGTGGCATTGCTTGATACGGCTAGTGCGGATAAACTGCGGGAGATCGGCTTTCCGTCAACCGAACGGCAGTTTGAACAGTACCTGATCATCCCCCGGGAAAATGTTGCGTGGGATCGGGAATACGTATTCGTGTACGATGATTTTCACCTCATTCAAGAGAAAACCGTGCTGCATTTTATCGAACATTCCATCAGTACCCCCTTCTCTAATATCAAGTCCATTCTTATTTCCCGGACTAAACCGGCCATAGATATGGAGGGTTTCGCCGGCAAGGGCCTCTTAGCCCAAATAAGCGAAGATGATCTCCGTTTCACCCAGCAGGAAATTATCGACTATTATCGTATCCAGAATATACAGATCTCACCGGAAACCGCATCCAACATTTACCATGATACCGAAGGGTGGGCCTTTGCCATACACCTTGCCGGGGTATCCTTAAAAACCGGGGGTATTGGGTATGCCCGTTCATCCATGAAATTCAACAGTTTCCAATTCATCGAATATGCCGTCTTTACCTCCCTTTCTCCGGAACTGCAGAAATACCTCATCCGTTTATCCCTCATTGAGCATTGGCCCCTGGCGGTCCTCAATGAACTGGTTTCGGATCCGGGAATTATTGAAGAAATGAAACAGATCAACTCGTTTATCTACTTTGATGCTTATCAGAACAGTTACCGGATTCACCACTTGTTCCTGGAATATTTACAGGAAAAACAGGGCATCCTTTCCGCGTTGGAGAAGCAGGAGGTGTACACCATAGCCGCCCGATGGTGCCTGGACAACAACTTAAAAATGGATGCCGTTACCTATTACGAGCGAACCGGAAATTACCAGGCTATTTTTGATATATGCTTTTCCTTTCCTCAAGTCATGCCCTTTACGGTGGCCGCCTTCTTCATGGAGACCCTGGAACGGGCTCCTTCGGATATTTACGATCGCTATATTGATGCCTTTCTTATCCGTACTAAGCTCCTTATCAGCCTTAACAAGCTTGATGAAACCGCTGCCTTTCTGAACACCATGAAAAGAATCGGTGAATCCCTGCCTTCATCGGAATTCACCATAGGTGTTTTATACACCTATTACGTCATGCGGGGTTTTTGGGGCTTGCTTACCTGCATTTATACCAAACACTATGATTTTGCCGGGTATTTTAAGCGGGCTTATGAGTCCTTTTACGGTTCCTTAATTCAGTATGAGTTTAAAGGAAGCCATATTGCCTGCCTTAGTTCTCATATCTGCATGGTCAGCGGACCGGAAAAGAGGGATACGGAACGGTACATTGCAGAGATTACCCAAGCGGTTCCGTATATATCCGCGGTGATGCAAGGCTGTACCTACGGTATGGACGATCTCACCCGAGCAGAACTAGCCTATTTCAAAACCGACTTGGCCCAATCAGAACACTATGCCCTGGAGGCGATCCGTAAGGCCCGGGAAAAAAATCAGTACCCCATAGAAAATCGGGCCTTGTTCTACCTGTTACGAATCGAGCTTGCCCTGGGGAACGAAGAGGGAATCCAGGAGTGTTTACAGCAGCTCCAGGACCAGCTTCTTGAAAAAGCCTTTGTAAACCGTCAAGCCTTGTATGATATAGCCACAGGCTGGTTTTATACCCACATCAGGCAAACCCATTACGTGACACCCTGGTTAAAAAATGATTTTGATTTTGAAGAAAAGGACTTACATACGTTTATGTACGGCATGGAAAGCTTGGTAAAACTGAAATACCAGCTATCTGAACAACGATACGTTACGGCCTTGGCCTTCCTCGAAAGCCAGAAACATGAATCGGGGATTTGGCTCTTTCTGTTTGGTAAAATCACCCTCCGGATCCTGGAAGCGGTATGCCTGTATCACTGCAAAGAACGGAATGCCAGTATCCGGGTCTTGGAAGACGCCTACCATCTGGCAGAATCCAATGCACTGGACATGCCTTTTATCGAACTGGGGAATGATATGCGCACCCTTATGAACCTGGCCCTGAAGGACAAAACCTGCAGTATCCCCAGGGAGTGGCTTAAAAAAATCCGGGGAAATGCCGCTACCTATGCCAAAAAATGGTTTAGCCTGGGGAAAAGTTACCAGAATCCCCTTTCAGTCCCGGAAGGGCCCTATGGTACCTTATCTATCCGGGAACAGAAGATACTCATCTACCTTTCCCAAGGACTGAACCGTGAGGAGATAGCCAAAGCAGCGGACCTTTCCATCAATACGGTGAAAAGTGTCATCAAGAGTGTCTACAATAAACTGGGGGCTCTTAACCGGGCAGATGCGATACGGATCGCCACGAACCTGGGTATGCTTAAAGGTCCCGATCATACTACCTAAGGTGAGTTCGACAAAAAAAGTCCGCCGGACTAACGCCTAATCGACCGCTTTGAAGTCATAGCACGATCGAAGGCGCTGTTCCACCTGAACCGTCTCCCCGATGTACTCGAGAACATCCTTCGCCTTTTTATAAGCCATCGGGCTTTCTTCCAGGGTATCGTTACCGATAACGCTTGAACAAATCCCCTGCATCTCCTTCCGGTACTCGTCTAGGGAAAAGCTCCGGGTATGGGTCCGCGCCTTCTTGCGGCCCGAGTCGTGGGGCGCGGAATAATTCCAATGGGCGTATCGAACCACACGTAGAAGGCTTTATCCTCAAAGCCAACCTTTGGCACAGGAATGCCCCACTTGAGGTCCCGGGTGATTGACCGCTCGCGCAAACCGTCCCGTATCCATGATTCGGTCATGGCCACCGCATTGTTCGCCCAAAAGCCCTTGTCAGCGGCGGTTTTTATCCACGCCTCCAGCTTGTCCTTGATTTTGGGAAGATCGATGTAGAGAAATCCTGACACAGCCCACGTGCCAGACACACGAGCTCGGGTGCCAGCCACTTCCTGCTTGATGTATGTGAGGAACTGGAATGAGGCTGCCGCGCAAAGCGCGACAGGGATGCTTCTTAGTTAGCCCCTTCTACCTTGAACTTGGAGATTTCATTGACCAGGACATCAATATGCCGTTTGTTCTCCCCGCTCAAGTCATGGACCCGCTGTACCGCGGTGTTGATCTGATCCGCCCCGCTCGCCATTCCTTCCATCCCTTGGTCGATATCCCCGGTGAGACCCTCAAGGTTTTTGCTCTCCGCAAGGATCTCCCGGCTCCCAGTCCGCATTTCCTCTGAATCTTCTTTAATAATCTGACTTATATCATTGAGCTTGCCGATATACTCCAAAATCTGCTTGCTTCCCGTTCCCTGCTCCTCCATAGCCTTGCGTACCTCTTCTTCCTGCTCTGATACGACCTTCACATTCCGGTCAATAGCCTCGAACCGCTCAATCACCGCGTTGGTGGACAGGGCTATTTTATCTATAGACCCTTTTATCTTTTTAAGAACGCTGGCTATGGTGTTTGACTGTTCACCGGAGGATTCCGCCAGCTTCCTGATCTCATCAGCCACCACCGCGAAGCCCTTCCCGGATTCTCCCGCGTGAGCCGCCTCAATAGCCGCATTCATAGATAACAGATTCGTCTGACTGGCAATACCGTCCATCACTGCGGTAATTTCCAGAAGCCCTTCGGACTCTTTGGCGATTTCCTGAATATCCGTGGATACCTCTTGCAGCCCGGTACGGCCCGCGTCTGAAGCCTGAGAAAGCTTCCTTACATTATCATTGTTCATCACCAGGGTCTTGGTAACTGAGGCGATATTCGCCAGCATCTGTTTAATTGCCGCTGAAGACTGGGTGATATGGCCGGCCTGAGTTTCAATATGCTGGTTAAGCTGTTCTATGCTGGCGATGATCTTTCTCATGGTCTCACTGGTCTGGTTTACACTCCCGGCCTGACGGTTGGCCTGCTGCTTAACGTTCTTGACGGTATCGTCGATTTCACCAATGGTCATCGCGGTCTTAGCCATATTGGTGGATAATTCAGTACCAATATTCGCAAGGCTTACGGATTGCTGTTTGATATTCACCACCAGGTTGTGGATTTTACTGAGGGTTTCATTAAAATGGGTCCCCATATTGCCGATTTCATCCGCGGCATGAATGGTCAGGCGCTTGGTCAGGTCCCCTTCTCCTTCTGAAATATCCTTCAGCATCTCAATCATAGTTCCCAGAGGCTTAAAAATTCGCTGAATATACAGGTTGATGATGAAAAATACCAGCAGGATGACCAGCAGCATCACGAAAAAAACCAGCGTCACGGAGGATTGCAGGTAGTGTATGAAGGTGATAGGTTCGAGCGCAGTGATGTACCAATCCAGCAGCGGGAGTCTGCCGACCGCTATTTCCTGAGGACCGGAAGTAAAGGAGGCAATCTGCGCGTCGCCAAGTCTTTCCGACTGGGAGAAGATCGCGCCCCCTGCTGTTCCCAAATGCTGGGCAAGGGAAACTTTGTCTATCAACAACTGATCGTCCGGCGCGCCGGTTATCTCTCCCTGCCGGTTGAACAGGTAGAGACTCACGTCGCCGCTTACATCCTCATAAAGGGAATCAATGAATGCGGTAAGCTCTATGCCGGTTCCCACGATGCCTGTGGCTTTCCCTTGAGAAAACACCGGCGCGTTGATCCAAAGAAAGGTTTTTTTAAGACTGTCATTGTAGTTAATGTTGAAATTGAAACGCTCGGTCTCATAGAGGGTCATGTTGTACCAGTATTCCGCCGGATTGCTGGGATCCAGGGTATACGCATAAGCGTCATCAGAGTAGAAACGCTTGTCTTTATCGCTAATCCAAAAAAGCGTGTTCCCCTTAAAGGCGCTGCGGTATCCGGCGATTTCATCGAAGGCAAGTTGTTCGAGTCCCGGGTCTTCCGGGTGCAAAAAATAGCGCTGGATGAGTGGGGATCCCGCCATTTTAAGGACGATGGTTATTTCCGAATTGACCGAAGACTCCAGTTTGAGCCTGCTCGTTTCCAAAAGGAGGGTCAACTCCTGCGCCACGTTTTTACGGACTATCTGTTGCATGGAAAGGAAAAACGCGCCTGTTCCCGCCCCTGCGATAAATATAAAAAAAAGAATGGAAAAAACAAGGAATTGCAGCCGGGTTGAAATTTGCCTCGCGGAATAGCTTCCACGATGTTTCAGGATCGGGGGGGGGGGGGGGGGGGTACGAAAATTTGTTCATAAAAAATAACCTTAGGGGTATCGCTTATTGCCGCATTATAGCGCATTACCGCAAAAAAAATCAAGCCGAAAAGGGCTGGTTCCGGTCAG
>JAIRNP010000150.1 GCA_031258005.1 Treponema sp.
GATTCGATAATCGACAGCGCGGATAATCACAACAAAGAGATTGTAGACAGACTCATTGGTGAAAAGGTTTAGTTATTCGATGATCTTATTGCCATCAATGAAAATTCCTTCAAGTGCAATCAGGAAGCCGCCTAAATGTTTGGTAAATGTATCCACTCTTTAGTATAACAAAAACGAGATGATCGTTACGCCAAACAACACGATGGCAAGATGAACTAAGCGCTTCCCTGTAAACATCCTCAATGGCTCCTTCCTTACGCTATATTAGCCTGAGCTAACAATAATTTCTATAGCTGCTATAGGCTTATTCAAAAAAAATTATTCTTTTTCCTGGATTCTTACCCTTACGGCTGTTAAGAAGTCTGTTATGCCCTTTATGAGTTCATCAGATTTAGCGCTGACCAAGTCTTCAAACATACGGTCGAATTCCGCATGAAACTTCAGGTGATTCTTGTGTACCAATTCACCGGACGGAGTCAGCTTCAATAGAAACCGCGATTGGTTTTGTATGTCCTTTTCTTTGATGACCAGACCCTTTTTTTCAAGCTTCATAAGAATTTGCGAAACGGCTCCAACGGTTACCTCAAGTTTTTCTGCCAAGGCCGTGATGTGGATGCCTTCGTTTTCTTTTATCGTGGATACCACATGAATTTCCGCGGGAAACAAGGTTTCACCATCGCTGGTTTTGAGAAGATGCGTTCTTTTTTCATAGTCCATATACGCACCCACCACCCCTAAGAAGGCAGAATTGAGTTCGGACAATGGCTGTTTACCCGCCTGATATTTCATACTGGTAAAAACATATAGCAACTATAAGCTCCTTGTCAACACGGAGGTACATGGCCGGAAACAGGAAAAAATGAGCGTACCAATGAAATGGTTACGGAAGGGCTTTCTTCCGAATTTGGGTCATAATGACCCGCTTTTCCATCTTTCCATCACATAGTGAAGCCCAAATTACAACTTTTTTTCCCATTTTGCAGGTTTGTCCCATTTTTCAACTATATACAATGGGCTTATGTTGTCCTCATGGATAACGAACCTGTATTACATCCTTTAATCCCCCTGACGGACTTCAAGACCATTTTGGGCCTCGATGACCGGGACGATACTTTGAGCCGGTATTGTCTCATAATGGCCACCTATACCGTCGAGCAATACTGCAAACGGCGGTTTATTACAACGTAAAAACACCGATTATTTGACCTTTTCGGGGGAACATATCTTTAGCCTCCGGATCTGCCGGCGCCGCTGAAAAAATCCCTGTCCAAACGGTAGTTCTCTAGGATAATCCTCTCGTTGCCGGCAAAACTGCGGCGGTCATCCCTAAGGGCCCCGGAGATAATGGTGCCGTTATTGAGAATGTCCCCCACAGTTCACCTGGATTATCCGAGTTTCTACCAGATACCCCGGAACATTTCCAACGAAAGCCTTGGGTAAGGGCGGCATAAGGGAATGCCGGGAGGATACATGGTTTGGAGAACATACCTCCTCAAGGAACTCCGTATACAATGCTTGCTAACAGGATCCATGGGGTTCAGCTCTCGGTATCCCCAAAAGGCTTCTATGGAACTATCCCGGCTGGTTCTTCCCATAGGTTTCGTCTCTATAGTACCATGAACTATGGTTACTTTTATTGAACCGAGAATCCTGAAAGGATTTCGGGACTTTCTGCCTCCTGCGGAGATTGCCCGGCGGACCTTACTTGAAGGGCTTGAGCAGTGTTTCCGATCTTACGGCTTTGTACCTATTGATACCCCCGCCTTGGAATATGCGGACATACTTCTTGGAAAGGGAGGCGGAGAAACGGAAAAGCAGATATACCGTTTCAGCGATAAGGGAGGCCGGGATGTGGCTCTCCGTTTTGATCTCACCGTACCCTTTGCCCGGTTTGTTGCAGAACACCGGGGGGAATTGTCTCTGCCTTTTAAGCGGTACCATATAGCCAAGGTATGGCGGGGGGAAAATACCCAGCGGGGCCGGTACCGGGAGTTCACCCAATGCGACTTTGATATCGTAGGCAGCGACAGTACGGCTGCGGATTTTGAGATCCTCCTCATCATGCGTACTGCCCTGCTGAGCCTTGGAGTAGGAGAAGTAAGCATCCGGATAAACCACCGGGGGCTGTTTAACCGTTTCCTCTCCCGCCTGGGGGTGCGGGAAGAATCCGTAGAAATCCTGCGGACCGTGGATAAGATCGCGAAAATCGGCAGGGAAGCAACCCAAGACCTCCTGGCAGAACTCCTGGACCCGGATAAGGCCCGGGAAATCCTCAGGTTCATCCAGGTCAAGGGCAGCTTTGAAGAAACCCTGGCAAGCCTTGCGGAAGCTATAGGAGGAGATGCTCCTGAAGTACAGCGTCTTGCCCTGCTGCGCCGTTTCATGGAGGATACGGGTACGGCTGCTTCCTTTGTGCTGGATCCGTCGATTACCCGAGGCCTGGATTACTATACCGGGGTGGTGTATGAAACGTTTCTGCATGAACTGCCGGATATTGGTTCGGTGTGTTCTGGAGGCAGGTACGATAATTTGGCGGGACTCTATTCCAAAGAAACCATAAGCGGGGTGGGTGCATCCATTGGGCTTGATCGGCTTATGACCGCGCTGGAAGTTCTGGGAAAACTCGATACCCGGGCTTCATATACCCAGGTGGCTATTGCCTGCATCCAAGAAGATGCGGCAGGTCAATACCAGGTCCTAGCAGGTGCCTTGAGGCACGGGGGGATCCCCTGCGAAGTGCTGCTGGAACCGGGAAAACTAACGAAACAAGCCATATTGGCGGAGAAGAAGTGCGCCCGCTGGCTGGTAATCCCCGGGGCGGATCCCTTACAAGATCCCCTTACCCTGCGGGATCTGAACAATCGAACAAACCAGGAAGGACTTTCGCTGGACCAGCTTATCGCCCGCCTGCACTAGCAGCACTGTTTGGACAGGGGAGGGTGTTACAAAACAAGGGGACTGGAGGACCTCGTTCTACCAGCCCCGGTCCCAGGGCGCTCCTTGACCTTGGACGGCCTGGTCATCGCCAATACGGGAACCATTGTGGTTCAGGCCATGAGTTATTTCCTCAGTTACAAAAAGATTCCTTCGTCAAAACCACCTTCGTCCCATAACCTGCAGAGCCTTTGTGGCGTACTTGCAAGCTGGACTTTACCCCTTTTGGTAGACACCAATAAGCGACTTGCCCTGAGTTAAACATACAAGGCGTATTATAGTCAAGAGCCGAATGCGATTATAATACGCCTCAATATACATGAACACTGA
>JAIRNP010000177.1 GCA_031258005.1 Treponema sp.
ATTGGGACACCCTCCATGCGGTATCCCCATTATAATTTGGGCAACAGCGTCAACAAGTTGACGTTTCAATTTGAGGCATGACCTCTTTTCGACAACATTTTTGATGAGGCAATGCGCGAACTTGACACACCCTGCCTCAGGCTATAACAATACCTATGATGATCCTTAAGAATTTTGCGGTTTTTGAAGGCGGAGATGGCAGCGGAACCACTACCCAGCTTGCATTATTACAGAACCGTTTTACCACTCTGCCGGCGCTTCCCCACGTATATGCTACCTGGGAACCCACCGATGGTCCTATCGGGCGGCTTCTGCGGTCTGCGCTGAAAGGGGAGACCCCCCTTCAGCGGGAAACCCTGGCAATCCTCTTTGCCGCAGATAGAAACGAGCATGTATACGCCCCAGGAGGCATCTGGGAACGGAGTACCCAGGGTGAACTGGTGATCTCCGACCGTTACGTGCTTTCATCCCTGGTATACCAGGGCATAGACTGCGGTGAAGCCCTGGTCCGGGGTTTGAACGATCGATTCCCCCTCCCGGAAGTGCTCTTTTTTTTCGATATTGACAGTAACGAGGCCATTACCCGCATGGAAGGACGGCAGGTTAAGGAGATCTACGAATACCTGGACTTTCAGATCCAGGTGCGGGAACGGTACCGGTCTTTACTGCCCTGGTATGCAAAGGAAGGGGTCCGGGTGGAAATCATCGACGCCTCCCAAGAACCTCAGGCAGTAGCCGAGGAAATCTGGAGGGCCCTCAAAAACATGCCGATAGTAAGAGGAGCCGGGGATGGACCATGAGAAAAAAAGGGCAAACAACGAAAACTCCATTACAGAGAAGGGGGGGACGCAAAGCACCCTCCCTGGTGCTGGGCATAGCCCTTTGCCTCATCAGCGCCGCGCCGCTCAAGGCCGATAGGATCCAATACAAAGAACAGTATTTTAGGCTCTACCATCTGCATTACATCCAATACCCGGATGATACCATGGAGAACATCTATTGGCTTGAAAAAGCCCTGGAAGCGGATTTTGCCAATCCCCTGTATGCGGTGGCCTTGATCGAAGACGAAGTGCAGTGGGAGAAGTACCGGTATCTTTTTATGATGCACCTGAACCTCAAGATCATCGAGCAGTACCTGTTTCTGGGAAATAAATGGAACAAAGGGCACGCCTATTTTTACAATGCCCCCTGGAAAGAACCGAACTTGCAAAGCCTTGACATCGCGGAAACCTGTTTCAAGGCGGCCCTTTCCTATTGGGACGACGCCCTAAATTGGGCGAATAAAGCCCAGGAACGCCGGTTTTGGTTCATTAACCTGGAACGGGTCCAGTATTGGCAAGATGAAGCCCAACGGATCCAAGGGCATGAGCTGGATTACGAAAAAATCATCCGCCGGGAACTCGCGCTCCTGCAAAAGGTACGGGAGGCGTTTCAATCCTTTGCTCCTCCCCCGGAGCCTTCTGAGTAAGGGGAGGAGGATGCGGGTCTGAGCATTAAACGGACCAGTAGACCGATTAGGCTAAACCCACGGATATATACAAACCGCGAAGGCGAATCGAACCGGAGGTTCGCAGGCAAAGAAGGAAGGAGGAAAGAAGATGAAATTAGCATGGTATTTCTATACGATGCAAAGAGATGAAAAGCTAATGGTTTCCCTTATTCTCCTTCTTCGCCTTTGCGGTTAGTTTCTTTTATAGATGGGTTTTTAGGGTAATCGAGGTACTAGGGTATAAAAAAGGGGGCAAGTGCGCCCCCTGCTGCTGAAAAGAAGCGCCTTATCGCTTCAAATTGTAAAAGGCTTTTTTCCCGGCATACTCTGCCACGCCTTCGAGCTGATCTTCGATCCGCATAAGCTGGTTGTACTTGCAGATCCGATCGGTACGGCTCATGGAACCGGTTTTGATCTGCCCGGTTTCCAAGGCCACCACCAGGTCCGCGATAAAGCTGTCTTCCGTCTCGCCGGAACGGTGGGAGATGACCGCGGTATACCCGGCCCGTTTCGCCATTTCCACGGCTTCGTAGGTCTCGGTTACGGTACCGATTTGGTTTACCTTGATGAGGATGGAGTTACAGGATCCTTCCTTGATACCCCGTTCAAGCCGCTTGGTGTTGGTAACAAAGAAGTCATCCCCGACGATCTGTATCTTAGATCCCAGGGCCTTGGTCATCTTCACATACCCGGCCCAGTCGTTCTGGTCCAGCGGATCTTCGATGGAAACGATGGGGTACTTGTCTATCCATGTGGTGTAGAGGGCGATCATATCATCTGCGGTGAACAGCTCCCCAGGATTGGATTTCCAGAACTTGTAGCCTTTCTTGTCCCCTTCGTCAAAAAGCTCAGAGCTGGCGCAGTCCAGGGCAATACCGATCTGATCTCCCGGTTTATACCCGGCTTTTTCAATGGCCTTCATGATGTACTCCAAGGCCTCTTCATTGCCGATGTCCGGCGCAAAGCCGCCCTCGTCTCCTACCGCGGTGTTTTTACCCGCATCTTTGAGAAGCTTCTTCAAGGTATGGAAGATCTCCGCGGTCCAGCGGACCCCTTCCCGAATGGACTCAGCGCCGATGGGCATAATCATGAATTCCTGAAAATCAATCTTGTTGTCCGCATGTTTACCGCCGTTCACAATGTTGGCCATAGGTACCGGAAGAAGATTCCCGTGGAAAGTACCCAAATACCGGTAGAGGGGCACATCCAGGTATGATGCTGCAGCCCGGGCAACCGCCATGGAAACCCCCAGTATGGCATTGGCCCCAAGTTTACCCTTGTTCTCCGTACCATCCAGTTCGATCATGGTGCGGTCAATATCAACTTGATCCTGGGCATCGGATCCCTCAAGTTCCGGCGCAATAATATTATTCACATTATCCACTGCTTTGAGAACACCCTTTCCCAGATACCGGCTCTTGTCATCATCCCGGAGCTCCACTGCTTCGTGCTCGCCGGTAGAAGCGCCGGATGGAACCGCTGCCCGTCCAAAGGAGCCGTCTTCTAGAATTACATCCACTTCAACCGTTGGATTGCCCCGGGAATCAAGAATCTCCCGGGCCTCCACATATTCAATAGTGCTCATGTATGCCTCCGATACGAATACGTTACTACTTGATTTAATTGTCCGGTTTTGGAGAGATTAGTCAAGACCTGATTACTCACTTCCAAGGCCAGGGCATGTAAACAGGTAATTCTTTATATAGAAAAGAATTACCTTCCGATGGGGCACTTACCAATAATATCTAATTCCTTACTCCATAAGGAATTACAAAAGTACATGCCCTTACCCTGTCCTGCATGACGGGCCTCCTTGAGTTTATAACAGGGTATGGAGTATAGTGAATCCTATGAATAAGGCACTAGAAAACCTTAAAACCAGAGGACTTTTTCAGCAATGTACTGACACCGAAGGGCTTTCCCGTTTGATGGATGAGGGGCCGCTGACCTTTTACGTGGGTTGTGATCCCACCGGACCGAGCCTTCACATCGGCCACATGGTGCCTTTCTTCGCTTACCGGCATCTCCGGGAAGCAGGGCATAAGGGGATTGCCCTCATCGGCGGGGGAACCGCTCGGATTGGCGACCCTTCGGGAAAGACCGAGATGCGCCGGCTCCTCAGTTATGACCGGCTTGATGCTCATGCGGCGGCTATTACCGCCCAACTGGACCGTTTCCTGGGCTTTGACGGGGAAGAGGCCCGATGGGCCAATAACAAAGCGTGGCTTGCGGATCTTAACTATATTGATTTTCTCCGGGAAATCGGGAGCCATTTTTCGGTCAACCGGATGCTGAGTTTTGAATCCTACAAGATGCGGATGGCCACGGGCCTTTCGTTCATTGAATTTAATTACCAGCTCCTGCAGAGTTATGATTTTTTGGAACTCTACCGTCGGTACGGGTGCCGTTTGCAGATTGGCGGTGATGATCAGTGGGGTAACATCGTTGCCGGGCATGAATTGATCCGCCGCATTGAGGGGGTTCCGGTCTACGGTATGACCTTTCCCTTAGTAACCACTGCGGATGGCAAGAAGATGGGCAAAACCGAACAAGGGGCGATCTTCCTGGATCCTACCATCACGAGTCCCTATACCTTTTTCCAATACTGGCGGAATGTGCAGGACCCGGATGTCCGTCGCTTCCTCCTGATGTTTACGTTCCTTCCCGTAGAAGAATGTGAGGCCCTCACGGGGTCCGGTACGAATCCTAACAAGGCCAAGGAACGGCTTGCCTGGGAAGTTACCGCCTTGATTCACGGCAAAGAAGCCGCGGACCAGGCTATGGCAGGAGCCCGGGCTGCCTTTGGCGGTCCAGGAGGGGATACTACCGCCATACCCCAGGTACGGCTGCTACGGCAGCAGTTTGAGACCGGTTACAACCTGGTAGATCTCTTTACCGATGCAGGACTGGTTCCTAGCAAAAGTGAAGCTCGGCGCCTGGTACAGCAGGGCGGGGCCTTCGTGGGGGCATCGGATACCCTGCAGGGGCTTACCGATATAAGCGCCCGCATCACCCTGGACCACTTTTCAGGGGAAGGAGAACTGGTGTTGCGGGCTGGAAAGAAACGGTACTGCCGGATCATACTCACCTAATCCCCTTTCCTTACGGCAAGGCTGAGAAGCGATTTTCCGCGGTCTTTCCCGGTTCAATGAGGGCCTTAGCTCTTTTCGTCAACGCCTTTCACCAGGGGAAAACACATGCCTGGGAACCGTCATGCGGAACGGTTCCAACCGGCCACATCCCCCCGGGTCATATTCGGTACAAAACCGAAGTTCCTAATCCGCCCTTCCATACAAAACCGGCATTCTGCCGCTTCATCCCCGGTACAGATTTTGTTATCGTACAGGGCATAGAGCTTCCGTACCTCCTTAGGGGATAGGTTGGGCATCACCACATTGGCCCCGGCCATGAGGCCCTTCTCCCGGCCGTGAGGCGCTATAGTCCCCAAGGCCGTCGTGGCTGGAATGAGGGCCTTGGGTAAGAGGAGCCGCGTAAGCGCTACCATCTTGAGGGTTAATTCCAAGGTTCCTCCTGGATAGCTGCCGAAAGGGGTATCGGCCTGAGGAATGAACGGCCCAATACCTACCATGTGAGGTTCCAGGGCCTGTAAGAAACGGAGATCCTCCAAAAGGTTTTCAGGAGTCTGGAAAGGGGTTCCCACCATAAAACCTGCCCCTACCTGGTAACCGATATCCTTGAGCATAAAGAGACAGTGCTTTCGTTCGGTGAGGCTCATAGTGGCGGGGTGTAGTTTGCGATAGTGGGCATCATTGGCGGTTTCGTGCCGTAAGAGATACCGGTTGGCGCCGGCCCGGAAAAATGCTTCATAACTTTCCCGGCTTCGTTCTCCGATTGAAAGGGTAATGGCATGATCCGGATATTCCTTACGAATAGCCTCCACCATTTCCCGGATCCGCTGGTCGGTAAACCAGGGGTCTTCCCCGCCTTGCAGCACAAAGGTTTTGAATCCCAGCATATCCCCGACCCGGCAGCTCTGGAGGATCTGTTCCAGGGAGAGCCGGTACCGTTTGACCTGGTGATTACTACAGCGGATACCGCAGTAATAGCAATCATTCTTACAATAGTTGGTAAATTCCACCAGTCCCCGAAAATAAACCTCTTTGTCGTAATAGATTTCCCGCTGCCGCCGCGCCGCGGCAAACAGGGCTTCCCGCTCCTGGGGATCATCGGTGGTAATGAGCCGTAAAAGTTCGGCGTCGTGATTGAGGGCAAAATCAAGCATAGCTTTCTCCCTGGTTACCGTAAGCATACCGAGGCTCTTGCACTTTTTCACCCACGAAGCTCCGGTTCGCAGGCTGCACAACTGAAGTTTTGAAAGAGGCTCGATTAACTTTTTCATGCCCCTTCCGTTTCACAGAGACCCCGCGGATATGAGAAATCCCTAGGCGTAACAGCTTCTTCCGCATCTCATGGTTTTCCCGGGATACTAAGATCCGTTTTAGATGGGCCGGATTATCCTGCACCAGGAAGGCCCCGCTTTCCCGGTGATGCAAACCCTCAAAAGATTCCGCCTTATCCAGGCAGGCGCTGATGGTATGGTGATCGGTATACGCGGCCTCTGCCAAAAGCCCTTCAATGCAGTCTTGGCCGATACAAATATCCGCGGGTTTTACCCGGGAGGAGGTCTTCTCTGCAGTCACCTTAACCCTCCGCTTGTTCGCTTTTCAGTATACCGGACACCGCGGTTTTTACCGTTACATGGGGAAGATTGCCGAGCTTTCCGGTGAGCGCGTTAATCGCATCCAGTTCTCCCAAAAGGGTAAGGGAGATCACCCCTATGTCTTCTTCATCAAAAGGAACACCCATCCGTCCTTTCACAATTTCCTTGTACAAGGAAACCGTCTCGTTAAAAGCCTTTTGGCTGAACTGGGGTTTTTCCAAAACCGCGCCGATTACCGCAATCCGTCTCATGGGTTCATCTCCTTAGATAATCCGGATCAGGCAAAAAAAACTCTCAGGGTATATCCTGAGAGCATGATAACGCACACTGGCATCGTCTTCTGCCCTCACCGAATCAGAACGAATCTTGATTCATAAGGTATACGTAAACAAAGTAGACGACCCACCTTAGAAAGACCGTATCCTCTCTTCTCCTCCAGGATGGATTTTCTATCTATAATATTTAAGATACTACATCCACAGAAAATTGCAAGCCTATAAGACCCCATACCAGCATCTTTAGTACGGGGGGACGAACGGCGCCAGGGGATCCTCACCTATACATGGGAGCGGGGAGACAGCGCGGCCAGCACTTTTTCGGCAATTTCGGGGGCTACTGCGAAGCACATCGCCAGGATCGCTGCTGTTCCAGTACCATATCCAGGGGCAAGGTTCCTACCCGTGTGGGAAGACAGGGCCTGCCGGTTTCATCCTGAATGGAGAGTCCTCCATTGCCGATGTTCCGGCTTACTTCTTGTTCGGAAAAGATTCCGGTTTCAAGGTACCGGGATATACGTGCCGAAACAGTAGCTGCTTCGGCTTTTACCGCCCCGTGGTATAGTTCGGGAAAAGAACGGCGGTCTTCTTGGTGATTCTGGGCGGGGTAATACCAAGGCGCCTGTCCCAGATTCAGGTAATCCACGGACAGGGGAATGTGTTCTGGGTATAGATACCACAGACCGCTATCCGGGAAGGGCATTGTTCCTTCGGGAGACGGGTACTGCCGAGAGGTTTTCCGGGGATCCGTAAGACCGGAGAAATACGCACAATCCCGAAAGGCATTATCTATACGCCGGAAAAGCTGGGGATCCCTTCCTGCCCGCTTAGGAAAGGTACGTATCAAGGTATGTATGAGCAGTTCCTTGAGTCCTGGAGGCGGCTCAGCACAAACCTTGGTTAAGGCGCCTTGATCCCAGGTAGCCACCGGCCTTCCCCGTAACAGCGCGAACATGAGTACGTCCAGAATCCGTTCAAAGAATGCATGGGAGGTCCCCTTAGGAAGCATTCGGACAAACCCCTCAGAGGCGACAAGCATGGTGGATTTGTACACAAAAGTCACCGAAGCCTCGACGATGTAAGAGGGTACCGTATTCCAAGGCTACCGGACGGGTCTTCTGACTGTGATAGAATATATCCGGTCCCTGGCACCCCAAGGCAAAAACACTCCCGTATTTCTTGGTCAGACGACGCCAGGGATGGTTTCCGTGCAGTTCGGCCATGAGATCTTCCCCAAAAAGGGTATGCAGAATTTGGGCAGGCATAGGTTCATACCCTCACCGCATCTCAACCGCGTCATCCCCAGGCTTCTTGTCCCCCGGATCGGTTTTTCCGTCTTGAGCCCCAAGGCCGAGGCGTAAAAAAAGCCGGGGGGCACCGGCAGAGGCCCAGAAACCCAGGACGCCGTAGTGCAGAAAACGGCTAAGCTCATAGGGAAAAATCCCTCGGGAGAGGGTTATCTCGAGCCCCTGATAGATAAGGGCAGCCCCGGCGATACCCAGGGCATATCGCGCCCCCAAAACGAGGGGGCCCGGTTTCTTACCCCTGATTGGAGCCTGAGCTGAGAAGGGAAAGCGGCTGAGCATCAAACTGTACCCGGTGCCAAACCCCAGGAACAGCCCTCCCAAACGCGGATCCGGATCCAGGGCATTCATCCCCAGGGCAATCAGGGCGGCGCTTATCATGCGGAGCCGGGTTCCTCCCAGGGCCAGGGCTTTTTCCACAACCCCTTGGGCGCGGTAATACATTCCCAGGAGGATACCCCCTAAAAGCCAGCCCGCCAATAGGTCCGTGGGAAAATGAAGTCCCAAATAGAGCCGGGTGAACCCAATAAGCAGGATAACGAGGATCGCACCGATCCATACCACCCGCTTCCCAAGCCATAGGGCCAGGGGAATCCAGAAGGTCAGAGCCATTTGCGCATGACCCGAGGGAATACCGTAACTCGGTTCAAAGCTCCGCCCCACCGAAGGATCCAAGGTATAGGGCCGGGGCTGTTTTAAGAGGGTTTTGCAGGTCCCGTTTACCCAGGTGGATAGGAGGATAAGCATGCCCAGACGCAGGCCCTGCTTTTCATCCACACACCAGAACACCAAAAGGATCACCGGAACATACACATAAGGGGTTCCCCCTTGCGTGAGGATCTGCATGATGGTCGTGAACAGGGGATTTTCTATGGTTTGTATGGTTCTTATGACCTCAAGTCCCCATTGATAGAGTACATAGAGCGGAGAAGCATCCGAGCGGGTAATGTATAGGATCTGGTCCTGATGCATAGTAGGGTTATTCCTGTTTTTTCCGGTACAGGGCAGGCCCTGCAAGTAAGCTTACTATAGCGTATGCCTAGGCAGTATACAAGCCGGTCATGAGCCCGTACAGGATTCACGCCCTTGCCGTAGCATCTCCAGGGCCCCGTGAGCATAGGAAATTGGGAGCATGTGTTTGGTACGATGATTTTAGAACATTACCGAGTCCTGCCATATCGAGTCATACCTTTTTGGTCTTCCCTATTACGCGAATTTATTCGAATAATTCGCTGAAATGAGCCTGCATTCACGGACTCCTGATATTCCATCGAACTCACGTTATCTAGTGGCAGAAGCCCTTGGCCCAACGAGGAATCAGGGTGAAGACTCAAAAACGACCCGGCCCTGATGGATGGTCATGAGTACGCGCCCCGTACAAGGCAGACCAGGAACCGGTGAATTCTTACCCCGGGATCTAAACAGGCCGGGGTGTACCTGCCAGACCGCCTCGGTATCCGCCACCATGAGATCCCCCCGAAACTGGGGGGCAATGCGGCCCCGGTCCGTAAGCCCCAGGATGCGGGCGGGGGATGCGCTCATCAGGGCGGAAAGCCGGGAGAGGGTGAGCCGGTCCTGCAGAACCAGTTCCATCAGGCATAGGGCAAAACTGGTTTCAAGACCGGTAAAACCCGGCGCGCCCTGGAGCTTGTCCCCTTCGGTATGAGGGGCATGATCCGTAGCAATGGCATCAATGGTTCCGTCGCATACCGCCTCGATAAGGGCCTTACGATCCTCCTCAGTTCTGAGGGGCGGATTCACCCGGCCCCAGCTTGTATCCCCCAGGGCATGAGCGGTCTCCTGGGTAAGGCACAGATGATGGGGGCTTGCCTCTGCGGTAAGGGTGAAGCCGAAGGGATCGGTTTTTTCCTGCCGCCTCCTCTTGGCCTTCCTGATGAAGTCCACCGATTCCTTGGTGGATACATGGGCGATATGCACATGCCCTTGAGATCGCCCAGCCAGTTCAATCACCCGTTGGGTAGCGTGGTTCTCTTCGATACGGCTCCAGAATTCCCGGGGCTTTCCTGCGGCCTTTGCCTCCGCTGCTTCAGGCCCCCCTGCATCACAGTGGCAGGATAGGGGAACGCCTAAGCCCCGGGCCGTTTGTATGGCCTTGAACAGGAGTTCATCCGAAACCACATCGTTACCGTCTTCAGAAAGCATACGGATCCACGGCGCGGTCTCGTGCAAAGGGCCTTTAAGGAGGCGTATCTCGGAAAGGACCTTGCCCTCCATACCCTGGGTCAGGGCCAGTACCGGATACAGATCCACCAAGCCCAGCGTATCGGCGCGTTTTTTGAGGGTCCTGGCTTTGGCAAGGGTATCAATAACCGGCTTGGTGTTGGCCATGCACACCACCGTCCCATATCCCCCGGCCACTGCGGCGAGGGATCCCGACTCTACAGTCTCTTTTTCAGGATACCCCGGATCCCGGAAATGGGCATGGAGATCTACCAAGGCGGGCATGAGGGCCAGGGTTCCCCCTCCCTGGATAGTCTTGTGCATCGGAAGCCGGGGTTCAGGCAACGGGGCGCCTTGCGGGAATACATCCCGGATGATACCCTGTTCGATCCAGACCGAACCGGGTATATCCATGGTTTCATCAACCAGACGGAAGTCCCTAAGTAACAGCCCAGGAGCGAGGCTCACTGGAAGTCCCCGGCGGATCGGATTTCATCACAATATTCACAGCGGTAGGTGCGTAAATCCGGGTTTTCCAGGTGAAAAATATGGGGGATATAGGTTTCCGTAGAGGTAATACACCGGGGGTTTTTACAGATCAACACATTCTCCACTCGTTCTGGGAGGGAGAGTTTGATTTTTTCACTGATTTTTTCGTTTTCGATGATATTCACCGTAATATGCGGGTCCATAAGGCCCAGGATATCAAAGTTGATGGCAATGGTATTATCAATTTTAATGATATCCTTTTTTTCCATTTGACAGGAATCGGCATTCACCACAAAGGCCACCGTATGGGGGGTCTTATCCAGACCGAGCCAGTTGAAAATCCTGATACCATGCCCTGCCTTAATATGATCGATGACGATCCCGTTTTTTATCGGCGCTAACATTACATACTCCTTCTTAAGAGGATACTCCTTGATAGGCCCGGATGCCCGCAAAGGGGGCTATGCCCTTATCCGCTCCATACCCATTGACTAAAAGCCCTATCTTTTGTATACATAAAATTCACGGATCCGTACTGCGGACCGGTAAACCGGTCCGGCTGAACCGTTGTCATGTTTATAACGAAGTTCTTGCCAAACGGCAGTTTGCCAAGACTCTAGTATGTATACCGTTAATCGGATTCCCTTGTATAGGGGGAATCCTGAGGAGGACCTCTATGAGCGCCAGAATTCGGCTCAAAAAATTCGGAACCAAGAAACGGCCCTATTACCGTATAGTGGTTATGGATAAACATGCCCCCCGGGATGGGAAAGCCATTGAAGAACTGGGATACTACCATCCCATTGAAAAGGAAGATCAGCAGATTCGGTTTAACGAGGAACGGGTAAAACAGTGGCTTCAGCAAGGAGCCACCGTAAGCGACACGGTGCATAAAATCCTGAACAAGAAACGGGTATCCATTTAATGATGCGCTGGTAGGATTTATAGGGAAGCGTAAGCCCTGATACACGAAAGGAAAGGTGGAGAGGTGGAAAAAGATCTGGTTGAATATATCGTGAAGTCCCTGGTTGATGATCCTTCGTCGGTATCGGTCAGTGTAGTGGAGGGAGAAAAATCTACCATATTGGAACTTAAAGTTGCCCCTGATGACATTGGCAAGGTTATCGGTAAACATGGCCGTATTGCCAAGTCTATTAGGACCGTCTTGCAGGCAGCAACGGCAAAAGGAGGTAAGCACACGGTTCTTGAAATATTGGACTGAAGGGGCGGGTCTCATGGTCATTGAGAGGATGAACAAGATGACTGAACAGTTTATAGTAGGGGTAATCGGCCCTCCCTTTGGGGTCAAAGGCCATGTCAAGGTACGCTCCTGTTCCGGTGAGTATGCGCATCTCCAGCAGCTTGATACCGTACTGTTTCGGTGCGGGCCTATTGAACGAATCCTCGAGGTGGAAGAAACCCTGCCGCTTACCCGGGGTGTGGCAATGAAATTCAAGGGGATTGACACTCCAGAACAGGCCCGGAACCTCAGAGGCGGAGAACTGATAAGCGACCGGTCCCATGCGGCGCCGCTTAAACAAGATGAATTTTATGTAGAAGACCTTCGAGGCCTGGAAGTGGTGGGGAATGGGGTGGTCCTGGGGCGTATCAAGGATGTGCTTGAAGGCGGAGGGGGGAACCTCGTTGAAATCCGCCTTAGTTCCGGAGCATTGAAACTGGTTCCCTTTAGAAAGGAATTTTTCGGGGATATATGCCTTGAGCGGGGTAGGGCGGTCCTATTGGAACTATGGATCCTCTCATGACCTATACGGTCCTTTCCCTGTTTCCAGAATTGATCGATGCTTTTTTTGCCCTTTCTATTCTGGGAAAGGCGGTAAATCGGGGGCTTCTTACGTACCGTTCCGTGAATATCCGGGACTTTGCGCGGGATAAGCACAAAACCTGTGACGACGCTCCCTATGGAGGGGGCGCGGGGATGCTTATGATGGCCGAACCGGTGGGGCGGGCATTGGCTTCCCTGGGGATACCGAACCGTCTAGAGGATCCGCCGGCAGCAGCGGGCCCGGGGCCCCGAGTGATCTACCTTTCCCCTTCGGGACGGCCTTTTACCCAAGAAAAGGCACAAGTGCTTGCCCAGGAAACCGAACTTATCCTCCTGTGCGGACGGTATGAGGGTTTGGATCAGCGTATCATTGACGCGTATGTGGATGAGGAGATTTCCGTTGGGGATTATGTGCTCTCCTCGGGAGAAGTGGCGGCCTTAGTGCTCATTGATGCCACCTACCGTTTAGTAGAAGCGGTGATCACCCCCGCGTCCCTGGAAGAGGAGAGTTTTTCCGGGGGCTTATTAGAGTATCCCCAGTATACGCGGCCTGAGCAGTATGGTATGCTTACAGTTCCAGAGGTATTACTTTCCGGGCACCATGAAAACATACGGCGGTGGCGTCTTCGGAAACGAATCGAAAAAACCCTCGCCTTGCGGCCGGATCTTATCCGCCGGGGAGAGGAAGCGGGCCTGTTTGACAGAGAAACCCGTACCATTATAGCAGCACTACGGAACAGCGGTGCAGGATAAACGCTGCCGTTCCAAGGGGGAGAAATGAGTGAACTAAAGGCAGGAATTAAAGAAATTGTAGCCTCCCAAATGAAACCTGAACTGGACCAATTCAAGGTAGGGGATACGGTAAAAGTCCATTTTAAGATCGTGGAAGGTAAAAACGAACGGATTCAAGTCTATGAGGGCCTGGTAATCGCCGTGAAGAATGCCCAACTGAGCAAAACCTTTACGGTGCGGAAGAATTCCTATGGAGTCGGGGTTGAACGGGTGTTCCCCCTCCATTCCCCGCGGGTTACTCGGGTTGAACTGATCCGTCCGGGCAAGGTCCGCCGGGCAAAGCTCTATTATATCAGGAGTAAAATCGGTAAGGCTGCCAAAATCAAGGAACTTATTATCAAGAAAAAAAAGCCGGCCCCGGTGCGTGCAGAAGCCCCTCAAGGCTGACCCTGTTAGCTTGGGGAGTAAGTCCCTGAATGCTTTGCCTGGATGGAAAGGGATGCGGTGAATAAGTCCCAGAGAGGCCGGGAAGGTGAAGGGAGGGCTGCTGCATTTTTGGAAGCCGCGGGAATGCGTATCATTGCCCGGAATGTGCGTTCCCGTGTGGGTGAGATCGATGTGGTTGCCCTGGATGGAGAGACTATTGTATTCATTGAAGTTAAGAGCTGGTCTGTTTATCCTATTGAGGCGTTACACTACGGAATTGATGAGAAAAAACAGCGCCGTATCATTGAAACCGCTAAGTATTTCCTTTTTTCCCATCGAGAATATAGGGATATGGCTGTTCGTTTTGACGTTATATTTATTGGACCGGAACATATTACGCATCTTACCTCAGCCTTTATGGAGTGTATATGATAACGGTTCAGAGAGAGGTTCAAGGGGATCACCATCGAGGGCCTGATGAATTAGAATTGTTGAAACTCAAAATTAACGATCAGCAGTATCTGTATGATGCAATCAATTGTTTGGCTATGATATTAAGTAATGAGATTCTGAATATACGTCAAGGAGGAATAGACCATGAGTGGGAGAGGAGGATCCCGGCGCAGAGGGTATCGCCGCCGGGAGCGGACTGATACAGGGCCGGAATATACCAAACCGAGTAGAAAAACTCCGGAAAATTCCCGATCTGATCGAGGGGGGGGAAGTACGTATGAGCGGCTTCGGTGGACTCCTCCGGTAATGGTTAGCGAACCTCTTCCTGTGCCGGATTGTCCCTATTGCGGTAAACCCATTAAGGATATGGCTGCCGCAATAGCCGATAAACATTCAGGCGCACCGGTTCATTTTGATTGTATCATCGCCAAAATTGCCGAAAACGAAACCCTGGAAAGGGAAGATTCCATTGCCTATATTGGGGGCGGTTGTTTTGGCATCCTGCGGTTTACCGGATCTCCGAATACGCTGCGGTTTACCATTAAAAAAGTGGTAGAATGGGAGGATAAGGAACAGCGAGCAGCGTGGCGGAGAACGATGAGCGACCGGTATTCTACGACATAATGAGTGATATAGGTAAGCATACCCTCGACAATCTGGAGACTCCAAAAACAGTTTCGATAGTACCCTCCATGATAGCAGGATCTTCCGGCGCAAGCCCGGTGCTAGTACCGGCAGGGGAGGTTCCTGCGTATGTACCCAGCAGCACAGAAGCGTCGCTTAAAACACCGGATGATTTCATATCGGATCCCCGCATTCAGGAACAGTATGGACTCCTGCAAGCCCTGGGGGTCTTCCAGTACCTGGACCGTCTGAAACGGGAACTGGATACCTATAAAAGCCTCTTCGCCGATGTTTTAACTATGTTTCATCATACTTCTATTGATGCTATGTTGGACACCGCAGTCTCTCAGCTTTCCACGCGGACCTTGTTGTCTTTTGTGGTGTTTTTGTGGAAGCCCTTCCAGAATAAAAATGAGATCCGCATCAGGGGGTATGAGGGCCATAAACCGACGAATATAGGACTCGCTATTGAGAGTCTGACCCTTTTTGAAGTCTTTTTTCAACAGCATCCTGAACCCTTAACCTATCGGGATCTGCTGAAACAGATGGGATATAATACCGCGACCCATGCCTTACAAGAGATGGAACCGGAACTGATAATCCCCATTCTGGGACCCCACGGGTTTTATGGGCTGATACTGGTGGGCCCTAAACTGCAGGGGGAACGGTTCCATCCGGAGGAACTGACCTTTATTCGGGAACTCATGTTCTTTGTTTCCCTGGCCGTCCAGAATCACTTGCATTATGATCATTCCCTGCAGGATGTAAAAACCTGCCTGTATAATTACGGATTTTTTATGACCCGCCTGGAAGAAGAAATATCCCGGGTCCGGCGTAATGAGCATGTATCTTCGATACTGGTGATTGACGTGGATTTTTTTAAGTCCTTTAATGATACCTACGGCCATATCGCCGGAGACCGGGTGCTTGAACATATCGCCTTTCTCATTAAAGGGGGCATACGCCTTGAGGATGTGCCCTCCCGTTTTGGGGGAGAGGAATTCACCGTGCTGTTGCCGGATACTAATACGGAATCGGCATGGCATGTGGCGGAACGGCTGCGGATCGCGATTTCCCAATTACAGGTTCCCTGGGAAATACCCCTGCCGACCGTTACCATTAGCCTTGGTATTTTCACCTTTGATAATCAGACGGATCTTATGGCTACTGAAATTCTTAACCGGGCGGATAAAGCCCTGTATGCGTCAAAAAGGCGGGGCAGAAATTGTACCACTATCTGGGAACCGGGGCTTGAAGCCGGCCTATACCGATAGAACGAACATTTCGGGAAAGTCTACTACATAATAGAGATGGAGCAAGTATGATTGGAATCATTGGAGCCATGGAGGATGAAATTATTCTGCTCCGTTCGGCCTTAGTACATCAGCAGGTCAAAACCATAGGAAGTTTTAATTTTTTTGCCGGTGAACTTGAAGGAAAGCCGGTGGTTTTATTGCGATCCGGAGTGGGTAAGGTAAATGCGGCGATAGGCTGTGCTTTGCTCATTACCACCTATCAGCCGGATGTAGTCATCAACACCGGTTCTGCCGGAGGCATCGATCCTATGCTCAACTTCGGGGATGCCGTTATTTCCGACGGCTTGCTGTACCATGACGTAGATGTTACTGCCTTTAATTACGCTCCCGGCCAGCTTCCCGGTATGCCCGGGGTATTTCCGGTTCCTGAGGATCTTATCAACCGGGCAAGCCAGGCAGTGGAATCGTTGAAACAGGAGCGTAAGCTGCCTCCGGGGTTTAACCATGTTCGGGGACTCATTGGGTCGGGAGACGTCTTTATGCATGAACCGGATCGGATTGCTGCGGTACGGACCCTATTCCCCGATATGAAGGCCGTAGAAATGGAAGGAGCCGCGGTGGCTCACAGTTGTTTCTTGTTCGAGGTGCCTGCCCTGATCATCCGTTCCCTTTCGGATATTGCAGGGACTGAATCGCCCATGACATTCACCGAATTTCTCCCGGTGGCGTCTAAGCATTCCGCGGAGATAGTGCTTCGTATCATCCGTAATACCTGAGGGAGCTGCGATGGAGAGAAAAAAACCGCGAAGGCGAATCGAACCGGAGGTTCGCCGGCAAAGAAGGAAGGGGGAAAGAGAATGGTATTTCTATACGTGCAAATTCCCTTATGCTCCTTCTGCGCCTTTGCGGTTAATTTCTTTATACATGGGTTTTTAGGGGAATCATCGGCTTGATGCTTCCCCGGCGGTTTACCCCGTAAAAAAAGACCCCCCCGGAACAGGACGCTCCGGGAGGGCGGGGCTTATGGAGCCCTAGAAACAGGCAGGATTGCTACCAATTGATGGTATAAGCCGATGCATTATCTGCAGTAGAGGCGGTATTCCCGGCTTTATCAACCAGCACGACCCGGTAGCTATAACTAGCAGAATTGCTCGGTTTGGTCACGGTGAAATAGGAATCGCCGCTTACCAGACTTGAGCCGGAAGGTGGGGTGCTACCCGCTTTATCCACGGTACTATCCGCAACCTTTACCCAAGAAGAAGTCGCAGGCGTAGAAGCCTTGGATTGAAGCTGTACTTGGATCCCGGAAAAGGAGGGGGACGAACTAAACTTGTAGTAATAGGTATCACCGCTGTTGCCGGTCGAGCTGATAGCGCTGCTGAAGCTGGAGATGGTAGGCACAGAGGGAATCTGCACATAACCGGCATTATCCTGAAGG
>JAIRNP010000178.1 GCA_031258005.1 Treponema sp.
TTCGCATTTTAATTTTCACTCAAAACCGGAATTTTCTCTCAACATTTCTTTGTAACATATAGACTTATGGGGTTTTTAGGGCTTCCCGTGCAATTCCTATTTTAAATGATCCCCTATAGAATCTCTGTATGCCGGGAAAGCCCTGGTCCAAAGGTTTTCATCTCAGGCGCTTTCCTTATTCTGTTCCCTGGTTTGCGGTGCGGGTTTGGCTGCCGTCTTTCCAGCGCTTTCCCTGGAGCCGGTTAACATATCCCGGCGGAAGTGTTCGCTGAGTAAGGACACGGCGAAACTCATATCCTGCAAACGGGAGGCCATGAGGTGTTCAAAGCCTTTGCAGCAGCTTAGGGCGCAAATGGCGGTAACCAGCCCTGTAGCCGTGGTGATCATAGCTTCCCAAATACCCCCCGAAAGAAAGGCGATATCTACCGCAGATCCCTGTTCCGCTATCTCACTGAAGGCGTTCATAAGCCCGGTAATGGTTCCCAAAAGGCCCAGCAAGGGCGCGACAGTTCCGATAAACGACAAAAGCCCAAGGCCCTGTTCCATTTCCCGTCGAATCATGGCCCCTTCCCGGTCGAGGATCTCAGACAAAACCGGCCCCGGTTCATCCCGGTGTTTGAAAAAAACGGCGGCCATTCGCAGGGGCTGACTATGGTTCAGGGCCTCAGAAAAAAGGGGCATCTGAGCATCCGGGGAGAGCATAGCCCCCGATTCAAGCGTTCTGAAGACCCGGTCCTTTTTATACCGGGTCCTGAAAAAATAGATACACCGTTCTGAAAAAAGGGCAAGGACTACCACATATAACCCTGTGATAACCCAATTCACCGGCCCCCCGGTATGGATAAACCCCACAAATGCCCAAAAGCCTTGCATCTTCCTGTTACGCCTCCGGTTTTACATACGTTTTAATTTCCCCGTATAATTCCCAAAGGCTTTCTAGGATCCGGGGAGAGGTACGCAGAAACAACGATGACGGCACAATACGGATGTTCTTTTCCATTCCTGCTCTGGTTTTCCCTATCACCGAATCCGCGGCCAGGATGTCTTCGGGTTTGGTTATGGCCATAGCGCCGAAGAGAAAATCCGGATTTTGGGCGAGTATATACTCCGGGGAGAGTATGGGCTGGGCGGCGTTTAATCCGCCAGCGATATTTTCCACCCCCAGGATGTCGAAGATTTCTCCGGGCAGGGAGCCCGAGGTAAAAGCCATCAGGGGATTCGCGGAATAAAGGAAAGCCCCTTTCAAATGCAGGGGTTTGCGGGTTAATTCCTTTTTAAGGGAGTTAAGCCGAGCCTCTTTTTCCGCCACCAGGACTTGAGCTTCCGCTTCTTTTCCGGTGAACCGCCCCAGGATCAGGGTGCTGTTAAAAATATCCCCCAGGGAATCCGCGTTATGGATGAGTACCGGATACCCACGGGAGGCCAGATCCCCCATGAGGGCAGCGGTCATCCCATTGCCGATAACCAGGTCCGGGTCCAGGGCGATGATGGCCTCAAGGCTGGGGCGGGCCGTATTCCCCACGCTGGGAAGCAGGACGGTTTTGTCCTCCGGCCAGATCGGATCCCGTCCGGAGGTAATTCCCGCAATGGCCGATTCCGCGCCGAGCATATAGAGGACCTCCACCGCTCCCGGAGAAATAACCACGATCCGCCGGTAATCCCTGAGGGGGACCTGGTAGCCCGCGCCGTCCACCACAAGGGTAGTACCCTTTTCCTCAACAAGCCGCCAATAGAGATCCGGGGCAGCTTCCCCGGAACCGGATTCTTCCTCCCGCGCCTTTGGGCTTGAGGTTTCTGTAGGGCTGTCCATACCTGCCCGGTCTTTCCGTCCTCCTGCGGCCAGGCTTCCGCTGGGGAAATCCCCCAGGAATACCAAGGCCAAGAGCAGCGCCCCAAAGCGCGTCCTCCAGGGTTTGTAAAAAAACAGCCTTTTCATAGTGCTATACATTCGCCAATGCTCCTTGTTTTGCGGCAATGGCGGCCTTGAGGACCTCCACTGCGATGTTGTTTCCCCAGAACACGCCGTCGGGGCTCAATGACCAGGCGGAACTTTGGGGGATGGGAACTAAATACCCCAGGCCGCTTAATTCCTGTATTTTTTCGGAGATCCCCTTTTCGACTGCAGGCCCCAGAAAACGGGCCAACCGGACCGGATCGTACAAACCGAACTGGAGTTCCCCCAGCAGCCGGTAATACCGGTCGTAGGCTTCGTTCCCGGAGGATACAAAACGCCTGCCCGGTGCCATGGAATAGATCGGTAAGCCCCCGATTCTTCCTCCCGCGCCTGAACCAATGGGAAGGAGATCCCCTTTTTCATATTGAATATGGATGTATTGGTAGGCATCTTTACCGGGTCGGACCAATTTGGAAAGCTCCAAAAGGGTAAAGCCCGATTCCACAAGCCCCGTATAAAAGCGATGATGCCGTTCCCGATCCCACTGGATATCCCGGACAAAGCGCGTTTCCCCCCGGTCGATGGATGCGGCCAGGGCCGACCCCTGGTGGATCATAAGGGAATAGAAACTGACACTGTCCACTCCCGAAGAAACGCAGATCTCCCCGTCCCGGGCTAGTTCTTCAATGCTTTGATCCGGATAACTGTAGATGATGTCGATCCCCAAGGTTCCCTTGAAGGCAGTCCTAAGTGCACAGAGATCTTCCAGGGCCTTTTCGCCCGAATAGGTCCGGCCCAGCACTTTTCTTCCCCGATCTGAAAAGGTCTGAATCCCGATGCTGAAACGGTTTACCCCTTTCGCGGCCAGAGCCGCGGCTTTTTCCGTTCCCAGGTTATGTTGGGTCGATTCCACCGTGATCTCGCAGTCCTCTGCCAGGGGGATATGCTCATGCAGGGCCTCCAGGATCCGGGACAACTGGGCGGTGCTGAGGACGGTGGGGGTCCCGCCGCCGAAATACACCGCATTAAAGGCTTGTTCCCGGATGTAGGGATACGCGCCGTAGGCATTGATTTCCTTGATAATATACCCCGTATAGGCATCCATATCCGCGCCTTTTCGTTCCTTCCGGTTCAGGTTGCAAAACCTGCACAGGGTGTCGCAGTGGGGAACGTGAATGTAGATACCCCGGGCCTTGCCGGAAGGGGGATTCCGCAGCTTGGCTTCCACTGCGGACCAGGGCTTCATGCTGAGGAGCCGCTGCACATGCCCCTTGGGTTTTCCCAGCAGGACCTCCAGGCCGTGTTCCGCGTCATGGTGGGATCGAAACCGTTCAGTGAACACAAAGCCCCTCCTTTTGCGGTATTTCCCCCTCCTCTGGAGCAGCCGCACGCCGGGGAAGCACCAGGGGGCGGCCGTATTCATCAACCGTAACCGCTGCCCGGATGCCGTAGATTTCCTCCACCACGTCCTCGGTGAGGATCTCCCGGGGGTTTCCTTGGTACCGCAGGCAGCCGTCTTTGAGCAGCACGATCCGGTCGCAGTACTGGGAAGCCAGGTTCAAATCGTGGAGCACCGCCACAATGGTTTTCCCTTCCTCATCGGCCTTCTTCCGCATCAGTTCCATGATTTCGATGGTATGGTTAAGGTCCAGTCCCGAAGTCGGCTCATCCAGCAACAGAATATCCCCTTCCTGTACCAGGCAGCGGCCGATGATCACCTTTTGCATCTCCCCTCCTGAAAGGCTCATCACATCCCGTTCCGCCATACCGGTGATTCCCAGGGTCTTAAGCATGTCCTCCACCTTCTGTTTGTCCTCTTTTCCGTAACCGGTCCACCGATCCCGGATATGGGGCAGCCTTCCCATCAGCATCAGGTCTCGTACCGACAAAGGCGCGGAAAGCCTTGAGTGCTGGGGTACAAAGGCAAGGCGCTTTGAACGGAACGCCCGGGTCAGAACCGTATCGCTCCCGGCAAAAAGGATCCGTCCCTGAGCGGGTTTGAGAAAACCCAGGAGGTTTTTGAGGAAGGTCGATTTCCCCGAACCATTGGGGCCAAGGAAGCCCAGGAATTCCCCCGCCTTGAGGGAGAGGGAAATATCCTTGAGGATGAGCCTTTCATGGTAGGCGAAACTGAGGTTGCAGACCTTAACCATGGGCACTCCTTGTCCCGTTCGTAAGGGCGAGGAATAAAAAGAAAGGCGCGCCGAAAAACGCGGTGATGACCCCAATGGGGATTTCAATAGGAGAGAGCAGGGTCCGAGCCAGGGTGTCGGCAAAGAGGAGAAACATCCCCCCCGTGTAAGCCGCCAAGGGAAGCAGGCGGCCATGCTTGTTCCCGATACAGAGCCGTACCGCGTGAGGAACGATAAGGCCCACGAAACCTATCATCCCGGTAAAGGCCACTGAAAAGGCGGCAATCAAACTGACCACCAGGAGAAGCTGCCGTTTCAGGGTGCCCACGGGGATTCCCAGGGAATGGGCCTCCTCGTCTCCCAGAAGCAGGGCGTCTACGTCGTTGCGGTAGTAGAGAAAATACAGCATAGCCAGGCAGAGGGGAATTACCAGGAGCCCCACCCGGGTCCAGGAAGCGGAACCCAGGTAGCCCATGGTCCAGACCATGACCCGGTAGGAATCCTGCCCCGCGAGGTACATGAAGAAAGCAGTAAAGGCCCCCAAAAAGGCGGAAACCGCCACCCCGATGATGAGGAGCGAGGCGGTATCGGTTTTGCCCCGCCTGCCGGAAAGCCGGAAGATGAGGAAGGCGGTTCCCATGGACGTAACAAAGGCGAAAACCCCGTACCAGATATCCGGCAGTTTCAGGATAAAGGCCAGAACCGCACCGGCCACCGCACCGGAACTGATGCCGATGATGTAGGGATCTGCCAGGGGGTTACGAAATACCGCCTGAGAAATGGTTCCTGCCGCGGCGAGCATCATCCCCACGAGAATAGCCATCATGATCCGGGGCAGCCGTATCCCGGTGACTATCTTTGCCGCGGCGCTGTCCCGGTCCATACCGGTAAGAATCGCCCCGATTTCCCGGAGGGAGATTTTCACACTGCCGAAGAAGAGGCCAAAGAGAAAGAACAGGGTAAATAAAACCGATACCACCGCGATAACCGCATGTATCCTGGGGAATTTCAATTTGATTTACCCCCCCCCCCCCCCCCCCCACTGGGACGGATTTAACCATGGAGAGGCAGGCCGCGACCGCGGCTTGTATGTCTTGCTCATCAGGATGTTTTGCCGCTTCCTCGTGAAGTTTCATCCGATCCGGAGTCATGGCGTGGGGATTACCCGCGGGAAGGGTCTTGAACTGTTCGGTTAAGGCGGGATCGATCCTGCCCTGGCATAAAAAACAGCCTAAAACCGTGTTTTTTTCTGCGGCCAGATCCTGTACCCTTTTGCCTATATCCTTGGCATGATCCGAATGAGGAGAGGCCCCTAAGGTTCCGAAAAGGCCGATCTTATGGCCTTCCAGGGATTGCAGGTACTGCAGCGCCTTGTGATCCGCATTTCCCCGGTCAGCCCAAAACCCCACAAGAATCCAGTCTGCCCCCGCAGGATCGGGATTTTCTTCCACCGCCGCTATCCGTACCGTCCCGAAGACCTCCGCCAAACCCTGACGGATTCCTTCGGCGAGTTTCCGGGTATTCCCGGTCTTGCTGGAATACACCATGAGGCCGCAGGATCCTTTCTTTTGTTCCGCCCTGTTGTTCATAGAACCCCCCAATACATGTTAATAAAAATTTACAATGTTTTATTGATATAACATATAAAAAATAAACCAAGGGGTCAATACATTTTTAGCAGAGTTGAGGGGTAAAAAAGGGGGGATGTCCTTTACAGCCGCCGGCCTTTGGGCCGTTAGAATCAAAGCACTGATACCTTAGGTTTGAAGGGTTTAGGGTTCAGGTTGATGTCCGGTATGTTTCTCATCCTCATCGTAAGTTTTAAGGTTTGATTTGGACAAAAACGTTCCTCAGACGCTTGCCTTATGGGCTATCCTTTCAAGGGATATAAAAACAGACCTTGATTGCGCTAAAAACTATACGCTTCATCCCCCCAAAATAGACTATAACCTCGAAAGGATCGCCTGAGGATCAAAATCCACCGGGGTGCTGAAATTAAGGGCCCCCAGGCGATCCTCCAGAGCATCCTTCTCCTGCTTGAGCTTCGCCAAGGTCAAAGTAATCGCCCCCTGATCAACCAGGGCTTCCTTAGCGACCTTCACCCGTTCACCAGTCTCGTCAACTTCGAATTCATACTTCCGTCAGCGACGGCATTTCCGCACAATCTTTTCATAGAAAGCGATCTTGGCTTTAAACGTTTCCAGGGCAATCAGCCCATCCCGGTTGACCAGATTGGCCTTTTCGATCCTGGCGTTAAAGGTCTGTAAGAGATCCATCAATTCACTTCCTTCCC
Source organism: Treponema sp. (assembly GCA_031258005.1). Classification (GTDB taxonomy): domain Bacteria; phylum Spirochaetota; class Spirochaetia; order Treponematales; family Breznakiellaceae; genus JAIRLU01. The sequence continues at coordinate 6,320 of JAIRNP010000178.1, forward strand.
TGATAGCCGCTGCAAGGGTTCTCCCCTCTCTACAGAGGTTACCGCCCCCTCACCTGAACGTGACCCGCAAATGCCCTCAATAGAACCGCTCAGGCGCATAAGGAGCATAAGGAATCGGTCAGACTACCCGCCCCATACCTTCTTTGCCTGCGAACCTCCGGTTCGATGTGCCTGAGCGGTTAATAATCCCAAAAATCCATAAATAGCGTTAAAAATAAAATTGCTGTTATAGGGCTCTCAAAAATCTTCTTACATAAAAAACGCTGAAAATTATTTTTTTAGAGCTCCCATTAATGCAAACTCAGGATCTCATGCCTTTTTATCTGTAATGTATTTTGAACTTCGGAGGTATATATGTTCAAGATAAGAAGCGCTCAGAAGTATCCCAGGTCGAGGATAGGTTCTGCCACGGTGCATGGGTTGGGATTGCTGGTCCTGCTCATGGTATGTACGGGTATCCTGTTTTTTGTCGGATGCGAACAACCCAACGATCCGGTTACCCCTGCGGAGACCGGGGAATCTGCCAGAACAGACAGCCCAAGCAGGGATGAGGACGAGGATACGGCAGAGCCGGACGCACCTGCCCAGCCGAATACACCGGACGAACCCAATGCGCCGGATGAGCCTGACACGCCTACCCAGCCGAATACACCGGATGAGCCGGACACACCGGACGAGCCCAATGCGCCGGATGAGCCGGATGAGCCGGATTTACCGGTTCCGCCCCCTGAAGAACCGCCGGCCTTGGCAGAACTTACCGGTGCAGCAGAACTCATGGCGTATTTAGCGGGCTTACCGGAAAATACGGAAGATACTCCCTACCGGATTAAGGTGAATGGGATAGATCTTGCAAAGAAAACCGACAAAGGAGATACCCTTAAAACCCTTTATGAGGCCCTCAGCCGGTATGTGTCCTTGGACCTCAGGGGCTGTACAGGAGAGAAACTCCTCAATGTTACCACTACCCTCGTTCCTTCCAAGGCATACCTGGTCTCCCTTACCTTGCCGGATTCGCTTACCCTTATTGAAATCAACGCATTCTCCGGTTGTACTGCCCTCACTTCGGTACATCTGCCCCAGGTACAAACCATACGTCACGGCGCCTTTAGTAAAATCACGTCCCTTACTTCGGTGTATATGCCCCAGGTACAAACCATAGAAACGGACAAGAATGCTTCAGGCGGGGCCTTCTATCAGTGTACGTCCCTTACCTCGGTATCCATGCCCCGGCTTACTTCCTTAGGGGATCATGCGTTCCAGGAGTGCACGAATCTGCAATCCATTACCTTAGGGTCTACGCCCCCGGCCTTAGAAGGGGCGGATGTATTTAAAAAAGCGGAAGCCCTCACGGCCATATATGTTCCCGCCGCTGCGGTGGAGCGCTATAAGACCACGGACCAGACCAACTGGACCAGCGGCTTAAAAGAAAAAGTACGGGCTCTGCAATAGAAACCGGCTCAAAGCAGGGGCGATAGCTACTACCGCCCCTATTTTGAGCGCCCGGTCTTTCCCCTCAGGGCCTGTAATTTCTGTTCCCGAAGCCCCTATCCTTCAGGGGAGCGGCAGGTTACCACAAGCTCGTACCCAGTCTTGAAAGCTGTGTACGGATCAGATTGCTTTTGGGTGTCATTGATAGTATGAGCATACCCTATTTCAGTGACAAAAGGTAAAGACTCAGCCGTACAGCCGCAGGCTGCTTAAAGTGCGGCGCTGTCTGTTCTAGTGGTTTACGACTCTCAAATCTGCAAGAGCGTTCGTTCGCGGACTCCTGATATTCCATCGAATTCACGTTACATTACGATTACGCTACCCCCTTTAGGGCTTCCCCGCTGTCCAGCCCATGCTTTCCTGCTGCAGCGTATACAGCCTGGCAAAGAGGCCCTTTTTCGCAAGCAGTTCCGCGCCTGTGCCTTCCTCAACCAGGCGGCCCTTTTCCAGGACGGCGATTTTGTCCGCGCCGATAACGGTCCGCAGGCGGTGGGCGATGACGATCACCGTCCGGCCTTTCACAAGCTCCGACAGGGCTTTTTGAATCTGATCTTCGTTTTCCGGGTCAAGGGAAGCGGTGGCCTCATCCAACAGGACAACCGGCGCGTCTTTTAAGAGCGCCCGGGCAATGGAGATCCGCTGGCGCTCGCCGCCCGAAAGGGTTGCGCCGTTTTCACCCAGCATGGTTTTGTAACCATCGGGCAGCCTGGCCGCGAATTCATCACAGCAGGCGGCTTTGGCGGCGGCAAGAACCTGTTCCTCACCGGCGTTCATGTTTCCGATTCTGATGTTGCCGAGAATCGTATCGTTAAAGAGCAGGACATCCTGAAACACAAAGCTCATATAGCCGGCAAGATGTTCCGGGTCCAGGGTTTTCACGTCCACGCCGCCTATGGTAATCCTGCCTGAGTCAACATCCCAGAACCGCGCAATAAGCCGCGAAACAGTGCTTTTGCCGCTGCCGGAAGGCCCCGCCAGCGCGGTAATGCCCCCGGCGGGGATGACAAGGCTTAGATCGTGAATCGCCTGCTCCCCGTCCTGGTTGTAGGAAAAATCAATATGCTCGCACACAATATCAAAATTTTTCAAACAC
>JAIRNP010000180.1 GCA_031258005.1 Treponema sp.
CATTGGGACACCCTCCATGCGGTATCCCCATTATAATTTGGGCAACAGCGTCAACAAGTTGACGTTTCAATTTGAGGCATGACCTCTTTTCGACAACATTTTTGATGAGGCAATGCGGCTGCTTGAAATATAAACCAAGGTTGGTTTATTATGCCTTTTTAAGGAGTAGATGCCCCATGATAGAAGTTCAGGGACTCACCAAACGATACGGCCCTGTGGAGGCAGTACGGGGTGTATCTTTTACCGTCGGTACGGAGCAAGTCCTCGGGTTCCTTGGCCCCAACGGAGCCGGGAAGACCACCATCATGAAAATCCTGACCGGATACCATTTCCCTTCAGAAGGAACCGCCTTAGTAGCAGGTATTTCTGTCCAGGAGGATCCGGTGGAGGTGAAGAAACGCATTGGTTACCTGCCTGAAAGTGTTCCCCTTTATGGAGACCTCACGGTAGATGAATACCTTTCATTTATTGCCGATGCCCGGCTGGTCCAACGGAATGTCCGCAAAGAAGCCATACAGAGCAGCCTCGCTGCCTGTGGCTTGGAACAGGTGGCGGGAAAACCTATCGAAACCCTCTCCAAAGGGTATAAACAACGGGTTGGCCTGGCCCAGGCCATTGTCCACGATCCTCCCATACTCATCCTGGATGAACCCACCTCAGGGTTGGATCCAAACCAGATCATCGAAATCCGTAATCTCATCAAAGCACTGGGAAAACGGAAGACCGTGATCCTTTCCACCCATATATTGCAGGAAGTGGAGGCAATCTGTTCCCAGGTGCTCATCATCAACGAGGGCCGCATTGCCGCCCAGGGGAGGCCCGAAGAAATCGCGGGAACCTTGAAAGGGACCGATACCTGGGAATTGACCCTAAAAGGAGGGGACCTGCCGGGGATCACCGAAAAAGTCCGGCAGCTTACCGGCGCCAGCGCTGCGGTAAGCCTCCAAGAGGCGGAAACCCCCGGTACGGTGTATCTGAAGTTTACCCTGGGAAGGGATACCGAACCCATAGACGGGGAACGGATCTTCGACTGGGCGGTGGCCGCGGGTCTTAAGATCTTACGGATGAACCAGAAAAAACTCAGCTTGGAAGACATCTTCGTAAAACTCACCGAGGGGGCTGCATGATACATCCCAGTATAGCCTCCAAGGGGGCAGCCCTCGCCTTAGTACGGAAGGAACTCTATTCTTATAGCATTTCCCCGTTCTTTTATGGCATTACCCTGTTCTTTCTCCTTTTTGTGTCGATATGGCTCTTTTATGTGCAGCGGTTTTTTGCCTTAAATACCGCGAGTTTGCGGCCTTTTTTTGCGGCCTTTCCCGTGGGTTTTGTGCTGGTGATACCGGCTATTACCATGAAAGGCTGGGCAGAAGAACGAAAGCTCGGAAGTATTGAGTTGCTGCTCACCATGCCCTTTTCTGAATGGGATCTGGTGCTGGGAAAGTTCATCGCTTCCTTCACCGTGTTGGCCCTCATGATCGGTTTAACTATCCCCGTACCCTTGAGCCTCCTCTCGCTGGGGGATTTTGACGGGGGGAGTATCCTGGGAGAATATGCGGGAGCCTTTCTCCTTGGCGCCTGTGCCACGAGTTTGGGGCTTTTGCTCTCTTGTGTATCCAGAAACCAGGCCGGAGCCTTTTTGGGGAGCGCCGTGGTTCTCCTGGTGATGATGTTTATCAACCAGGTTACCCTGACCTTGAACCTGCCGTCGCTTATAACCGAGGGGATAAACTTCTTTTCCCTGTCGTTTCATTTTGAAACCTTTTCCAAGGGCATCATTGATACCAGGGATGTGGCTTTCTTCGTATTGACCACGGCGCTGTTCTTGTTTCTGAACACCCGGGTGCTCATATTCAGGAAGTGGAGGTAAGGAATGACAAAGCAGGAAGTACGGATCATCACCGGCTTGAGCGTTCTTGCCTTGGTTTTGGGGCTTTTAGTAAGCCGCCGTCTGTGGTTCAGGTTCGACTTGACCAAGAACCATGCGTATACCATTGCTGAAGTCTCCCGGAAGCTGTATACGGAAATCCCTGACCAGGTACGGATCACCTATTATCTTTCGGATAAACTTGCGGCCATCCACCCGGTTCCCGGGGAGATTGAAGACCTGCTCCGGGAATATGCCGCCTATTCTCGCGGAAAGATCCGGTTTACCCGGCGGGATCCTACCAAGACGGGGCTTGAACAGGCGGTGGAACAACTGGGCATCCAACCTCAGCAGATCCAGACCGTGGAACGGGACCAGGCCAGCGTTGCCACGGTGTATACGGGTATTGCCATCGAGTACCTGGACCAGGTTGAGGTATTACCGGTGGTGTTTTCACTCGAAACCTTAGAATACGATTTGACCTCCCGGATTCGTGCCCTGGTGCGGGGGCTGGATCGGGAAATCGGCGTTCTTGTGGGAGATGCCTACCGGCAGTGGCCCGGGGATTATCAGTACCTCAATCAGAGCCTGGGTGAATCAGGTTTCAGGGTACAAACCATCACCGAAGGGGATGAAATCCCCGATACTTTGCCGGTCTTGTTCGTGCTGGGAGGAACCGAGGACTTGGATGAATGGGCCCTTTACCGCATAGACCGGTATATTCAGGGAGGGGGTAAGGTGCTGTTTGCCCTGGAAAGCATATTTATCGATACCCAGGGCAACCTGAATGCCCGGGTGATGATGGATAAGGGGGTGCTCTCTATGGTTTCATGGTATGGGGCTACGGTAAAACCGGAGATGGTCTTGGATCGTTCCGCGCTGCCCCTGCAATATCAGACCCAAAGCCCAAGCGGAGCCATTCAGGTGCGCCTGGTTCGATACCCTCATTGGATAGGGATTCTTGAAGAAAACGGTAATAAGCAGCATCCCCTTACTGCCCAGTTCAGGGGGGTGGATCTATTCTGGCCCAGTCCTCTGGAACTCAATCCCCCGGAACAGATCCGGGGGGAGTCCCTTTTTACCAGTTCACCCGAGGCATGGGTACAGACCAAGGACTTTGCCGTGGATCCCGTGAGCGGGGCCGCGCTTTTTGAACTGGAAGCCGCGGATACCACGGGGGTAAAGCTCTTGGGGGCCGCCCTTTCCGGTAAGTTTCCGAGTTATTTTGCGAATCTGCCTAAACCCATACGGGAAGGGGCTGCTGAGGAACTGCCGGATATGCCCCCGGAACCAGAGGAATCCCGGATCATCCTGATTGGGGATACGGATATAGCCTCGAACTTTACCCGTGGGGAACCGCGGAATTTTGATTTTCTTATCCAGGCCGCATCCTGGCTGGGTAATGATGATGATATCATCGGCATTCGGAACCGGGAGAGCCAGGGAGGACGGCTGGATAAGATCCTCCATGAGGAAAAACGGGTCCTGGCCATGGTGTTTGCCCGGATTATCAATGTAGTGCTGGTCCCCTTGGGGGTCGTGGTGGTGGGAATCTGTGTGGCCTGGAGACGGCGTTCCCGGATAAGGAGCTTACATAATGGTATATAAAAAGAAAGTGCTTTTTCTTTCATGTTTGGTGGGAGGCTTGGCGCTGGTCTATGCAGGAACCTGGCTATTTGAACCGGAACAGGTCCATTCCCGGAATGCGGCGTTCCAATGGCTCGACCCTAAGCGGCTGGATGAAATCGACCGGATAGAACTATCCGGTTCAGGGGATCCCCTTACCCTGGTACGAAAAGATACCCGCTGGTTTGTTGATCGAGAGGATGGAGAGTACCCGGCAAAGCAAGGGCGGATTGAGGAGTTCTTACGGCTCCTTTCCACGAAAGGAAGCTACCCGATCCGGGGAACTGAAACTGCTTCCCATGAACGGCTGGGGCTTACCGAAGAAAGGGCCTCCCGGATCCTCATTCGGGGGGGTGTGGCGGCGTATCCTTTGCTTGATCTCCTCGTAGGGTCTCAGGATCCTACGGGCCGTGAGGTATACCTCAGAAAACAGGACCAACAAGAGGTTCGTTCTGGGAATAATACCCTTTCCGGGTACCTCTCCGGTTCCAGGACCGCCTGGTACAATCTCCGCCTTTTCCCGGAAACGGAAAATCCCGGCCTGGGGGTTGATTCGGTTCAGCGTCTCACCGTGTATCCTCCGGCTGAAGAGGCTCCTGAATCCGGGGAGCCACAGGCTCCAGAACCGCCCTTTAGCCTGAGCAGATCCGAGGGGGCTTGGATTATAGAAGGGGCCTCAGTGAATGTCCTGGATAATCAACGGGTAGAGTCCTATATACGGGCTATTGTGGATGCAGAAGGGGAAGATTTTATCCCTGCCCCTGAAGGGATTCGGGAAGATGCCTTTGTCCAGGGCCGGATCATCCTGGAACTGGGGAACGGTCTAAGCCGTAGTATCCGCATCGGCCCTGTCTTAGCATCGAACCAGCGGAAGGCCGTGGTTTCTGATACGCCTTTTGTCTATGCTTTGGCAGAATGGACCGTAAACCGGATTTTCAGGAAGGCTTCGTATTTTGAGAAGCCATAAAAGCCCGGTATTTTTCAGGATCGCTTCTAAAGGCCACAATAGGAGCGGAGGCATCTTCCCGGGCTTTTCCCAGAGCTTGACCGGCTTCAAGCATGAGCCGCTCTGCATTGATGAACCTGCCGGCCCGGGAGCTCATACCGATATACAGGTTCTCCTGATTCTGGGTGAATTCAGGGTATTTACCTAAGACTTGCTGGTGGAATTCACCGGATTTGGCAAGTCCCTGATCCAGGGTAATATCCGGCAGGATCAGGGCAATGCCCCCTGGTTTTTTTTCAAAAATGAGGTCCGGGAGGATGAAAAACCGGAGTACCTCATCAATAAGCACGGGGTATAAGGTATTCTGCTGTACCTTACCCTTCAAAGCCATGATCATAAACACCATGTCCTGTTCAAAAAAAGCGCAGTGGTGCAGCTCTGAGGCAAGCCGATCCCGGATAGCGGACTCTTCACCGATCCGTTTACTCAGGAGGCCCTGGACTTCCTCTGCCGATGGAGGAGGAGCAGCGGCCCCTGTTTTCGGAGCCTCTCCTATCCCTGAGGAGAGGGGAGGGGAGGTATCGTGGAGATCCGGTACGGGGCCTTCCTTCGGCCTAGCCTTATCAGGGGCAGGGGGCTCTTTTTTTGCATAGGAGCCTTCGAGCGTGCTCTTAGAGGGTTTCCTCAAAGGAGGGTAGGAGGAAACCCGGGCCGGAAAGAATTGCAGGATGAAGGTCAAGCAGGCTATGCCGAAGGCAGCGGTAATTACAAAGAGGGTATGTTTTAAGATGGTGATGATCCGGTTATAATCAATGGTGTTGTAGACCGCACTGATGTATACATTCCGCATACTGGGAATCTGCAAACCCTCAACCAAGGGCCTTTTCGAAATCCCGAATTGGGGCCTGAAATGAGGCACATCCCCCGTCCAGTTCACGGTTTCCCCTTTGAGGCGCTCGAAGGAGTAGTTCCCTGCAGGTCCTGCGGAAAGAATCACCCCTTGAAGGGTTTGTGAGGTCTCCAGGGCATCCAGGATCTGCGCTTTAAATAGTTCCGTCATAAACCCATTGGCTCCTTCGGTAGCGGACACCTCTGCAAGATTGAAAAATTCTTTTTCTGCTAAGGTCCGGCGATCCCTGATACCGGTATAGAGACGGAATCCCGAAAATCCAAGCACCGCTATATATATCCCTATACATACCCACCCAATGATATGGGGATTTATAATGAATTGGGATACTGATTTGTGGGTAGGTATATTAATCGCTCTGGCTGCTGTATGAGAATGATTTTGCCGCATACCGATATTATCGGTTAAGATACGGGTACGTTTAATTTTTTCCTTATGTTCAGGAGCGGTTTGATCCGGCAGTGCGGGCGGCAGCGAAGTTGCCGAAGCGACTGACCGAGGCGAACGGCGTCAGACCCGCTTTGCGGGGCTTGCTGCAAACAGGCCTGTTGAGACCGCCGGAAAACCCCGGTTTTCCTAATAGGCCGAACTTCGAGTTTTAAATTTCACCGCAACGTCGAAGAAGTCGAATAAGTTTTTAGCGCCAAATTGTTCTTACTGGCTATTTCCTTGACTAAGGTAGGACTACTTCAAAAGCTCTTCCAGGGTAACTGGAGAGGTATTCATAGCATTTTCCAGCAAACGATAAAAGAGCAAACCCCGTTTGGTGGATTTG
>JAIRNP010000182.1 GCA_031258005.1 Treponema sp.
CTCGGCTTTAAATTCCGTGGTGTATACCCGCCGTGCTTTGTCTTGCTTTCCCATCTTTTTCTCCTCATCTGGTATAATTCCCGCTTATCTTTATGTCTACCTGTTGGGGTAAGGTCCAAACAAAGGGATAAGGGCGGTAGTGAAGTATCCGCTTTTAAGGAAAGAGCAAAGCGCGAAATGGCGGGAAGATCCGTGGAGAAGCGACAACGGGGAATACCATGAAGATGAAGATGAGTATAGCTGTCCCAACGGACGCAAGGGTGCCCATCGCGGGGTAAAAAGAAAAAAAACGCCTTGCGGGTAGGTGACAACCAAAGAAACCTATATAGGTGAGTCCTGTACATACTGCCGGAAAAAGCATCTGTGTACAAGGGCGAAAGGGAACCGGTGGGTAGAGTGGAATGAACAATGGCAGCGGTTAAAAGCCACGTCCTGGAGAGCCCTGGAAAAACAGGAGGATTTACGGAAGCGGCGATCCGTTGAAGTTGAAAGGGTATTCGGTCAAATAAAAGGGAGGCAGGGATGCCGGAGATTTCTGTTGCGGGGCAAGGCCAAAGTATCTGCCGAGTGGGGATTATTTTCCCTTTTTAGATAAAAACTGGATTTTAGAAGCCTGAGTAAAACAACTTATTAGACAGCCCCTTGCAAAAATGTCATATACAGCCGGAACGTTAGGCGCAATGCTCTCGCTAAACCGTATACGTTCATTTTTTAATCAATTATGGATAGGATATTGACTTTTTCTGGAAAAGAATATACGATTCTTTGTAAGAATATTAACATGATTATTAGGAGAAAAAATGAACCAAAAATTAACATTTTCCATATTATTATGGTCTATTTTATTAATAATATCCTGTAATACAATAAATAAAGTACAGTCATTACTGCCAGTTAATGATAATCAGTCTGAGGTAATTATTATATTTGATGCCGATAATTTTGAAGATTGTGAATTATATGTTTATGTAGATGGATTGAAGAAGATCGAAATTGATCCAAATGAAAAAAGAAGAATGATTGTATCAAATGGAAGCCATCTCATATCGGTAGATTGCGATATAGATGGAGATATTTTTATAAAAGGAGAAACAATACAATTTAATGCAAATTCAGGCCGTTATTTATTTACGGCAAAATTAAACAGTGAATTATTGGCCGGAGAAAGAGTCGGTTTAAATAACCCGGAAAGGTATAAGTTTGAACTTTTATTTTCCAGTAATGAAACTATAATGTCTGAAAATCAAACTGTTGCTGAAAGTCAATTAAGAACCACAATTAATAGGGCCTATGAAATACTCTCTGGAAGCATTCCCGAGAATGCGACATTGGCTTTTATAAGCATTTCTTCTGGAAATAATAACCAGGAAGTATTTGTTGTTGATGAATTAATGATGAGATTTGTTAATTCAAGGAAATATAATGTGGTTGATCGGAAAACGCTTGATATTATAAGAGAAGAACAAAAATTCCAATTAAGCGGAGATGTAAATGATGCTTCAATCGTATCAATAGGGCATTTGATAGGTGCCGAAATTATTATAACGATTGGAATAAATAATGATAGAATGGTAAATTATCTAAGGCTTAAAGCCTTAGATGTTGAAACGGCGGAAATCAGAGCAATATTTTCAGAACAATTATAAATATTTGGCGGTGATCCACAAAAATTTATCGTTCGAGGGATGATCTACTTTAAAATCGAATTTTCTTAATTCTTTATAATACAATGAATTAACGCTTCTTTTTTATCATACTTTGTAGATCGCCTCCAAATATTTGAGATTATTAAACAAAAGAGGTAGGCATATTTTGATAATAAAGGAATGACGCACTGCGCCTAACAGGACTGTTTACGCTTCGGGGCCTTACGGCCCCTCGGCCTCCACAACGGCTAGGTCATTCGCTTTGCTCATTCCCACGCCGTTGCTCCGGCACATTTTGTCCGCCCTGCAAATGCTCCGCATTTGCAGGGCGGACAAAACATCATATACAGCCAGAACGGTAGCTGGACAAACGTTGTTTGTCCCCCAAAAATGGAAGTTTTTGAACAACGCTACTCGATAAAAAGGAGTCCTCATGGATCGTACTGAACTGTTACATAAAATAAGTACCTTTCCCCTGATCCCCTCGGTCCTCGCAGAACAGCGCTTGTCTGGAGATTTCCGCTCGATCTTTAAAGGCCGGGGGATTGAGGCAGATGAGGTTCGGCATTACGAACCAGGAGATGATGTGCGGACCATAGATGGGAATGTGAGCGCCCGTTTTGGAACCCCTTATGTGAAACTCTACCGGGAAGAACGAGAGATGACGGTATTTCTGGTTTTGGATTGTTCTGCTTCTATGTATTGTGGCAGCCGCCGGATGAGCCGCTATGACCAGGGGCTCCTGTCCGCCAGCTTAATCGCCTTTTCCGCAGAACAGGCGGGTCAAAGCGTGGGGGCCTTGTTTTTTGACCGGGCCATTACCCAGGTCTTCCCCCCCCGGAAGGGAAGAGCCCCTATCATGGCGATGATAAGCCGGGCCCTCTCTATTAAGACCAGGTCAGGGGGAAGCGATCTGGGAGCAGCTCTAGCAGGGCTGGGAAGGTTCCTGAAACAACGGACCCTGGTGGTGGTGATTTCAGATTTTTTCAGCGTGCATTGGGAGCAAGAACTGGGAAACCTTTGCCGTAAGCATGATGTCATCGCCTTACTGATAGAGGATCCCTGGGATAGGGATATGGCCGAGATGGGGATTATCTCCCTAGAGGACCCGGAGACCGGACTGGCCTACCAGGTACCCGGATCCTCCCCCGGCTTCTGTTCCGCCTGGTCTGCGTGGCATGAACAGCGATGCCGCGCATGGCAAAAGATATGCCGGGACTGCGGGGCTGCTTTCATGCATATATCCACCGAAGATGATGCTCCTGCACAACTTCTCCGCTTCTTTAGGAAGCGGAGAAGTCTTAGCCGCCGGGAACCCCGGAAATCCTAACCAGGATGGGCCGCGATGAAGGTACAGGTATGGATTTTTCTTGCAGGGTTCCTGGCAGTCTCCCTGCAGAAGGGATTCCCCCAAGCAGATACGGGACTTTCCGGAGCAATGCCGCCGGATCCGCCCTATCTCATCCCTCAAACGCTTTTTGTGGGAGATCCCGGTCGTTTGGTGGTACCCCTTGGACCGGTATCCAGGGATTTTCATCCCTTCATCGTGGAAAAAGCCCTGCTTAAACCCTTACACGAACCACGGGATCTGGTCATTCAGCGGATTGAACTGGAAAACCGTGGGGGGCAGGCCCGGCTGCTGGTTGATTTTGTCCCCTATGCCCCGGGTTTTCTCACCCTGCCGGACCTGCCGCTCCCGGATCTGCAGTCCCGGGGGCTTTCCACCGCGGGCCTGCAGGTATGGATTGCCTCGCTGCTTACTCAAGAAACCTTAGTGCTTTCCGAACCCCTTCCTCCGCTGGCGATTCCTGGTACGACCCTGCTCATATATGGAAGTACTGCAGGAATCTTGACGATCCTCCTGGGGGGAATCGGTTTTCGAGTGTGGGGAAGGGGCCATCTCCAGGACGTACAGGAACGGATCCGGCGACGGCGGCTTATCCGGGTTATGAAGCGCCTCCCGGGGAACCTAGAGAAAGCGCTGAAGAATGAAAGCCCAGGGGATATCCTCTGCCGTTTATCGGGAGAATTGAGGCATGGTTTGAGCCTGTTGACGGGTATGCCCTGCCAGGCTATGGATGCGGGGGAATTGAAAACCCTGCCGCCCCTACTGCCGCCGGAACCGGAAAGGCCAGAAGCAGTAACCCGCATACTTTCCGGGATTTTTTTGTGTGGGATCTTCCGCCGCTGTGATGCCCTGCGTTTCAGCGGTACCCCCATAAACCGGCAGGAACTCCTCAGGATGCTCAAGGAACTACAGGACTTTACCCATACCTTGGACCAGGCTGATAAGAAACTGAACCGGCTGGCCCTGCTGCCCTGGCTGAAGCAGAAGGGTAGGGTATGACCATAGGCTTCGAATATCCTTTCCTGATCCTCGGGGGGGTGTTGGTGCTGATCGCCACCGTGTACCTATCTCGTTTTTTTAGAGACCGGTACACGGTCCGTATTCCTTTAGGCCCCCCAGGGGGCATCCCCTTTAAGCCGCCCCAGAAGGTCCGCTGGTTCATCCGTCTGCTTCGGGGGATGGAGCTTACCGGTATATGCTTGCTGTTTATTGCCGCGGCAGGCCCCCTTTTTATATCCACCGAAACCCTATGGCTCAACCGCGGGGCGGATATCATCTTTGTAGTGGATGTGAGCCCCAGTATGGCGGCCCGGGATATGGAAAACCAGAACCGCTTTGATACGGCCCGGGATCTGGTCCGCACCTTTGCTATGAACCGCCCTGCAGATGCCCTGGGCCTCGTGGCGGTAGGAAATGACGGGGTCCTCCTCTTACCTCCCACAGTTGACCGAGTAAGCCTCTTTTCCCGGCTTGAAACCCTGCATATCGGTGAACTGGGAGATGGAACGGCCCTGGGTATGGGCCTTGCCATTGCTGCGTTACATCTCAAGGACTCATCAGCTCCCCGTAAATCCGTGGTCCTCATCACCGACGGGGAGAACAACTCCGGGGCCCTCCATCCAGAGACTGCTGCCGCCCTGCTGCCGGAACGGGGAGTCAGTCTCTGGGTCATCGGGGTGGGAAGCGGCGGGGAAGTACCCATTGACTATGTAGACCCCCTCACCAGGATACGCCGGAGTGGAACCTTTGATTCTCGGTTTAATCCAGAAACCCTCAAAGCCATTGCCCAGAAAGGGGAAGGTTCTTATATCCCGGCTCCTTCAGCGGAAGCCTTTGCCCGTGCCTTTTCCCGGATCCATGAAGGGGAGATAACCATAGGCCGTTCAGGAACGATACTTAGAACGAAAGGTTTCCAGGAGATCTGTATCATCGCCGCCCTGGTTCTTTTGGGTCTGCGGTGGCTTATCCGCCGATATAAAGGCAGGGCCCTTTTATGAGTTTTGATACGCCCCAGGTCTTACTGGGTTTTGTGCTGTATATCCCCTTGATCATCCTAGAGGTACTGCACTATAAGAGACGCAGGCCCTTTCTGGATCGTTTTATTACCGCTGCCGGCTTCACCGGGGAGCTTGTACCCCAGCAGCTCAGGAAATTTCAGCGGCATGCAGCGGCAACTTCCCTGCTGGGGGGACTCTTTCTTGCCTTTCTCATCATCGCCTTGGCAGCTCCTCGATGGGGGAAGCAGATGCAGATGGAATATCGCCGAGGGGTGGATGTGGTATTCGCCGTGGATCTCTCCCGCAGCATGGAAGTACCGGATTCCCCGGAAGCACTTTCCCGGCTTGACCGGGCCCTCCGGATTGCCCGGGAAGTGGCAGAGGCTGCCGGAGCGATTCGCCTGGGAGCGGCCGTGGGTAAAGGCCGGGGGGTGCTGGCGGTCCCTTTAACCTACGATACTCGGGCCCTCGTGAGTTTTCTCGAAGGGCTTTCCGGTTCCACTATTACCGGCTGGGGAACCAACCTGGAAGCCTTGATCGACGCGGCTTCCGGGGCATTTCAGAATGGGTTTCCCACCAGCCGGGAGATCATCCTATTTTCCGATGGAGAGGCGCTTTCAGGTACCCTCTCCACGGCCATAGAACGGCTCTTGGGCCAGGGGATTAGGATAAGCGCCGTGGGGCTTGGGACTGAACAAGGCGGACCGGTCCCTGCTCAGCAAACCCTTTCAGGAACTGAGCTTCCTGCTGTGGAAGAAGCCCCGTGGAGTTACCGGCGCAGTGAGCCCTTACGGAACGCTGCGGAACGGACCGGAGGGGTCTATATAGATGGAAACCATGATGATGCGGTGAAGCTGCTTTTAGCCTATATCCGGTCTCACGGACATACATCCGGGATGCAGGGGTACCGCGGGGAAGCAAAAGCGCGTTGGCGGGTTTTTGTCATAGCCGCGCTTATATCCTGGGGCATCGCCAAAGTGCTGAATATGAGGAGACGAAAGCATGGGTAAGCCGCAGATCCGGAAGGGATTGGTTGCGCTGGGTATGGTTTTACCGGGGATCTGGCTCCTCTTAGGCTGTTCGTGTTCACTAGAAACCCTGGTAAGCGCCGGGAGGAACATCCCAGGGATGCTCCTCATCATGGAGGGGAATTTTTTCAATTCCCGCAACCACTATACTAAGGCCATAGCCGCTTATTTACAGGCCCTCCGCTATACCGAAGCCCGGCCCTATGGGGAATTGGGCTTAGGAGTGGTGTATTGTTCCCTGGATGAAGGAACCCCGGCGCTGGAACGTTTTACCGCAGCCGCAGAAGCCCTCCGGGATCTGCCAAAAGAGGCCTCTCCTGAATTGGTATACCGGATTCATTACAATAGCGGGGTGGTTTGTTTTAAGGAGGAGGATTATGCCGGGGCTGCAGCAGCTTTTAGGCGGGCCCTGGAGACCGATAACAGCCGTATTGAAGCCAAGCGGAACCTGGAATTAAGCCTCTTAGCCCTGGCCCAGGGAAGGAGGGCCGCCGCGGTTTCTCCTCAAGAGGAAACCGGAACAGCGCCTGAGGCCGGCGCGTCTGCCCTCTTTGAATACCTCTCCAGAAAGGAACAAAACCAATGGAAAAGCCGGGAATGGATCGAAGCGGTTCCCCCTACAGGACCGGATTATTGAAGGGGAAGCGCAGAAACCTGCTCGTCTTATTACTCATCCTCGTGTCGTACCTGGCCGCGCAAGAAGGGGATCACAACGCCGGGGAGGACAGCCTGGAGCAGGCAGGGCCTGGGGCGTTTATCGAGGTGGAGGGCCCAGCGCCTGCTTTAAAGGTGCTATTACACGCGTACCCTGAATCGCCGCAAGTGCATACCCCTTGGATAGTGGCCCTTGTGGTGGATTATCCGGTGCCAAGCGAGGTTACGGTCCGGCATCCGCCCATTCCTAGGACCCTCACGTTGGAAAGTATCCGTACAAGACCCCATCAGGCAAGGCAACATCTAGAATCCGGGAAAGCTCAGACCATGATCGAATTTTGGTTCATTCCCCAACAAGCGGGTACCCTTACCTTGGGATCTTTTGAGGTGCGTACCCCGGATACCCGCTACGTGACCGAATTGAGGTCCTGGTATATCCAGGGGGAAACCAAAAAGGGGTACCGGCCTGTTTGTTCCTGGCTTAATCCGCCTCAGTCCCTCAGGATCGGAGAAAAGGGCCGGGTGGACCTCCGGTTGAGCGATTGGGATCCTGGAAAACCCTGGCCCGGGACAGAACTGTTCCTGAAGGAGCTGCCGGAAGGGGTCCTCCTGGAAGCAAAACCCGTAAGTCCACAGGACCGGCAACAGGGCCTGGTCCTACGACTGGAGATAATTCCTTTGGAAGGCACGGAATTCGTCTTGAAGTCCAGGCGCATACTGTATGAGGAACTGAGCGTCGAGATTCCAGAACTCCGCATCCCCCTCTTCCCCGGTACGACTCCTCCTTCCCCAAGTCCTCCGGTAACGGATACGCCCCCAGCAGCGACAGAACCCAGAGAGGGGAGCCTTCCTTTTCCCCGTACTACGCCGCCGAGGTTCTCCTGGTTCCGGGACGATTACGAACAGGCCCTCCAGCGGATTCAAAGCCTCTGGAACCAGGGTAAGATCCCTGAAGCCCTGGGGGAAATGCGCCAAAACGAACGGGAGAACCTGGCAGGCCCTTCTTTTGCCCTCCTTCGCCGGGAAGCGGAACGAGGTCTTGGACTCACCCTTACCCAAGATGAACCATGGAGACCCCGCAAGCTATACCGGATCTTTTTGGGCTTGAGCCTAGGGATACTCCTGTTTACCCTTACAGCAGCCCTGTTCCAGCGAGTCTGCGGAAAGGGGATCGTAACTTCCAGGATAGCTCAGGGTTATAAGGGTATGGTACTGATCCTGGGGACGGCGCTGCTACTTTTTGCCCTAGCCGGTCTGGGGAAACTGCACCTGGGCAGGGCAGCCGGACACGGGGTACTCAGGGCCGCACAAGCTTACCGGGTACCGGAAGAAGAAAGTACGGTAAGCGCCTCTTTCAGCGAAGGCGAGCCCGTGCAGATCCGTTCGGTATCGGATTTGTGGGTTTATGTGGAATCCCTTGACGGCAGGCTAGGATGGGTACCTAGAGATACATTGATTTGGTATTAAGGAGCGTCGATGGATTTTGGGGATATTCTGGATGCCTGGGACCGGCAGACCGCACGAGCCTTGGGGAATAGACGAAAGGGGGCTGTGGGACAGAAAGCAGCCCCCCAGGAACCCGTTTCATCCAAGCCCCCTGACCAGAAGCATCACAAGAACCTCCAAAAAACCCATCCCCTTAGTGTATGGCTCCAGGTCCATGAGGTCTACGATAAGGATAGTATCCTGGATACAGCGAATGAGCGTCCCTGGGAACGCCGCCGCCGGCTGCTTCACACGAGAGCTGATGCGGTCATCGACCTCCACGGACTTAACCGGGATGAAGCGTGGCATGCCCTGGAGACGTTTTTTTTGAACAGTAAACGACGGGGGTTTGAAAAGCTCCTCATTGTCCATGGAAAAGGAAACCATTCCGGGAGTACTTCGGTACTGAGGCATCTGGTGAAAACCTTTATAGAAACCTGTCCCTTTGCCGGTGAAAGCGGTCATGGCAATGCCGCAGCAGGAGGGACCGGCGTTACCTGGGTACTGCTCAAGGACCAGAGAAACCCAAGCAGTATATCATAAGCAATACAGATTCATGCTGCGGGCATCCAGGAACTCGGACCCACAGAGATCCACTCAGCGTCTTCCCTTTGTACTGTCTTGTGCAGAAGATAGGCAAAACCAACGAATGGTATCAACCCCGGGGAGATCCTATTTTCCGGGCTTTTATCTAAACAATGGTATATACGCATTGACAAAGCGTTCATCCTCCGTACATACCCGGGATGAAACATCTTCAATTACGGCTTCTATTTCAACCACTACCGGCTAAAGCCGGTAGATTGATAGTGCGGCTTAAAGCCGCGAAATGTTGCGGCTAAAGCCACCTGAAATGTCCATTCGCTAAAGCTCTCTTGTAACGATTACCCCTGAAACTCGTCCCCTTCTCCCTTGAAATTGCTTTCCCCCTCCCCTTCTTCCTTACACTGATTCGCTCTATAGTCCTGTATCATC
>JAIRNP010000100.1 GCA_031258005.1 Treponema sp.
GGAAGTATATCATACTTTCCTCTATTTGTCCCGGAAAAGAAGTTGCGCCCGTAGGCGCATAGTGGCAGATGCCGCCGCATGTCCTCAGTTGTCGCTTATGCAGCTCCATCTCTGGCTTATGATGAATTTCTGATTGAGGGCTGTGAATAGTAACCCTAAATCATCTCCAAAATTCTGTTTTTGTAAAAAACGCTTGACATTTAACTGATAGTCTATTATACTGAATATCAGTTAAATGTTTTACATGAGGAGTTTAAATGCCTTTTCTCTATCAATCTTTCGGATTTTTGGCGGCAAAAGCCAGTGAAAAACTGTTGGAATTACTGCAGCCTCGCTTGGATGAAGAGCATATAACCGTCAGGCAGATGGGGATATTGATACTTGTCGAAGAGCAGCCCGGCATCACGCAAAAACAAATCGGCATTGTTCAACAAATTGACCGGACAACGGTAACACAGCAGATTGATGTATTGGAACAGGCAAAATTGGTGAAACGCATGCAGTCCGCTGATGATCGGAGATCCTATTGTCTGCATGTAACAAAAGAAGGGCAAAGCATGGCGGCAAGATTGAGAACCTATATCCATTCCACGGAAAAATGTTTCTTTAAAAATCTAACCGCGGTACAAATAGCGGATCTTAAAAAACTATTGCTTATTCTTGTAGACAGCGGGGAGATGAGGAAATGATCGGACTTGTTCGATAATCCGGTTGGTATCGAACAAGTCCGATCATCTGTTGATAAGAAAGAAGTTAGCAGATGTGATAGCAATAGGAGGGAACGATGTTTACCTATATCTTGTATGCCATGGCGATTATATGGCTGATTTTCTCGTCTCTTAAAGATAAAACCAAAACCAAAAAAGCACTTCTCACCGCATGGAAATCATTTGAGAATATATTGCCTCAATGTATAACTGTTCTCATAATTGTGGCGTTATTTTTGGCAATATTGGATACAGAACAAATATCAAAAATCCTGGGTACGGAATCAGGCATCTTGGGGTTTGTTATTAGCGCGGTAATTGGTTCCATTACACTAATCCCTCCGTATGTTTCGCTGCCATTGGTGGCATCATTACTGAAATCAGGAGCCGGTTATCCGCAAATGACTATGTTTTTGACGACTTTGACCATGGTTGGGATTATTACCCTGCCTGTTGAAATAAAGTATTTGGGCAGAAAAACCGCAATAAAAAGGAATCTTTATTCTTTTATTTTTGCAGTAATAATTTCATTGATTATAGGGATGGTAATTTTATGAAAAAGGTGCTTTTGCGGTATAAATATGCCATTGTTTCAGTTATTGCCTTAATAATAATCATTTTTATAAAACCGGAATTGGGTCACGGAACGATTTTGAATTTAAAAAATTATGGAATAGAAATGCTTTCCGTATTGCCGCCGATATTTGTTTTACTTGGCTTACTGGATGTATGGGTTGAACGGACAACCATAATGAAATATATGGGAGAGAATTCAGGCTTATTGGGTTCACTCTTAATTTTTATTATGGCAACAGCGGCGGCAGGGCCCTTGTATGCGGCCTTTCCGATAGCAATAGTGTTATTAAAAAAAGGTGTAAAGTTATTTAATGTTTTTTTGTTTCTTGGGATATGGTCAACCGCAAAGGTTCCCAGCTTATTGTTTGAAATGACCAATTTGGGAATAAAATATATGGCAATAAGATTTGTTGGTAATATAATGGGAGTAATAATAATAGCATTATTATTAAGTAAAACCACAAGTGTAGATGATCGGAATAAAATAATTGGAAATGTAAATAATTTATAAAAACAGCCAAAACTTCGCATAACGCGGACTGTTTACGCACCCCGCGGCTTATCCCTGTGGGGGACACGACCACGCCCTTCGGAAAATCCGTGACCAGGGGGCCTTAATTACCGGCCTCAAGGCCCTGGGATGGGGGAAATTCAGCATGTGGTGATTGGATAAAGGGATATGGCACGTACAAATTGTGGAAAGCACGGATCCCAGCCGTATACCCTCTATGATGCCGGGCGGTTTGTTCATCTATTGCCATAACTACCTGGGGACGACGGGAAAAGGAAAGAGGTTTATTTTCGTGAAGGGGGCCTGTACACTTTTTAGGTCTGATATTACTTGTACCGGGACATCGGTTCACGAACATATTCCTTGCAAGCAGATTTCTCCCATATCTTAATCTGACAAAATATCTCCGTTTATTGACAGGGTAACTACCCGCCATGGAATCATTTTTGCGGTATTCTTCAGCGCGTTAATTACCGCCTGCTCAATACCGCCACAGCAGGGGACTTCCATCCTGATCACCGTAATGGATTTTATATTATTTTGTTTGATTATTTCCGTTATTTTTTCGCTGTAATCTCCTTCGTCGAGTTTTGGACAGCCAATCAAAGCGATTCTATTCCGTATAAAATCCTTATGGAAGTTGCCGTAGGCATAAGCGCCACAGTCAGCTGAAACCAAAAGGTTGGCATTCTCAAAATACGGAGCCTTTACCGGCACCAGTTTTATTTGTATCGGCCATTGCATGAGTTGACCTGGCCTTACTTCCGTATTTACCGGTAAGGATCCCCTTTCTATTTTCTTGGCATTGCTACCGGGACATCCTCCGGGGGGAACTTCCCTTTTCTGTGTTTCATAAGTATTCATTTTTTCGACCTCCTCCTCCTTGTCGTATGCCTTAGCTTCCCGTTCCTCAAATGTAAGGGCTCCAGTTGGACAAACCGGAAGACAATTACCAAGACCATCACAATAATCTTCCCGTAATAGCCTTGCCTTACCGTCGCTGATACCGATAGCTCCCTCATGACAGGCTTCGGTACATAAACCGCAGCCGTTGCATTTTTCCTTATCTATATGTATGATGTTCCGTATCATATCACTCCTCAGCTAATAATGCTTGCCATCCCCATAAAGCTGGCGGGTTACCTCTCTATTATAGATCATATATTGATTATGGAGAATAGTCCGTTGTATTTACAACAAACACTGGAAAAATGATCGTTTTATGCCTTGTGTAATGTAAACCGGTTTTTCTTAAACTCAAGTATCCCTTCGTCCCGCATACGGCACAATTCCGAAGACATGGCGCTCCGATCCAGGGCAAGGTAATCCGCCAGTTCCTGTCTATTAAAGGGTATCTCGAAGGTTACGGCCGTCGTTCCCGATTCCCGGAATTTCTCACTTTTTCGAGATTTGAAGGCTTGAGAGGAAAGATAGGAAAGCAATTTTTCCCGGGTACTACGACGGCTTAGATGTTCTATTTTACGGAGTAAAAAGGTATTTTTTTGCGCCATGTTCCGCAGAAGGTTATTGATAAGCTTCGTATGAAACGGGCAGACGGATGAACAGGTTAGGCTTATCCTTTTACTATTGATAAGGAGTACCTCTGAATCTTCCGTTGCAATGACACTGACGGGAAGTTTCGTTGTTCCGCCGAAGGAAAAAGCCGCGCCGATTAACCCACCTCGTTCAATCCGTTCAATAATGTTTCGGTTTCCCCAAAAATCATCTTCGACAATGATAACGGCGCCGGAAAGGACTATTCCGAAATAGCTGGTCTCTGATTCGGCCAAAAAAACATAAGTATCTTTTTTATAAATTTTCTTTCTGGCCCCAACGCATTCCAACATGCTGTCCAATTCAGTAAGTCTGATGCCTTGAAACAGGGAACAGTCACTCAAAAGAAGCACGTATTCCTTCATGAAATTTTTCCTATTTTGTTGTAAAAACAACATCTTATATATGCCCATTATAGTATGTTTATACCGTAAGGTCAACAGGCTAAGGGCCGCGTAGCGGTAGAACCTGGGGCTTCTTTTCAAATAAGGAGATAGGTATGTCGAATATGTTTTGTTTTCAGTGTGAACAGACCGCTGGCGGGAAAGGCTGCACAGGCAAGGCGGGAGTTTGCGGGAAAAAAGAAACTACGGCTTTATTGCAGGACAAGCTGACCGGGGCGCTCATAAACCTTGCGAGGGCGGCGCGAAAAAAGGGTAAAGGCGCGCATACCCGCCGTCTCATGACGGAGGGTCTCTTTACCACCATGACCAATGTGAATTTTGACGATACAAGTATAACGAAGATGATTGAAAGAATCCATGCCGAAATGACAAATAGCTTTCCTGATTCTTCCCGGTGTGAAGATTTTGAGACTGCCAGACTCTTTGAAGGTGATGAGGATATCAGGTCTCTCAAATCCTTGATCCTCTTCGGCATCAGGGGTATGGCGGCTTATGCGTATCATGCCGCCGTGCTGGGCTACGAGGATAATGAAGTATCTGAATTTTTCGGAAAGGCCTTGTGCGCCCTGGCGGAAGACGCCTATGATGGCATGAAGGAACTGCTGCCCTTGGTTATGGAAACCGGAAAGGTCAATCTGAGATGTATGGAACTCCTTGATACGGCAAACACTGAAACCTATGGCGTCCCCCGGCCTGAAACGGTAAGCCTTACTATCGAAAAAGGGCCGTTCATTTTGATAAGCGGCCACGATCTCCGGGATCTCAAACTGCTGCTGGAACAGACTGCGGGGAAAGGCGTTAATGTATATACCCACGGTGAAATGCTGCCCGCCCATGCGTATCCCGCATTTAAGGCATATCCCCACTTAAAAGGTAATTTTGGAACCGCGTGGCAGAATCAGCAGAAAGAATTTGATAACATTCCGGGGGCCCTACTTTTTACCACCAACTGCCTTATGCCGGTCAAGGAAAGCTATAGCGACAGGGTTTTTACCACTGCCATGACAGGCTATCAGGGCATGATCCATATTGATGATACCAAAGATTTTTCTTCCGTAATCAAAAAAGCCCTTGAGTTGGGTGGTTATACCTCGGATCATCCCATGTTCGGGATCAATGGCGGCTCGGAAGTAATTACCGGCTTTGGTCATGGAGCGGTACTGGCGGCGGCGGGAACCATTGTTGAGGCCGTTAAATCAGGCGCCATTACACATTTTTTCCTCGTGGGCGGTTGTGACGGTGCCAAGCCTGGACGGGACTATTACACTGATTTTGTAAAGCAGATGCCCAGGGACAGCATAATACTCACCCTGGCCTGCGGCAAATACCGGTTTAATGATTTTGCGGCAGGAACAATTGGCCCCTTCCCGCGTATTCTGGACATGGGGCAGTGTAACGATGCGTATTCGGCGATCAAGGTCGCCCTTGCCCTTTCGGAGGTTTTTCAGTGCAGCCTGAACGATCTGCCCCTTACGCTGGTACTTTCCTGGTATGAGCAAAAGGCGGTAAGTATTTTACTAACGCTCCTTTTCCTGGGGTTCAAAAACATTTTCCTTGGTCCCAGCCTTCCGGCTTTTGTATCACCCAATGTACTGAAATATCTGGTTGAGAATTTCAATATAACACCGATAAGCACACCGGGAGCGGATCTCGAAAAAATTCTAAAAAATTGAGTTTATTACCATACAAAATCCACCGCCTTTTGCGGTGGTCATATAATAGCGTTGTTCGGAAACCTCAAGTTGCCGAACAACGCTATTGAAAAAAAACTGCCCTGTTCCTATGCTTGTTGCTTTTTTCCCGTTGTTCCTGGGTTAGTTTCATGTCCTGAGCATGTCATTTTTTCTTATTTTCTTAGTATGAACAGGCCCTAGCTTTGGGATGTTAGCCCCTCTTTGGAGGCTTTACCGCCACGCGGGGGATCTCCGCTATCAAAGCTCCGGTTTTGGGATCCCGCTTTTCCGGCGATCCGAGGGTAAGCATGACCAGTTCCCCGGATTTAGTACTGTGTTTTGACCCCTGCTCAATCACCAGAACAAGTCCCCGGGCAGAACAGCCGTACCGTCCATATTGATTCTGATCCCCTTCCTGCATCTTGGACCGGTATGGTACGGGAAACCTATCTGAGAGAATCCGTACCGGAAGCGTTTGTTCTTCCTCCTGGGGGAATTCCTGTTTTTTCCCTGCAGGTCCGGTAAGCAGAAAACTCACGGCGGCCCGCTCCTTAGGAAGACCTGCCGCAGTGGAAAGGGTATGCAAGACCGAAGGGGCATCTTCCGTATCAAAAGTAAAATGGCACCATTTAGCCTTGCCTCCTGGACAGGGACAGACCCCTTGATGAGGGCAGGGGGTATAAGACTTCTGCCCTCGGGTAAGCAGGGCCTTCCGTAGTGCGGCGATCCATTCCCCGGACCAGGGTACTCCCGGTTCAAGGACCAGGATAGAACCGGAGGCCGTAACCAGGGAGGAAAGGAGTCGGCTGGTTTTATCCGCAGCCTGTTGCAAAGCCCTGGTATCAGCCTGGGGTATTCCCTCGAAGCGTTCATTGAACACCTGAAGCGCCGAAACCAAGCGGGCTTTAGGGCCGTATATCGGCGCTCCCATGGGTGCATGGATGGTCTTGATCATCCAAGGAGAAGCACCTGCTAAGGCGTGAAAAAGCCCCTTTCCTGCATCAAGTGCCGCAGCGCTTCGATCGAGGCAGCGGAATTCGAGGGGAAGCGGTCGTAAATCAGGCCGGGCGATCCAAAGAGCCAAAACCAGGGTCAGCGGCCCGGATCCGAGGTCTGTAATACCCTCCCCCGCCGTGAAGCGTAAGGGTAAGCCCGGGAGGAGCCGGCAAAGACGATAGCAGTTCCAAGGGAGAAAATACCGGAGATAGGCTGAAAGCAAGCCCTTGGTGCTTAAATAGGCATTGGTACGCTCACCTCGGCTGCGGGTGAGCAGGCGGGAAAGTTCCGCTACATCCCGGGGAAGGTTGACCCGGAAACGCCGGGGCAGGGGAAACACCTGATCGATCAAGCGGGGGAGTTCCTCCAGGGTACGACGGACTTCAGGAATCAAAGGTGAAAAAAGGTACATCAGGGTTTTTTGTATGTTTTGAGGGTACCGGTCAGAGGGGAATTACCGGGGTTCTCAATAGGGTTACTTCGGTTTTTGGGGCTTCTCCCTTTGACTAACCCATAGAGGGCGATTAAGTCGGAACGGAGCGCCCCTATCTGGGCCCGAAGGTCCTGCTGCTCTCCGGATACTTCTCGAAAAAGCTGATTCCGGGCCCCTTCCAGGGTAAAATGTCGGTCATAGAGGAGGTATTTGAGCCTAAACAGAATGTGCAGATCCTGATTTGCATAGATCCGTCTTCCCTGTCGATCTTTATGGGGTTGTAGCAAGGGAACCTCCTTCTCCCAGTACCGTATGACATAGTTCTTCAGCCCTAAAAGCCGTTCCAGGTCACCCAAGGTATAGGAGATCACGGTTTATTCCTTTCCATTCCGCGCGGCTTTCCCGGAATACCGCAACTCAATGGTGATGGGTATCTGGGAAAAACCCAGATCCTGGCGGATCTTATTACGGAGATAGGACACATAGGAAGCGCTGACCGCCTGGGGACGGGACACAAAAAAGACGAATTTGACGGGCTTATCCGAAACTTGCAACGCGTATTTTATCTTGAATCGGGTCTGCGGCCCTATGGGCGGGGGATACTCCTCAAGCCACCCTTCAAGGGCCCGGTTCAACAGGCTGGTATCAATGTGCCGTATGAGCTGCCCATACAGTTTCACCGCGGTATCCAACAGCTTGTCTACTCCGGTTCCGTCCTTGGCGCTCACCGGAATAATCGGCGCGTATTCCATCTTGGCAAAAAGAAACCGGATCCGATCCTGGACCGCCTGCACCTGATTCTTCACCGGGGGCAGGGTATCCCATTTATTGAGGACCATGATGATACCCCGGCCCTGATCATGGGCCAAGGCAGCAATCTTTTTGTCCTGATCCGAGAGCCCTTCCTGAGCATCGATCACGAGAAAGACCAGATCCGCCTGGTCAATGGCTTTGATGGCCCGGTTCACCGAATAATATTCGATATTTTCGGTAACCTTGGTTCTCCGCCGGATCCCCGCGGTATCCAGGATTTTGAAGGTCCGGTTTTTATACTGGAATACCCCTTCCACCACATCCCTGGTGGTACCGGGCATATCGCTGACAATCGAAGATCGGGAAGCCGTGAGCCGATTGGAAAGGGTGGACTTCCCGGTATTGGGCTTCCCCAGGAGGGCGATACCTATCGTTTCTTGCGGGTGGGCCACACCCGTTTCTTGCTCCCGGACTGGGGAAAAATCAAGTCCCCTAAGTATCCCCGCTTCCAGATCCGTCACATGATCCCCGTGTTCTGCGGAGATCATAAAGATCCGGTCAAAACCGTAGGCGAGACAGTTCCAGGCATCCTGCTCCCGGCGGCCTCCTTCGGTCTTATTCACGGCCACCAGCAACCGGTCATGAAAGGGCCGAAGGAATTCGATAAATTCCTCATCTTCCTGAGTTATCTCCCCGGCTTCTAAGATAAGGATGATCCGATCCGCTTGTTTCACGGTCTCCAAGGTTCGCTCTTGCACCAGGGCATCCAGGATTCTTAGGGACTCATCTGCTGCTTTTTCCAGCTTAAATCCTCCGGTATCAATAAGCCTTACGGGTTTTCCCTGGATAAACGTATCCATCCCCACCGGGTCCCGGGTAACTCCTGGGGTCGGATCCGTGATGGCCCGGCGGCTATGCACCAGGCGGTTGAATAGGGTGGACTTGCCCACATTGGGCCGCCCCACCAATACGACTACCGGAAGATTCCGGTAGTACTTATCTGGATCGAATTTCATAGTCGCCGGGGAAATATTCGGCCATCCAGGCCTCCACAAGAAGGGTAACGTGGTGATACGAGGTGCACTGGAGGACCTTTTCTGCTAAGATCCGGCAGCTTTCAAGGGTTACTCCCCGGATGATCCGTTTGACCTGGGGGATAGACTGAGCAGTCATACTAAACTCATCCAGTCCTAAACCTAAAAGCAAGGCCGTTACCGAAGGATCCCCGGCCAGCTCACCGCACATGGCTGCGGTAATTCCTTTTTCATGGGCATGCCGGATGATTTTTTTGAGGTACCGGAGCACCGCCGGATGAGAAGGCTGGGCCAGATAATTGACTCGCTCGTTTCCCCGATCCACCGCCAGGGTATACTGGATAAGGTCGTTGGTACCGATGGAAAAAAAATCCGACCGTTCCGCGAGAATATCCGCAGTCATGGCTGCGGCAGGGACTTCAATCATGATCCCGACTTCCATAGCATCGCTATAGGCTTGGTTTTTCCTGCGGCACTCAGCTTTGGCTTCTTCAAAGATACGCAGGGCCTGCTCTAACTCCTCGATTCCGGAAATCATAGGAAACATGATCTTTAAGTTTCCGTTGATACTGGAGCGCAATAAGGCCCGTAACTGGGTCTTAAAAAGCTCGGGCAGGGAAAGGGAAAACCTGATGGCCCGCCAGCCCAGGAGAGGATTCTTTTCATCAGAGGCCTGGAAATTGGGAAGGAGCTTGTCTCCGCCGTTGTCTAGGGTTCTGATGGTTACCGGTCGGCCCTCCATGACTTTGAGGACATGGCTATAGGCCCGGTACTGCTCCTCTTCGGCAGTGGCCTGTTTTGGAGTGAGAAAGAGAAATTCCGAACGGTACAGCCCGATGCCCTCTGCACCGTAACGGGAAACCTGATCCGCTTCTTCGGGAATTTCAATATTGGCCTTGAGGCAGACCCGATGCCCATCTTTCGTCTCCGCAGGCAGCTCCCGCAGTTCCAGAAATTCATCAAAGCGCTTACGGTATTGATCGATAGCCTTCTGGTACTGCCGCAAAACCGGGGTATCCGGATTAATGATCACCTCTCCGGAAGTACCGTTTACCACTAATTTATCACCTTCATCAATTTCTTTGGTGATAGTGGAAAGCCCCAGCACCGCAGGGATATCAAAGGCCCGGGCAAGAATGGCTGTATGGGAAGTCCTCCCTCCGGCATCCATGACAATGGCCTTGACCCGTTTTTTGTTCATGGCTAACACATCTGAAGGCAGCAGATCATGGCTCACGAGGATCACATCAGAACTCAGATCCGCCAGGGAAAATTTCTTAACGGAAAGGAGCTGATGCATAACCCGGCGGGATACATCGGAAATATCCGCAGCTCGTTCACGGAACTGGGAATCCGCGGCAGCCATTAAGCGCTGGGACAATTCCCGGGAAATATCCCAGAAGACCCATTCGATATTTTGCAGGCTGTCCTTGAGGTGATCCTTAATCTGCTCCTGAAAGTCCGTATCTTCCAGCATCATCAGATGAGACTGAAAGATAGCGGCCTGTTCTGTGCTCACTTCCCGTAAGGCCCGTTCATGAAGGTCTTTGACTTCTTTCGCTGCTTCATCATTAGCCGCAAGGAACCGCTTCCATTCGGATTCGACCTGATTTTTCCGTATGCTATATCGGGGAATCTCGGGAAAATCATCCTCCAAATATAAAAACGCCTTTTCGATGGCTATACCCGGAGACGCAGGAATACCGGTGAGTTTTTTCATTGACTGAAAGATACCCTAAAAAGGGGGTATATGGCAAGTACACCTCAGGGCTCATTTAGCGTACATAACTCACCCTTTTTAGCAGGTTTCTCCTCTTTTTACCGTGAGGATCCTAAACGGATAGAACAGAAAAAACAAAGACTTGAGCGATACAAACGTACTCTATGGGCGATACAAGAGTCGAACTTGTGACCCCCAGCGTGTCATACTGGTGCTCTAACCAACTGAGCTAACCGCCCTTAATTCCCCGACATCTTCCTACCATCTACAATCCACTGTCAGGTAATTACTCCTCTACCTTATCACGGGTGAAAATACTGTTCAAGCCTCCAGAAAACCAATTTCACACCCGCTCACGGATAACCACATTAACCTCAATCTTACCACAAGGCCCCAGCTCCATAGGAACAATCAGCGCCTCCACCTTGAGATTATTCGATACCTCCATGTTGTCACCGGTAAAAAGTGCGGGGGGCGTCAAGTCAAACTTAAACCCTAAATCATGGAGCTTGGTAACCGCTTGACCAGTTATCATATTGGCCAATTCCTGAATCGTTGCCTTGGCCATTTCATCCATGGTCGTGAACTTTTCACCGCCGTTCATAGCTCCTGCTACCGCCAAAGCCGTATCTCTCGTCATATCGAAGATAACCCGGCCCTCCACATCGCCTGCAAGACCTACTAAAGCCGCAACCCCCTGGATCGCCATGGTTGATGATTTGAGGTAGAGAGATCCACGAATAACCTCCGTACCAAGCACTTCTTTGAGAATATTATAGGTCGCTTCAACAAAGGGGTTAATATATTCAACTCTCATATTACATACTCCTTACCCAAATTAACTTTTACTATACAAAAATGCCGAGATAGGCTCTCTACCGATAGCTGCCCAATTATCCCCGGACAATACTTCATTTGTTCCCACAATAATGACTCCCTTCTCTTTCAGTTTTTCAGAACAATCGGCGATCAACTGCTCTTGACTGTCAACAGGAAAGAAAGAAATGATATCCCTCGCCAGGATAATATCTAAATCCGGCAAGAAATTATTATTCAAAACATCGTGGTATTCAAACACAATTGAATCCTTGATAGTTTGATTAAATGTATACCCATTACGCCCTTTAACCATGAAACTGCGGCAATATTCCGGCATCTTGTTCAGATCAAAGGTCATGTTAGGCGCATCTGCTATGGCCATAATATCATTATCATTAGCCCAAATTTTTATATGTCCATTAGGGTACCGTAATCTCAGTATACACGCAAACGAAAAAGATTCATATCCTTTTCCACATCCTAGTTCCCATACCTGGATGTTATTTGAATGCATATCCGGTAGTATATCCTTGACTTGAGCAGCATAGGCATCACTCCAAAACTCATCGGTATGGGGAGAATAAAAATCGACCAGGTATTCATCCGCCTCCGCGGCGTTCTTAAGCTGCAACTCCGCATCGGTCCGGGTACTGCTCCATTCGGTAAACTGTTTACGAAACCATTCCTGGTTAAGAGGACTGACATAGAACCGCTTCAATGCCACAAGGCTTTCTTTTATAAAACCGAGGGTCGTATCCGAGATAACCGGCAGCCTCTCCTGGGATTGCGCTGGACTAGAAGCGGGAGGCACATAGTAAGTATCCCCCGGAACCTCCTGTATTGCGGTTCGGGGTTTCTGCTTCTCCTCTTCTTTCTGACTAAACATCCGCATGACATCCAGAATGACATAGAGATATCCATCCTTTTCCACTACCCCGGTGATGAATTTGATGTTGACTTCTCCAAACATGGGGTGCGGGGGCTGAATCGTTTCGGAATTAATACCCACCACCTTGTCTATCTTGTCAACAATGGCTCCGTACACCCGATCATCCAGATGCAGGATGAGCATGTTTTCCTGGCCGTCCGCCCGGCGCTCGCTCTTCATGTGAAAGAAGGTTCTGAGGTCAATAATGGGAATAATATCCCCTCGAAGGTTATACACCCCCCGCACAAAGGAGACCGCATTAGGTACATAGGTAAACTTATCCGCCTTGGCAATCTCCTTAACATTCATAATATCAACGCCATAATCTTTACCCGCCAGGGAAAAGGTTACCATCTTAAAATCAACCGTATTGACCCGTTCTTTCTGCTGCTGCAACTCGGCGT
Organism: Treponema sp.; assembly: GCA_031258005.1. GTDB lineage: Bacteria > Spirochaetota > Spirochaetia > Treponematales > Breznakiellaceae > JAIRLU01. Next base: position 12,513 of record JAIRNP010000100.1, read on the forward strand.
TTACCGTTGCTAAGTCTTTAATCATCGCCATAGTTTTCCTCGCTACCGTATTGATGCTTCACGGATTTGGCGTTGCTCCAATTCTTTACGAAGACCAAGCTCCAAAAGCTGACTCACGTCAATGATAAGAGAAACCGATCCGTCTCCTAGAATCGATGCACCTGCAATCCCTGGAGAATTGGTGTACTGATCCCGCAATGGCTTAATCACCACGTCTTCCTCGCCGATGAGACTGTCTACCATGAAACCCATCTTCTTTTCAGCACTCCCCACAATAACAATGAAGTTATACTCCTGCTGTTTCTCGGTCCTGATCCCAAAAAGCCGGTTAAGCCGGAGCAGGGAAACCACATCATTACGGATGTTGAACACCTCATAGTTATCAATCTTCCGGATTTCTTCCGCCTTGATCCGCAGGCTTTCGATAACCGACGTAATGGGGATGGAATAGATTTCAGAATCAACCCGAACCAGAAGACCCTGAATAATCGCCAAGGTAAGGGGCAATTTAATGATGAATTTGGTCCCCTTGCCCCGTTCGGAACTGACCGTAACCGTACCGTTGAGCTTTTCAATCTGCCGGCGGACCACATCAAGTCCAACCCCCCGGCCCGAGATGGAGGTAATACTCTTAGCCGTGGAGAATCCCGGCTCGAAGATCAGATTAAATGCCTCTATATCGGTCAACACCTTATTCGGATGGATGAGCCCCCGTTCAATGGCTTTGGCTTTGACTGCCTCCACATCAATCCCCTTACCATCATCGCTGATCTCAATGATGATCATGTTACCTTCATTGGTCGCCTTGAGGAGCACCATTCCCTCTTCAGGTTTTCCCGCGGCTTTACGTTCTTCCTGGGATTCAATACCGTGATCTACCGAATTGCGGACCGAGTGCATGATGGGATCCAAGAGGTCCTCGATAACCGATTTATCCAGTTCTGTTTCTTCCCCTTCGACCACCAAATTGATCTTCTTGTTGAGACTCTTGGAGAGGTCCCGGACTAACCGGGGGAACCGTCCGAAGATCTGGCTAATCGGTACCATCCGGATCCGCATGACCCCTTCCTGGAGTTCGCCGGTGATACGCCCCAAATTCTGAGAGGTAGAACGGAATTTACCGACATTACTCTTCACCGAGGCTTCAAAACCATCAAAAAGGGAGAAGATATCCCCGTATTGCTCTCCAATCTCTTTCCGTATGTCCTTGATGGAACGGCCGCCCTGAATACTTTCCAGATAACCGGGCAGGCTATCAAAGAGGTTTTTAATTTTATCCCGATAGGCGGCTTCCAAGGTATGAAGCTCATTGACCAAGTCACTAAACTGATTACTTATTTGATTAAAGGTGGCCTTGGTGATAACGGTTTCAGAAACCAGATTAAGCAGGTCATCAATCCGCTTGGAGTCAACCCGCAGTATGGAACCGGCTTCTTTTCCGGCCTTTTTAGCATCCGCCGATTCTTTCGCACTCCCGGCCTTGGCTCCGGGATCCTCTGTTTCTGCCGGAGCAGCCTTGGGAACCGCGGCCACGGGAGCAGCTACCCCTGGGGCCGCCTGAACCGATTCCGGTTTTGGCGATGCCTCCAGAGCCACTCCCATTATATCGTTTATATTGACAATATTCGCTCCCAGACTCACATCAGGAATCATCACGTGCCGCTTTAACACTTCAATACTCTTACGACTGGATATATAATAATCTACTACCGGGAAGAAATTATCTTCGTAGAGCTGCTCGAAATCCGGGGAGGTTTTCAGTATCGTACCGTCCTCTTTGAGAGAGGCGTATATTTGGATGCCCCCCACGGTATTCATCAGTCCGTTTTCATCAAACTGCACGGAAATCCGATAAATCGGTACACCTCTTTCCCCGGATTCCCTGAGCTCCAGTAAATCGTACTCTGAAAGGGCTCCTACGGGCTCGACCTCTGCCGGTGGAGGAGGTGCGGCTGGAACCGCCGCTTCAGGGGTAGACACGGCCTTGACGGTGGTGCTTTTTTTATGGCTAGACCTTTCAGGCAGCAAAACGGAAAGACGCCCTTCTATCACCGTGGTATCTTCGGTGTACACAGAACCATCCATACGTTGGGTAATCATGGCCTTGATGATATCGATAGCCGCTAGGAGGGTATCCACCACATCCTCATTTATGGTGACTGCATCGGATCGAATAGCATCCAATACATCTTCAACCAAATGGGTAAAATGGGACAGTTCCATCATTTCTACGGTAGCCGCTCCCCCTTTCAGGGTATGAGCCGCCCGGAAAATCTCATCCACCGCATCCCGGTTTCCACCCTCATTTTCAAGAACCAGGATATTTTGTTCCAGGGTATCAACTTGCATTTGGGCTTCACTGAAGAAGTCTTTAAGCAATTCTTCGTTATTAGGATCCAGATAGTCACTCATATAGGATTAATTTTATACACAATTAAAATTACGTCAAGATGGTTTAGCCCGTTTTACGAAAAGAAGGCAATGTTTTTTACAATTTTATGGATATTGAGGCGCTTTTGAAACTTCAGCTTTGAAAACGCAACCGTGAAAAACTGAAGTTTTGCAGGAGGCTCTAGGTTCCCATTTTTATGTAAACGCCGGCCCCTACCGGCGCTCATTCGATTACAAAGACCACATCCGTTTCAGGGATCCGCACCGAGGAGAGGGTAAGGAGGACCGGTTCATTCGGTTCTATATCCCCTTTGACCGCCACCTGGGTTTCTAAGCCCAGGGCAGGGATCATGACCAGGGAACGGTTGCCTCGCTTTTCCATGAGCACCCCTTCCCAGGAGGAACCTTTTTTATCCGATAAATACACCGCGATCCAGTGGGCCCGGGAGGCCCGCTCAGCCTGTACCGTGGCAAGGCTCGCGGCTTCCCCGGCGCTAAGCCGGAGGAGGAGTTCATCTTCTTCCAAAGGGGCCGCTCCCCGTAGAAAAGCCCGGATCTGCTGGTGGGCCAAGAGGTCCGTATACCGGCGCAGGGGACTGGTAACTTGGGTATAGCCATCAAGCCCCAAGCCCCAGTGGATTCCCGGTTTAACCGAAAGGGTTCGCGGGCGCATACAGCGGCGAAGCTGGTAGGAACCGGCCATACCCTGGAGCGGGTCGTCGGGGAGATCTCCGGTTTCCTGGCTTACATAGGGGAAGGGAAGCCGCCGCCGCAGCGCCCAGTGGGCGGCTCCTTCCCCAGCGAGGAGCATACATTCCCGGATCATATCCGTAGATTCATAGGCTGCTATAGGTTCAATTGATACCTGTCCCCGAGAAGTCTGGATATGCACTTCGGGGAATTCCATGAACACCGCCCCGGCTGCACGGCGGCGGGCCAGGTTCTTTTCCGCTATTCCAAAGAGGGCCTGTAATTCCGGGACCTCAGGGCCTTCCCCCTGGAGCAAGGCATCGGCCTCTTCGTAGGTCAAACGCCTTACCTTGACCCAAGAACGGCAGATATGCGTTTCCCTTATGGCCCCTGCTTCGTTGAAGACCATCTTGAAGGACAGCGCCGGGGAGACCGCTTCCATGCCCAAGGCATACCAAGCGAGGGCTTCTTCGGCGAGCATCAGAGACGCGCCTTCAGGAAGGTAGAGGGTGGCCCCCCGGTTCCGCGCTTCCCCATCCGCCGGGCTTCCGGGCAGAATTGATGCCCCGGGATCTGCTACGTGGACCCAGAGGCAGGAATCCTCCACGGAAATCGCATCATCCGGATCATTGCTCCAGGGGTTATCAATGGCAAAGGCTTTAAGATGGGTAAGATCCACCCGATCCTCATCCCCCGGCGGAGGGCTTACGGGAATTTTGGCAGACACCGGCGAGAGGCCAAACCGCAGCGGGTGGGGATTGACCCAGGGGGTCCAGCATCCTGCCCCCAGCAGTACCTTATGGGCTTCCTGGGGAGATTCAGGTATCTTGAGGTCTTTCAGGGTACGGCTTTTATCGGTTTTACCATAGGCCAAGGCCTCCACATCATGGAGAAACCGGCGATCCTCAGGGAACTTCAGCGTCCGAGTCTTGAGCCGTTCCAAAAAAGCCTCCCGTTCCGCCGCCTCCTGTTGTTTCTCAGTCCGTTTCCGGGTTTCCGCGTCCAGTTCTTCCAGGGGCCGGCGCTGTATCTCCCGGAGGGTCCCTGAGAAATACAAGCCATCCTTGAAGATCCGATACGTGGCCCAGGCAGTACTCCCGGTGTACTCACCGTAAACCAATTCGGTCAGTTCCTGGAAAGAAACCCTATTCCCTTCCAGCAATTCCCAGGCAGCGCGAACATCTGCCGGGAGAAGTTCCTGCTCAAGACCCCCCAGGGTACAAGGCCCTGGATGGAGGAGCTCAATGTCCTTCTCCCGAACCCGGAAGGATTTACCTCCCTCAAGGGTTATCCCTATCTTTTCCCCGATGTCCTGTACCAGGGCAGGACAATTTTTATATACCACCAGGCTTTTTTCCCGTATCATCAGGGTAAGTCTACCATAGGACCCTAAAACCTGAAAAGTAGGGGGTTCTATAAACCGGGATAAACCCATAGCAGCCTTTGAGATGGTGGAGGCGAGGGGTCCTCTTTACGCGAAAATGAGCGGGCCCGTTTTGTTAGGTAAACGCACACGCTCAAAGATCCCCCGGTTTTCCTACATATTGGCACTCAGTTCTTCACGGATTTCACCCTTTTCTAGGGACAGCAGGTACTGTCCCCACTTGGCCGCCCATTCCCGCAGTTCCTGAATTCCCAGCGGAGCAGGGGTCTTTGATTCGGTATGGGCGGCGATTTTTTTCGCCAAGTTCAGGTATACCCGGGCCTGAGCCGAATCAGGGGCCGCTTCAATCGTGGTCTTTCCCTGGAGTTCACATTGGGTAACCGTCACTGAACGAGGAATGTACGCTATCACCTGGGTCTTGGTCTGGGCCACAAAGTCGTCCACAATTTCCTTTGCATAGGGCCGATCGATGGAATTGGCAATAAGCCCTCCCAGGAGCGCGCCCCCGGCATTGGAATACTTCTGGATACCTCGGAACAGATTATTCGCCGCATAGAGGGCCATAAAGTCCGCAGAAGATACCGTGAATACATGTTCGGCGATACCTTCCCGAATGGGCATGGCAAATCCGCCGCAGACCACATCCCCCAGTACATCGTAAATCACGAAGTCCAGATCCAAGGCTTCAAAAATCCGCTGCTGCTTAAAAAGTTCCACTGCGGTGATAATACCCCGGCCTGCACAGCCTACCCCGGGAGCAGGCCCTCCTGCTTCAACACAGTAAATGCCGTTATACCCTTTAAAGATAACCTCCCGGGCATGCACCTCGCTCTTTTCCCGAAGGGTATCCAGCACCGTGGGAATATACGTCCCGTCTCGCAGGGTATTGGTAGAATCGCTTTTCGGATCGCACCCGAACTGCATCACCTTGTATCCAAGCTGTGAGAGGGCCGCGCTCAAATTCGAGGTGGTGGTGGATTTTCCTATACCCCCCTTTCCATAAATAGCAATCTGTTTAGCTTTTATGTTTCCTGTTCCCATGTAGTGTTTCCTTTTCTTCCTTTTGCTTTTTTCTGTGCATCGTTTTTTAAAAATCACTCCGCTTTTTTCTGTGGAACGTATGTAATATATGAGAAAGGATCCCGCTCATACCATTCCTTTCTAAAGGGCAGCGGTGTATTAAGGGAAAGCTGTCGATTGAACTCATAATTCCGTATGGTTTTGTTGAGCCGCCGGGCAATCTCGAAAACCCCGGAATACCCGCAGTAATTGTAGGTTGGGCCGAAGAGGGGCAGGAGCGGAAGCCCGTGTTTTGCCGCGATGTTGTTACCCCCGACATGGGTGATGAGTACATCCGGCTTGAGCTTGGTAAGGATATTCGACATCTCAAAGGGCTGGTTTGTAGCAACGCTAAACGGTACCTCGTCAATGTCCTTGAGGGCATGGAAAATAGGTTCTATGAAACGGTCGTAATGGTGCGCTTTGAATCCTACCACTTCCATACCTAAATCCTGGATGATTTCCGCAGTAGCCACTATCCGTACTTCTCCACCGGCGATATACACTTTTTTCCCGGCTAAGGTTTTCCGGTATGGCTCAAGAGCCTCATCCAGGGCATGTTGTTCCGCCTGGATAAGCCTATCCGCTTCCTTATCCAGATCAAAATGACGGGCTATTTTCCGAAGCCATGTACTGGTATTACGACTGCCGATAGGGATGGTATCCACCACAAAGGGGATACGGTACTTCTCCTCAAGATGACCGACAAAGTAATCATCGTGGGTACCGCAGATACTCACATTAAGGGATGTTTCCAGGGCATATTGAAAATCCTTGGGTTCTGCATAACAGGGAATAAAACAGACATGCAGTCCAAGCCCTTCAAGGAGCCGGCGCAGTTCTCCCTCATCAGCACGACTCATGGAACCTACGTTGAGAATGTTTATATTCCGGTTTCTCTGATAGGCTGCACGGAATCGGTCGGCATCACTTTCAAAGAGGGGAAGTTTCCGATCCGGATAGCGAATGTATTTTTTGAGGATCCCATGATAGACCGCATCATAGGCAGTGGCCATGAGTTTTGTCTTAAACCCCTCACAGTGAATAGGCATGATGATTCCTGCGGTTTCTTTCTGTAGGTCCCCTAGGATACGGTCTATGTCGTCTCCAATGAGGGCAGGGACACAACTGTTGGCTACGATAATCGTTTCAGGCCGGAATTCCCGGTCCGCATATCGGACCGCTTCTTGGAGTTTCTTTTCCCCGCCGCCGATGACATCCGATTCGTCGAGGTTCGTGCTGATCCAGATAAGCCCCTCGGAAGCAGGATCCCTCAGTTGTTTGAAGGTCTTGTTCTGGCCGATATTTCCAACAGAACACATACCGCAGCCTATGGGACCGTGCATGATGAGGACCGCATTCCGTATGGAATTGAGAATGGCCAGGCTCAGGGTAAATTGGCATCCCTGGGCCATGGTGAATAAACGGCTGGAAAGGTTGGTGCATCCTGCCGCGCGAGCCCGTTCGCAGGTTTTAACCTGGGCGCAGATTCCTCCAAAAGCGATGCTGGCGTGAAGCCTATCTTCCCTGCCGGGTGCAGACTTCGCATCTAAAAAATTCATCCTTTCTTTACTCCTTTTGTTTCAGTAATAGAGTTGTTCAATAACCCCCATACCTCATGGTACGGGGCCATACGGATAAGGCGGCCTCTGCATACCCTGAGGTAATAACGCCGGTTTCCCGACTTTTCACCAGGATCTCCGGGTTCAGAACCCCGGCACTTCCCCGCGGTTACCTTCCTGCCACGAGATACGTGATACTATCTTCAATCAATGACAGGCCGCCGGTGAAGCCCGCATAGGCCCGGTTCATGACGCAACGGCCGGTTACGGGAAAACTAATCGGCACCAAGGGAAAGCCGAATTCTTGGGCCAGTTCCCGCTCAAAGGAACTGCCGATGATCACCCCGGGGCTCAAAGGATCGTAATACCGTTTATTCCGATTTTGCGGCCACACTTCACGGAGGTATTTTTTTACCGATGAAGCATTGCTGTCGAAATACACCCTTGGGGTCAGGCCTGAATTTAATCCCCTAAACTGGGCGCTTATGACTGCTTGCTGCTGGGTATCAAGGAAATCGGTTACCACCACCAGTTCTGGAAGCCAGCCCAGTTCATCCGAAAGAAACCGGGTAAGGGCCGGGGCATAATTGGAATCCCCTACCAGGATAACATACCGCTGCAGGTCTACATCATTATAAATATCCGCAATCCGCTCGAAATAGCGGTAATAGATACTTTTCTCTTCGTTAATAATCCGATCCCTATGCCGGGGATCGATGGCCAGCGCATCTCCCAGGGTTTTTAAAAAGGCCTCCCCTGCGAGGGCGCCGATAGGAAAAGGGGTAACCAGATAGGGTATACCGTGGACTTCCTGGAACTGTTTTGCCGCCTCTATACCAAACGTATGAGAAACCACCACGGTGAGGGAGGCTCGGCCTGCATGTTTAAAATTATCCAGGGTTTCCCCTTCGCCAAAAAAGGTATTGACTTTAAGCCCCAGTTTTTCCAGGAGCCGTTTTATTTCCCGCAAGTTACCCTGCCAAAATACATCCTGCGCAGGAACAATACCGAGTACATTCACGGAAAGGGGATCCTTGGTAGCGGATTTGGGTATGTAGGAGGTAATAAGGGCTTGCAACAAAAGCTCGTAACCGGTAAAGGCGTTGCCTTTGAAACTCGGGGTGGGGACCGCGATGACCGGTTTTTCAGCGTTTTTGAATTCCCCTACGACTGAAACCGTATCATCCCCGATCATATCCACCATACAACCGGTCAGGACCACGAAGAGATCCCCTTCTAAAATTTCCAGGGAAGCCCTAATCTGTTCCCGTAGGCGGCCTTCGCCGCCGAATACCACATCCCGTTCAACCACATTGGAACTCGGCAGGGCTGAACCGCCGCAGTAACCGCCTCCCAGATAGGCTGCTCCCGCATTAATCGCGGTACTGATATTACCACCGCAGCCTGCGGAAGCATGGACAATGGGGATCGCCCGGGGGATTGCCCGAAGGGTTCCTACCGCGCCCCCCAGGGCACAGGTGTACCGGGGCCGGTCAACAAAGGTACGCATAGTGCTTGTATCCTCCTTTCAACCATGAGAAAAGGTGAGTTCTCGTTCTTGGTATCCGTAGAGCAGCGGGGAAAGGTCCTGTTGCCCTGGAATACCCACCGCATCTGCCCGGCAATGCCGGCAATGCCTGAACACCGGCAGATACGCTTCCGCTGTTTCCCGTGCAGCGGACAGTTCGGTACAGTCCGGCGCTACGGTAAATGCCGGTGGTTCCTCCTGAGGAATCAAGGGGATGATGTTGATGATCCCGGCTCCTGAGGTCTTTACGGTCCGGGCAATCTCGGCGATATGGCTGCCGTTGATCCGGGGGATGAGGACGATGTTGATCTTCACCAGGATTCCCCGATCTGCGGCTTTCCGAATACCCCGTTTCTGGGCTTCGATCAACCGGGCTGCTCCTTCCCGGCCTTCATACCGTACCCCCTTGAGGATCACCTGGGAGCAGATTTGTGCCAAAATACCGGGATCTACCCCATTCACCGTAACCGTCAACGTCCGAACCCCTACCCGAAAGAGCTCGTCTACATAGGGTTCCAGGAGCAGGCCATTGGTGCTGAGGCACTTGATAAGTCCCGGATACGCTCGGTGGATCCGATCAAAGGTTTCCAGCGCATGATAGGTTGCAAGGGTATCTCCTGGACCTGCGATACCCACCACGGTAATTTCAGGACAGAGATCCAAGGCCCGGCGTACCACGTCCAGGGCTTCTTCAGGGCGGATGAGGGCTCCGCTGAGCCCTGGACGCTGTTCATACCGTTCCGGGCCGGTTTGGGTAATCGAACGCTTACAAAACCGGCACTGAATATTACAGGCAGGGCTTACCGGGAGGTGTATCCTTCCCCGGTTCAGATGGGCCTCCCCGGAAAAACAAGGATGCTGATTTTTTATAGTACCCTGGCTCAATCTCATAGGTACCTCCATACTTAAAACCGGGGCCGTTCTAATGATTCAAACAACGCCGTAGAAAGATACCGCTCCCCCGTATCCGGGAGCAGGACCACCAGGATCTGGCCGGTAAACTCAGGGCGCCGGGCGATCTGGGTTGCGGCAAATGCCGCTGCCCCTGAAGAAATGCCCACTAAGAGTCCCTCCTGGGCCGCGAGCCGCTGAGCAGTGGTATAGGCCTCTTCGGTACGGACCTTGTAAATCTCATCGTATACCCCGGTGTTAAGGACCTGGGGTACAAACCCTGCCCCAATGCCTTGAATCTTGTGGGGACCCGGGGCAGAGCCGGAAAGGACCGCCGAATCATAGGGTTCCACGGCGATAATCTGTATCTGGGGATTGCGGGCTTTTAAAACTTCCCCCACCCCGGTAATGGTACCCCCCGTACCGATACCGGATATAAAAGCCCCTACGTGTCCATCCGTATCCCGCCAGATTTCTTCTGCGGTGGTCTTCCGGTGTATGTCGGGGTTTGCCGGGTTGTTAAATTGTTGGGGTATGTAGGATCCGGGAATCTGGGCCTGCAGTTCCTCTGCTTTTCTGATGGCCCCTTTCATACCGTCCTTGCCGGGGGTGAGGACCAGTTCGGCATTCAGCGCCTTGAGCAGGTTCCGCCGTTCGGTGCTCATGGTATCGGGCATGACCAGGATGATCCGGTACCCCTTGGCCGCGGCGACAAAGGCAAGTCCGATACCGGTGTTGCCGCTGGTTGGTTCAATGATAACGCTCTCGTGGGTGATGATCCCTTGCTGTTCCGCAGCTTCGAGCATCCCCAGGGCGATACGATCTTTGACGCTGCCCAGGGGATTAAAGTATTCCAGTTTCGCCACCAGCCGTCCTTTGAGGTCCAGGTCCTGGCTGTATCTGCGGAGTTCCAAAAGGGGTGTATTGCCAATCAGATCGGTTAATGTTCCCGCAATTTTTGGCATGGTATGGTTTCCTCCCTAGTATTGATCTTTGACTACAGAATGCCCCGGGGGTATCCGGGGCTTGGTTCGTTTTTGTAACGGTTTGAAACAGGCGCTATTTATACGGGGAATCAGGAACCCCGGGTAAAGCTACAAAGGTGTTTTTGGTCAGCGCCTCCACATCAACTGAAGCATCGACCAGCTTTATCCGCTGCAGGTCCCGGGCATTACGGCTGATGGCGCTTTCCGCTTCTTTCACCGCCGCACGGTAGTTGTAGGTTTTAAGAATCTGGGCGTTCACCTGAGGATCCCCGGCCACATACTTCTTTTCCTCCATGAGACGGGCGGTCTCCTCCTGATTTTCCTGTACATACCAGGCGGCCTTTTGGATAGCCCGGGTAAACTTGGTCAGGGTCTCCGGGTAGTTTTCGAAGACCCGCCTGGCTGCCACGATAACACAGCAGAATTCATCTTTGAGATACTCATCCGTAGCGCTATTGATGATCACCCGGCCTTTACCTTCATTTTCGATTATCCAGGCAGAGGGATCGTTTGTGGCGATAGCATCCACTTGTTCCCGTTCCAGGGCCAAAGGCAGTTCCGTACTAGGATAGATAAGCCATTCCACTTCAAGGTTATCCGTACTTACCCCAATACCCAGTTCTGCCAGGTAACGCTGGGTAATGACCGTTCCGCTGGCGTTCATGCTGCTGGTACCGATTTTTTTACCCTTGAGGTCCGCAGGGGTTTTGATAGCTGAATCAGGGCGGACCAAGACCTTGATACAGCCCGTATGGAGGCCAAGGGGAACTTTAACGTCAAGCCCATTGGCCAGGGGTTGAATCAGCGTAGCCAACAGGTTGTTGGTAACATCGATCTGTCCGGTGGTTAAAAGCTGGGAAGCCTGACCGGAATCGATCTTGATCTCCTCATAGGCAAGCCCCTCTTCCTCGTAGTAGCCCTTTTCTCTGGCGATAAAGAAGGGGGCGGAACAGAGCCCTGCGGAAATACTAACCCCAATCTTAATCACATACTCCGCTTCCTTGACGGAAGGTTCCCGGGCTCCTTTTGCCTGAACACCCCATAGGGTGATACAAGCCAAAAAGACCGTAAAGATCCTTTTTTTCATATAATACTCCTTCTATATATACTGCTTTCCGTCATCTTCGAGGGATGTAACGGAAAGGGATTCCCCTTATAAATAGTACGGTAACTCTTGTTTCATCCCGGCGAAGTGCAGGATATGGAGTATCCTGGCTCGCAGAGCCAGAAAATCAGGATCCCCCCGCTGCCGGGGCCGTCCAATAGCTACCTCAATGACCTGTTCGATCTTGGCAGGCCGGCTGGACATCACGACGATCCGATCCGCCATATAGATGGCCTCATCTACATCGTGGGTAACCATAACCGTGGTCATACCGCGATGTTCCCAGATTTTGAGGATCTCATCCTGCATATGCATCCGGGTAAACGCATCCAAGGCGCCTAAAGGCTCGTCCAAGAGCAGCACTTTGGGGTTATTCACCAAGGCCCTAGCCAGGGCGGCCCGCTGGGCCATGCCTCCCGATAGATGGTGGGGATACGATTTCTCAAACCCCTCAAGGCCCACCAGTTTAAAGAATTCAGGGATCCTGTTTTTTTCTTTTTGGTATACTCCTCGAGCCCGAAGCCCAAAGGCGATATTTTCGTAGATAGTTTTCCAGGGGAAGAGCGTCGGATCTTGGAAGACAAGGCCTCGTTCGTACCCGGGACTGCGGATTTCGTCATCATCCAGGTTCAGGCTTCCCTTATCTGGAAGGATAAGGCCTGCGATGAGCCGTAACAGGGTTGATTTACCGCATCCTGATGGCCCAATGAGGGCAATAAATTCCCCGGCCCTGAATTCCAGGGTGATATCCGCCAGAACGGTTATATCCGGGGCGTCGAACTGGGGAAAAGACTTATGCACAGCCCCTATCCGAATGGTTCCCGCCTTTTGGGCTGAGAGGGTTTGTGCTTCTTTAGAGAGGACCGGTAGTTTTGCGGTTTTTGAACGAAGCCCCTTGGATTGTACTACCATCTAATCGTTCCTTTCTGCCAGTTCAAAACCTTGTTGCGTATTTTAAACTGGAGGTTAATTAACAGGGAGAAGGTACAAGCGATGACGATGAGGGCTGCATACACTTGGGGATAGGCGAGGGTTTCCCGCTGCCAGTTGATGTACCAGCCGATACCGAATTTACACCCGATCATTTCCGCTGCCATCAGGGTAAGGAAGGATGCGGAGGTTCCATTAAAGAGCCCGACAAAAATACTGGGCGCTGCCGCGGGCAGGGCAATGGAAAGGATATTCCGCAGGCTGCTCGCCCCCAAGGTACTGGATACCTCAAAATAGGTCTTTTGTATATTGAGAATCCCCGAACTGGTGAGGATGGCCGTAGGGAACCAGACTCCCAAGGCAATGAGAAAAAGACTGGCATCGGTAGCTTTGGTGAATACCACCAGGGCTATGGGTATCCACGCGGTAGAAGGAATAGGACCGACGATGCGGATGAACGGCATGATCCAGTAGTTCCACCGCCGGCTCCAACCGATGAAGGTTCCCGTGAGCATTCCCAAGAAGGCGCCTAAAACAAAGCCTCCCAGGAGGAGCCTAAGGGAATACACCAAACATTGCAGTATGAACCACCACTCCTTGATAAAAACCTCAATGATCCGTTCCGGGGCCGGAAAATAGAGGCTGGGAATGAGATTAAACTTAATGGTGATAAGGTCATAGGCGCTGAGGATCAGAAAAGCCGCTGCGAAAAACCAGGATTTATAGACCAAGTGTTCTCGATGCTTACGATTAACCACACTCACCAGCACCCAGCCTGTGAACACCCCCAGAAGCAGGTATAGGAAGAGAGAAAAATAAGGGAGTTCTTTTACTCGATACTGCGGATGCGTTGGTATGATGCGATGTAAGATCCATACCATCCCCAGGGATACGAGGGGGATAAGAATACGCCAATTAAAACCGGGTTTTGAAACCAGTTTCCCGCAGGTATTTTGGAGCAGCAAGAACAGGTTCTTGCCGGTAGGACTCGCTATGCCGGAACCGATCCCCGTGGCAAGGATAGGTTCGTTTTTTCCCTGTAATAAATCCGACATACCTCGATACCTCGCTATATTCTATAAATCACAAGTATTTATTATTATAGTAATACACTATAATTAATAGGAATATAGAGAAAAAACAAGGATATGTCAAGAGGAAATTTGATTTTTTTGTTTTATAGTATGAGGCCGTTTCCACCCGTACCGGAACAGGAAAGGCATACCCGGTATGTCCTGGGTTCAGGGTATACCGGGTGAAATACCCTTAGGTTGTCAGAGCACACCGGTAATCGCTAGGATCGAGAGGGTTGCAGAAACGATGGACAGTATCGAGGTAATAATGGGGCCGAATTGATTAAACTTAGCCGAGAAGGTATTGGTCGGCACCGAGATCATGGATTCCGGGGGAATATATTTAGAAAGCGGGAGACTTTTATTATTCATGTCAAAGGCCTTAATTCCCCGGCCGTTATTCAAAAGCTCATCTCGTCCTCCCGCAAGGTTGATATAGTATTCGATCCGCCGATCCGGTACATAGGGATAACGCCCGGGTGCTTTTACGGCTCCGCTGACTATGACAAAGTATTGACGGAAGGGAATGATAATGGTATCGCCGTTTTCCAGGACCACATCCTTGGAAAAATCATTGCTGTATAAGAAGGGATGTAAGTTAATGGGGATCTGCCGTTCCCCCCTCAAGATATAGGCATTGGCTAAATCAGATACGGCAGTGAATAGGGTCCGTATGTTTCTTGCTGCATTACCCAAGGTTTCCCCTTGATAGAAGGGGTATTCCATTCTTGATGTTCCCTCAATTTCTGCACTGGTTTCTTCGACAGCAGTAATACTGCGGATGTTGGAAATGGCGCCTTCAAAAAAAGCAACGGGGCGACTTATTCCTTTATTACCGATAGATATGGTATCCCGGTCTTCTAGGATCAATACATCGATTTCTTTAAAGGAAACGAATTGGGTTTCTCCCGGAACTCCCTCTATGGTATTGATCCGAGATAGCCGGATCAGGTTTATATCGGCGTTGAGGGTGAAGCCGTCGCCGTAATAGGAGACCAGTTCAGTGAGGGATTCGCCTTGAAGCAATTCATAGGTACCGGGCCTGAAGACTTCTCCGTGAATGGTGACAATGCGGCCT
>JAIRNP010000187.1 GCA_031258005.1 Treponema sp.
GGCTCTATATTTGGCCTAAATTTACCCTTTTTTAGTCATTTTTTGGTATTTTTAACCAAAATACTTATTTTGATGTGTTTTTTTACCTCATTTTTGCGTATGGTGCGTAACATGAGTTAAATATAGAATAAAAGATTATAGGAATGAACAACCGCAGGGCTTGCCCTGCGGTATCGACAAAAATCATTGTTGTTTGATTGATGTTACTTATTCAGCACTGCCCAAAATATGCAGATTACTCACAATACCAAAATGCTGTTGGGTTTTCCTCTAATCCAGTCTGTTTACAGCCGCGGCAAGCCGTGGGGTATTAAACCGTATAGGCTTCGCCTAATAAAAATGCGCTCGGGCCTTTGGGGGGTGTCTGGCACGCGCAAAAATGCGCCCGGGCCTTTTGCGTGTCTGACACGCTTTAAAACCGGTGAGGAAAATAGCGCTTCAATAAGGCGAAAAGGGCTTCTTCAAAATCACCGGGTCTCAGGAACCAACCGGGTTGTTGAATAAGTCCAATGTATGCGTCAAAGAACAGACTGGCTTACGGTATTGGTCTAACACGCTCCTCCTTAGGGACCGTTCCTGCAGAACGAACCGGACATTTAGGTGCAGCCCGTTTTATACTGATAAGGGTCCGAGAAGCCCCCACTCCCCAGAACGGTTTCTAGAGGATTATCCTGCAGTAAACCAAGAAGCTTTTTAAAACTTCCGAAAGGATGTCCTCGAGCCGCTTACAAAACGCCCTTTAGGATTCATCATCTCTGAGGCGGCCTTCATCTTCTTCCCCAAAGACATCTCCCTGAAGATCCGGTTCTTCCGGGAAACCCTCATCCATCATCCCTTCTGCTAAGGTTTCCTCAGGCTGCTTCACCGGTACGTCTTCCCGGACGATCCGATCCACGCCGATAACAAAATCCGGCTTATCAATACTGAGGATCCGCACGCCCTGGGCGGTCCGGCCCATCACCCGGATGGCATCCACCTTGAGCTTGAGGGACTTACCCTGGCTGGTGATGCACATGATCTCCTCGGTATCCAAGACATTGACGCAGCCGACAAGCTCGCCGGTTTTCTCGGTAACCGTGTAGATCCGCTGGCCTCCGGTTCCCCGGCCGTGGGAAGAAAACTCGGTAAAACTCACCCGCTTGCCGTAGCCGTATTCGGAAATGAGCAGCATGGTTTCCCGGTCATCCACCCGGAGTACACCGGTGAGTTCATCGTCGTCATCAAGCTTCATGCCCATAATACCCCGGGAGGAGCGGCCCATAGCCCGTACCTGGTCCTCTGCGGTCCGTAGGGCCTGGCCTTTCCGGGAGATGAGGACCACCGCGTCATTGCCCCGGGTGAGGAGGGCGCTCACCAGTTTATCCCCTTCCTGGAGCTTAATGGCGATGATGCCCCGGGTTTTGGCATTGGCAAACTCCGTGGTTTGGATCTTCTTGACCAGCCCCCGGGCAGTACTCAGAAAGAGGTACTGATCCTCGGTGAAATCCCTGAGGGACACCACCGCGGTAATATCCTCATTGGAGGAAACCGTGAGGAGGGTCTTGATATGGACCCCTTTGGAAATCCGGGAACCTTCAGGAAGTTCGTGGACTTTCATCCAGTAGGCTTTGCCCTCATTGGTGATGAACAGGATGTACTCATGGGTGGAAGCCACGAAGATCTGCTCCACAAAGTCGTCTTCTGCAAGCCGGGCGCTGACTATGCCCTTACCCCCCCGGCCCTGGTTCCGGTAGGCCGACACCGGCACCCGCTTAATGTAGCCCAGGTTGGAAATGAGGATGATCATCTCTTCTTTTTTGATGAGATCTTCGATGTTGATGCTTTCCACTTCCCCGGCAATGATTTCCGTGCGCCGTTTATCCCCGTAACGCTGGGCAATGCTGCGGGTTTCCTCTTTGATGAGTTCCCGGAGCTTCTGCTCATCCTCCAAAAGGGAGCGTAGATAGGCAATGTATACCGAAAGTTCGCTGAGTTCTTGGCGGATCTTTTCGGTTTCCAGGTTCGTGAGCCTGCCCAGCCGCATATCCACAATGGCCCCGGCCTGGATAGGGGACAGGTGAAACCGATCTTCCAACCGGGTTTTGGCGACGTTAATGTCCCGGGAGTCCCTGACCCCGGCCACGACCTCATCGATGTTTTCCAGGGCAATGATGAGGCCCTGCAAGATATGGGACCGTTCATCCGCCTTGCGAAGTTCATACCGGGTTCTTCGGGTGATCACCTCCACCCGGTGTTCCACAAAGTAATGGATCAGTTCCCTGAGACTGAGGCATTGGGGTTTACCGTCCACCAGGGCCAGGTTGATGATGCTAAAAGAGGATTGCAGAGGCGTATGGGAGAAGAGCTGGTTCAGCACCACCTTGAGGATGGCCCCTTTTTTGAGTTCAATTACGATCCGCAGGCCGTCCCGGTCGGATTCATCCCGATGCTCGGAAATGCCGTCTATGATCTTGTCCCGGATCAAGTCGCTGATCCGAATAATCAGGGCGGCCTTGTTCACCGTGTAGGGAATTTCATGAAAGATGATGACCTCTCTGCTGGATTTGGTGGTCTCTACGGTAAACTGACCGCGAATCAGTATCTTGCCCCGGCCTGTTTTATAGGCTTCTTTGATGCCCCGGCGGCCCAAGATGATGCCCCCGGTGGGAAAATCCGGGCCCCGTATATGCTGCATCAGGGCTTCCAGGGAAATCTCGGGATTATCAATGTATGCGCAGATCCCTTTGCAGACTTCCTCCAGGTTATGGGGGGCCATGTTGGTAGCCATGCCCACCGCAATACCACTGGAACCGTTTATAAGCAGGTTCGGCACCGCCGCGGGAAGCACCACGGGCTCTGAAAGGGATTCGTCGTAATTGGGCACAAAATCCACGGTCTCTTTCTTGAGATCCAAGAGCATTTCATCGCCAATCCGGGAAAGCCGGGCCTCGGTATACCGCATCGCCGCGGGAGGGTCCCCGTCCAGGGAACCGAAGTTACCCTGCCCCTGGACCAGAGGATAGCGCAGGGAGAAATCCTGGGCCATACGAACCAGGGCATCATAAATAGACGCATCCCCGTGGGGGTGGTACTTACCCATAGCGTCCCCGGTGATACGGGCGCTCTTCTTGGTGGCTGCGTTAGGCCGCAGTCCAAGCTCGTCCATGGCATACAACAGCCGCCTATGCACGGGTTTTAATCCGTCCCGCACATCCGGCAAGGCCCGAGCCACAATGACCGACATGGCGTAGTTAAGATAGGCAGTCTTTACTTCATCTTCTATAGCGACCGATATAATTTTTCCAGTATCCACCACGAGGTAGCATCCTTAGTATTTTGAATGGTTTATCTATATATAGTATAAAACCGAGGCTTTGTCAAAGCCGCACCTGGGGTAAAAAGGGTATAGACCAGGGCAAATCCATACAAAACAAATAAATACCGCCGCCACCCGCCAGAGGGTACGATACGGATTTGCGCTTACCAACTACCAGGCTCCTGGTCTTCCGGATCCAGTACGATACTATCCAGCAGATCCTCGGGGAAGGCATGAAAGGCCGTGGCGAGCCGGGTTTTCAGGGTGGGGGGCCCCGAATCCCGCGGGGCGGAAAACAAGGAGCGCTTCGATGGCTTATCATCACTGCCTTACCGGGGCATTAAGCCCCCCTAAGGCACCCCAATACAAACTCTTTCATGTAGCCCCATAATTCGCAGAACTTCGCGTTCATTCGCGGACCCGTAGCCTTTTATCCAGGACCAGGTCCTTCCAGATATTCCTCCTCGTACTGCCGCAGCCGGGCATTATCCGGGGCAAAGCTCAGGGCTTGTTTCAGGTAATATACCAGCCGGCGCTGATCCTTGCGGCGGTGATACAGTTCAATCATGCCTATGAGGGCATGGAGGTTCCGGGGATCTTCAAGGAGACTGGACCGGAGATCCTGCAATGCCTCCTCGTCCGTACCTCTGATACGGCTTCGCTGGTAATAATACGCTGCCTTTACCGTCCGTTCCACCCTGGCAAGATGGCTTTCTATGATCCGCCGAGCCTCATCCTGCTGTCCCATATCAATCAGGACTGAAACATAGATCAGCGTCCCCGCTTCATGGGAAGGATTCTGTTCGTACAATTCCTTAGCATAGGAAAAAGCCGCCTCGGTGTTTCCCAGGCCCTGCTCCACCTTGGCTGCGTCCAAGAGATACTGCGCGGGGTCTGCATCCAGAACCCGATCCACATACCCTTGAGCCTCTTCCCAGGCCTCCCGTCGGACTGCATCCCGGAAGGCCAGTTCCACTACCTCCCAAGCAGGCTGCTCCTCCTGTAATAAACTTTGCAGCAGTTCCCGCCCCTGGGCTTGCTCCTCCCCTTGAGGGGATTCCAGGAGCAATGCCGCAGTATATACCGCTACCTCCACATCCGCAGGAGAGGTCTTGAGGATAGCCCGCAGATAATTGAGCGCGGCATCTCGGTTATGGTAGCCTTCGTACTGAATCCTGGCCCGAAGAAACAGATACAGCCGCTGATTCCCATGGACAAGCCCATACTGATCCAGAGGAATCAGGGCCTTAAAGAATTGCCGCCTTTCTACCAAGGTATGGGCATAGAGGAGGAGAAATTCCAGGTTCTGGCTGTCCTGCTGCAGAATTTCGGCAATGGCTGATTCTGCCCGGGCCCAGTTCCGGTTGGCATAATAGGTCCGGGCGAGGTGCTCTTTGATCACCATATTATCCGGGAACTGAATAAGCAAATCCTGCAGCAGATCCAGGGCTTCCTGTTTTTTCCCTGTTTTATCCAGAACCCGAATCTGACCCAATACCGGGGGGTAACATTCTGAAGATACCTCGGAGGCCCGATTATACGCGTTGATTGCCTGATTGGGACGATTTAACTGTTCATAGATACGTCCCATGAAATACGGAGCCAGCACTGAATGGGGATTTAGGCTTTCCCCCCGCCTTAAATCCTGGAGGATCTGCAAAAGCTGTTCCGTCGGGTATGGAGAAAGATCTGAACCCAGGGCTAAAAAAGGCAGGACCAGTTCAAGATAGTCTTGGGTATTTTGCCGCGGGGGAGTATAAATCCCTTCTCGTACATTCCTGAGGATCCGGCTGTAGGTATGGGTCTGAGATTGCTGCAAGCTCGGAACGTTGACCGATAGATGAGGGTATAGATACTGGATCAAGCTCAGGATTACTGCGTTCATTACCCGGCCGAATTCAGTGCTCCCCAGTTCCCTGATGCGGATCAAGTCCAGAGCCTTTGAGAGGGATGAAGGGGTTCCCTCCTCGATTAAGGACCGAACCTCATCCCCCATACCCCTATCCGTTGTTTGCCGTGTGGGAACTGCAGGATTAACCATCAAAGGGGCATCTATTTTGATAGATGTTTCCTGGACCGGAGGTTTGGTACTGCAGGAAATACCCAGCCATACCCCTAATAGGACTCCGCTCCATGTAAGACAAAGTGTCCGAGGCCTAGTTATAAGGAAAAAAAAAGAAAGCCTCTCAGCATCCGATCCCATACCTCCTAATTTTTAGTACCGAGGGAAATGAGGACCAACATGAGACCGGTGAGCACTACCAAAAGGGGCCACCAACGTATCATGAAATGGGAAAAGGAAAAGGGGACGATATTAAAAGAAAAAACCAGCAGCCCTGACCCTAAAATGACAAATGCAATGGAAGGAACCACATACCGGCTTCGGAACGCCCCATACCGATGCCAGCCTGCAGGAAAGAGGGCGAGTCCTGAGAAAACCGATATGAGGGGCCAGGCTTCTGAGAATTCCACCGGGATGATCTTCAGGGCAGAAAGAAACAGGAAAAAACCTACGAGCATAAAAAAAGCGGCAAAAAACAGATACAAGGAACGTTTATTGAGTTTTATCGCCAAAACCGCACAGCCTGATCCCAGGATAACAAAAAAGAAGGCCGCTAAAACGGATATCCGCGATGTCCCTGCCAGATTTCCCAGGAGAAAAGCACTTCCCAGGAACATGAGTAACAGGCCCTTAATAAAAATAAGCCGCGCCACCGTTCGACGGGTTGATAAAGAAGCCATGATATTACTATACTCATAAGGAGAAGCAAAGGGCAAGTATAACTTTAAGAGCCCAAAGGTACCAGCCGCCTTTTTCGTATCCTCCCTACTTACTTCAGACGAGGTCATATATATAATGTAGAGAGGTTTGAGCCAAATTCAAAATATACTATTTTGAACCCCCTGGGACTGTTAAAACTAACCGGCCCAAATCATCGAGTCATAGATATGGAAAGGAAATAAAGAGGAAACTATGGACAAGAAAATCAAGGTCGGCATCTTATTCGGGGGAAAATCTGCAGAACATGAGGTATCCCTCCAGTCGGCAAAAAATGTTTTTGACGCTATTGACCGGGAGAAATACATCCCTATCCTCATCGGTATCGACAAATCCGGCAAGTGGCTGCTGAACGGTGCCTCGGAGTTTCTCCTTAACCCGGAAGATCCCCAACAGATTAGGCTTAACCCATCCGGCGATTCGGTGGCCCTTACCCCTCAGAGTCACGGAGTCGTTTCCAATACAAGTACCTGGAAACAGGAACAGGTCATTGATGTGATTTTTCCCATTCTGCACGGTCCTTTTGGAGAAGATGGAACGATCCAGGGGCTTTTGAAGCTGGCGGATATCCCTTTTGTAGGCACCGGGGTGCTGGGTTCTGCCATCGGAATGGATAAGGATGTGATGAAACGCCTCCTTCGAGAGGCAGGGATTCCCATCGGCAACTTCAGGGTCCTCCAAGCCCATGAGCGGGTGCCGGATTTTGCCGAGCTTCAGGATGCCCTGGGGCTGCCCCTCTTTGTTAAACCGGCCAATATGGGGTCTTCCGTTGGGGTGAGTAAGATCCATGATGAAACCGCATTTAAACGCAGTATCCAAGAAGCCTTCAGCTATGACCGCAAGATTATTATTGAGGAGTATATTCAAGGTCGGGAACTGGAATGTTCGGTCCTGGGTAACGAAGAGCCTCTGGCGTCGGTTCCTGGGGAGGTTATTGCTTCCCATGAGTTTTATTCGTATGATGCCAAATATATTGATGAACAGGGGGCGGTTTTGGAAATTCCCGCCTCTCTCCCGGACCATACGGTGAAGGCGGTACAAGCATTGGCCGTGAAAACCTTTAAGACCCTGGCAGGAGAAGGACTTGCCCGGGTTGATTTCTTTCTTAAACCCGACGGGAACATCCTGGTCAATGAGATCAATACGATGCCGGGGTTTACTAAAATCAGCATGTATCCCAAACTATGGGAGGCCAGCGGCATTTCCTATACCGCGCTGATTGATAGGCTTATTGAACTAGCCCTCCGGCGCTTTATTCAAGAGAAAAAGCTGAAAACCACCTATGGGGCATTGAGCTGAGACCCTAAATGAACGCCTGTTTTTACGAATGATGCGGATACATGCGCAGTAATCCGCGTAATTCCCGGACTTTTTCATCTTGCAGGCCCCATTTCCCCTAGACATACCATCCGGCGCCGGACCTTACTCAACCGTAAATACCCGGCGTTTGTTCTTGCTCTGTTCATAGAACTGAATCCCCGCGTTAAACCGCCGTTCAGCCTCCAGGGAAGAAGGGGGGCCATGACCAGGTAATACCGTAAAATCCCCGGGCAGGGAGAAGATCTTGCTCTGCAGGGCGCTTATCTGGATTGCCGTACCGTAACTGCTCGCGGTTCGGCCTACAAGCCCCGCGCTCAGGGCATCTCCGGTAAAAAGCAGATTATCAATCTTAAAAACCGCAGAATCCGGGGAATGACCGGGTACTGAAATGATTTCAAAGCGGAAAGGCCCGATTCGGCATATATCCCGGTCCCGTATCAAGATGGTCTTATAATCTAAAACGATTTGATTTACCGCGTAGATATCCGCATCGTATATCCGCATGAGGGTATGTAAGCCCCGCACATGATTTCTATGATCATGGGTAATAAGCACTGCCCGCAGGTGATACTCGTTATTTTCTATAAAATTGATTATGGCTTCATCCATATACCCAGGATCGATGAGAACCGCTTCCTGTTCGTGGGGCATCCCTTCAGCGGGAGATTCGGTGCCTAACACATAACAGTTGCTAAAACTCACGGGACAATAATGAAAAAACAACTTCATAGTACTAGCCTTAACAACCGAGGGTCAGCGTATACGCTGCTTAGTAGATGTCCGGTTCAAATATCGCTTCCGCGCTATTGGATGCCTTAAAGGTAAGCCCTTCCTGCCGGGCTTTAATGAAATTAACTCGTTTGGTATTACAGTTAATAAAATCGGAATATTCTATGCGGGCATTGATAAATCGGCTGTTATAGAGGTTGGAATTATTGAAGATACAGTGGGCCGTGTGGGTGCCGCCGTAATTAATATGTACCAATTCTGAACCTTCAAAGGTACAATTATGTATTCTAGACCCTGCAAAAGATACAAATTGCAGGTCGCTTTTCGTAAAATCACAGTCAAGAAAATCGGAAAAATCAAAAAAGACCATGCGCATCACCGTTTTGGTAAAGAGACAACTCGAAAAAGAGGAACCCTTGAAATTACATCCATAAAAATGGTGTCCAGAAAAGTCGGCGTTCTTAAAGTGTAAACCAGGCGCGTTGAGGTCGGTGACGGTTTTTTGTTTGTGAATATGGTCCACAATTCGAGAGGCTTCGGTCTCCGGATTCGCTGCATGAACCGCGCAAATCGGGGATCCTGTAATGGCAGTCCGTCCGCACCCTGCAGCACAGGAAATTATGGTAAACATACCCTATTATATATATTCCCTGGGGATTTGTCATGTCAATTCAACGCCTTTAGGAGAGCAAACTTCCGGGAAATGAGCCTCAAGGCAGGCCGGTGGATTGAAAGCCCGGGAACGAACCCTGAGCCAAGGGGACTGTTCAGGGCCTTTCAGTCCATCCAGTCGCCCCCTATAGTATCGACGGTATGGGCTTAGGGCCTATGCCTAAATAACATCGGCCTTGCGGAAAGCGATAAAAGCACAGGCAAACATCAGCAAGGCCACATAGGAGCTTTTCAGTTTTTCAAAGCGCACCAACAGTTTGCGAAA
>JAIRNP010000051.1 GCA_031258005.1 Treponema sp.
TCGAAGAATATCACCGCCGCGAACGCCGCTACGGAAAAACAAGCGAACAAATAGAAATTAAGAATTAAGAGCGGTTTTCTTATTTACAGATTTGGCTGACGCCAATTTAAAGATTTAAAGATTTAAAAATTCAAAGATTTAAAGATTTCAGCTGACGCGCCAGCAACTCATACCTCATAACTAAACTTTCCACTTTCAATTTTCAACTAAAAAGCCCCGCAGGGGCGAAACGTGAATAACCCCGTGCGTAAGCGCGGGGATACAAGGCATCTCCCTGCCTTTCGCGCGGCATACTGCCGGTGCATCGTGGAAAACCTGTGCGCCGCGCGAGTGCAGGGCGGGACATGTGGTGCTACCAAGGTTGGATAAATTTACAGATTTACAGATTTGGCTGGCGCCGGAGAAAATTAGAAATTAGAAATCAGAAATCAGCAATCAGAAAGGGAGAGGAGTTGTATAAATGCACAACTATTTATACCTTTGTATCGTGAAACGGTCAATTATTACATACGGAGGATATTTTGAGCAGTTCATAGAAACGTTATTGCCAAAGGAACGGCTTAAACTTGATTATATTATTTCATTGCTCGAAACGAATGAACGGCTGCCGGCCAAGTTTATTAAATTTATCAGGGAGGGTTTATATGAGTTTCGTATGGAATATAACGGAAATATTTACCGCGTATTTTTTATCTTTGATGAAGGAAATATTGTGGTATTATTCCATGGATTTGAAAAGAAAACGCAAAAAATCCCCGTACGGGAAATAGAAAAAGCATTAAAAATAAAGGACAGGTATTATGCAGACAAATGACCACAAAATAAGGAATTACAGTTCCGTTTTAGCGTCAAAGTATGGCGCTCACGGAACAGCCGAAAGGGCGAAATTCGATGAAGAAGCATACGCTTTCTATACAAGCCGGGTATTGCTCGAAGCACGCAGGGAAGCAAAATTGACACAACAGGAACTCGCCGAACGGATAGGGGCGGACAAAGCCTATATATCACGAATAGAAAATGGCCTAACTGTTCCGAGTGTAGCTACTTTTTACCGTATAGTATCCGCTTTGGGACGTTCAGTCGAATTAACCGGCGGAGTGGCGCGTTAAGAGGTATGAATTATGAAGTATGAGGTATGAGTTGGAGTGACCATTTACGGATTTACAGATTTGGCTTGCGCCCCTACAAAAAACTACCCTAACTACTTTAACTCCTCTAACTACTTTAAAATAAATTTTGCCAAAACAAAAAATCTTTTTACCTTTGCACCGGTCTAAGCAAAAACATTTTCAACTTTCAACCGTCAACTGTCAACTGAATTGTGCAAAACTTCTTGAAAACATATTCCCAAAACCCTTGCGCCGTAACGGATTTTGCCGTATCTTTGTGCTGCGGAGCAGCACAGCACAGCACAGCACAGCACAGCACAGCACAGCACAGCACAGCACAGCACAGCTTATAATTCCCCTTTACTAAAAATAAAAAAACAGCCCGCCGCAGGCGCGAAATTTTTTTCGCGGCAGGGTAGTGGCGTTTTTGGCCTTCGGGACGGTTACTTCCACGTTAGCGACTGCCAAAATGTCATGTGGGAGGGTTTCCGGAACGTTCCGGAACCGTTCCCGGCACCTGTTTTGCCATTCCGGAACGTTCCGGAACCGTCCCCGGCACCTGTTTGGCCATTCCGGAACGTTCCGGAACCGTCCCCGGCTCCTGGGTGGCCATTCCGGACCGGGCCGGGGCCGTCCCCCCGCCCCCCCCCCCCCCCCCCCGCCCCCCCCCCCCCCCCCCCCCCCCCCCCCCCCCCCCCCCCCCCCCCCCCCCCCCCCCCCCCAGACACCCGAATTGTCGTCGTCATCCCCGGTCATAGGGCACCCGATCAGAGCCAAAACTGCCGCGACCATACACGCAGCAGACCTCATAAAAATTTTTTTCATCTTGTATTCCCTCCTTACGATGGAATAAACTATAGAAACCCCTTGGATTCAAACCAGGTATCGAAGAACCTTCGGTTGACTGGCTAGTCTTGGTTTTGATTCCAGGGGGTTTTATCCATGAACCACCCTACTGAACCACTGGGCACACGGAGTATAGAACATTGATTATACAAAAAACAGGGAAGAGATAAAAATGATATGAAAAACATGCACATCCTGTCCTCCAGCCTTTCTCCGAAGCCTTGGCCAATAGAAGGTATATCAAAGTTTCCTGGCTTACCGGTCCGTTCCGCTTACTTGGCGCCTTCCCAATCTTCCTTGATCAGTGGCTTAGGGGAGGGGACGCGGGTACGTCCCCCTCCGCGGAACCGCTTCGTCTGGTATTAAAACGAAACCGGTTACAGTTACGGGATAGCAGAGGCTTTTCACCTCGTTTCCTTTGTAATATACCTGATTTAGTTTATAGTCCTAAAGCAAAGCCTGTCAACACAAAAAATGCTCTTTACCCTAGATATACACATTGCTATCCTCAATATATAGGGGACTTCTTCGATATCCCGGTTGGTTATCGAAGAAGTCTCGCAAAATACTCCGTATTTTGCGGTTTTTAAGCGGAGGCTGTTCAAAAACCGGGGTTTTTGAACAGCCTCATGTAAATAGGATATTTTTACGCTGAATCGGCTTTCTACAAGGGTTCATGGATCGTCGCTTAACCGGAGGAACGGAGCTTGCGGGGTTTTACATATCCTTTATCCGGGGAACCCCGGTACTGGTACAGCGCTATCTTACCTCGTTTTCGCCAAATAGGGGCGTCGAGAGATACCGCTCCCCTGTGTCAGGCAGAAGCACCACGATGGTTTTGCCAACATGCTCAGGCCGTCTGGCAAGCTCCGTTGCGGCAAAGACCGCGGCTCCTGAAGAGATGCCTACCACAAGACCTTCCTCCGCCGCCAGTTCCCGGCCGGTTTGAAAGGCATCTTCGTTTTTGACCAGAAAAATCTCGTCGATGATATTCACATTGAGGATACTTGGGATGAAGCCCGGCCCGATGCCCTGGATCTTATGAAGCCCCGGTTTGCCCCCCGAAAGGACGGGCGAGTCAAAAGGTTCTACCGCGACGATCCGTATTCCGGGTTTCTGTTTCTTGAGTACTTCCCCGACGCCGGTGATGGTGCCCCCCGTACCAACCCCGGACACGAAAATGTCCACGAGGCCGTCGGTATCCCGCCATATTTCCACCGCGGTAGTCAGGCGGTGGATCTCCGGGTTCGCGGGGTTATCAAATTGACCGGGGATGTAGGAATTCGGTATACTCGCCGCCAGTTCCCTGGCCCGGGAAATCGCGCCCTTCATGCCTTCACCGCCGGGAGTCAGGACAAGCTCCGCTCCCAGGGCCCTGAGGAGGTTCCGCCGTTCAATGCTCATGCTCTCAGGCATGGTGAGGATGAGCCGGTATTTCTTTGAGGCGGCCACAAAGGCCAGGGCAATACCGGTATTTCCGCTGGTCGGCTCGATCAGCACCGTATCCTTGTTGATAAGTCCCCGTTCCTCCGCGTCCTTTATGAGAGCATAGCCGATCCGGTCTTTCACCGAGGATAGGGGGTTGTAATACTCCAGCTTTCCGAGAATTCGGGCGCTCAAGTTTTTCGCCTCACCGTAGTTGCCGAGTTCCAAAAGGGGGGTATTGCCGATCAGATCCGTTACATGTTTCACTATCTTTGCCATGGTTTTTCATACTCCAAAAATAAAAAATTAATTTTCTGAACTGTTTACATACCCCTCCAGTTCATAAGGGATCAGTTTCTTCTGAATAAAGGCCAGGCAGGCGTCTAGGGAGACGCCGAGGAGGGCGGTTATCAGAACTATCGAAAAAAGGTTCACGATACGGAAATACACCTGCTCGGTAAGAACCAGCCAACCCAGGCCGGACCGGGCGCCCAGGATTTCCGAAGCGGTCAGCATGAGCAGGGCATAACCTGCGGCTATGCGTATACCTCCGCAGATTCGAGGGGCTGTTGCAGGCAGGAGGATAGTGAAAAACAAGGAACCCTTCCCGCCGCCGAAGGCCCTGCCTGCTTTGAGGAGGGTCCGGTCGATGTTTTCCACCCCTCCGGCGGTGTTGAAGACCACAGGCCACAGGCAGCCCCAGCTCAGAATACTTATCTTCACCGTTTCCCCGATGCCAAGGAAGGAGATAAGTACATGGTAGAGCAAGAAGGGATTCACCTGGGCAAGCAGCCCCCATAAAGCGCCGAGGCATACCCCCAGTTTTTCCCGGGCCGTTCCGAGGAGGAAACCCAGGGGAACACCGAAGAGGGCACCCAGGACGATTCCTGCAGAGACCCTGTACAGGCTGATTCCGATATGGACCGCCAGGCTGCGGGTCCGGAACAGGACATACAGGTTTACCAATACCCGGCTGAAGGGTGGCAGCAGCGCGGATCGGGCCCCTTCAAACCCTGCGGCCAATTCCCAGAGGCCGAAAAAGAGGGCGATGATGGCGGCGCTGACTGTCCGTTTTGTCCTTTTAGTCATCAAAAATACCTATCCCCGATGAAGTATGCCCTTCCTTGCCGAATTGCTGCCATTCCCTTTTGGTTTCCCGGATCTGCCAAAAACCCGCCAGTAAAATCAGCAGCATGAGTACTACCGCACTTATGAAGTCCCTTCTGGTGAAAGGTTTTCGGAGGGGAACCTGGGACATCTTTCGCCGTTCCGGGGGGAGGCACCGGTTATTTTCCCGCTTCCCCCGGCCTTCTCGTCCTTGCGGGGACACCGGTTCTTCCCGCCAGAAAAATACCTTATCGTAGAACCGGTTCAGGTACCCATTCATACAGAACCCCAGCACTATGGCCAGAATCATAACCCCGTACATCCAGGAAAAACGCATGTTCCAATAACTCGCCTGGACAAGCCAGCCTATGCCGGAACTCGCGCCGATCATCTCCACAGCGATCAACACGAAGAAGGACATCTCAAGGCCGAGCTTCAAACCGCTGAAGATCGAAGACGCTGCCCCAGGCAGTATGACCGAGAGAAACAGCGTAGAACCGGGAGCCCCCATCCCCCGGGCGGTTTTGACAAGGGCCGGGTCTACGCCCCGGGCGCCTTCAAGGGTATTAAAAAAAACCGGCCAGAAACAGACCCAGGCGACTATCCCGGCCTTGGCCCCTTCACCAATCCCGAAAAAGAGTATAAAAACCGGCGTCAAGGTAAAAGGGTTCACCTGGGCCAGCAGTCTGAACAAGGGATTGAAGCAGTCCCCCAGGCCGGAGGCATCTCTTCCGATAAGCAATCCCAGGGGTATGGCGAAGGTGGAAGCAATAACGAGACCGAGCATTGCCCTCCAGAGGCTGATGATGAGGCTGCCCGGGAGCAGCCTCGCTTCCACAGTCCGGACTATACCGTCGAGGGCCTGGAGAAAAGATGGGACAAACTGGGGGTCTAAAAAACCCAACCGGGATAGGAGTTCCCAAAGCAGCCCGGGGACCAGCAAACCCATCGCTTTGAGAACGGGCCTTTCCAGGGCCCCAAGAAACTCACCCCTAGATCCACGCCTGGCCGGTCCGGTGTTCCTGTCCTTTTTATAGGGCCGCCGAATCAAGGCCCTGTTTTTTATCACCATTCTCACCGATACCCCTATAGGGCCATAGAGGAGGCCCCTTCTGTTCTTCCGGCCTGAGGCCCTCCCCATCAATATCGTGCAGGAGGTTCCACACCAAACCGGTGATGCGGCTGAATTCGATAGAGTTCCGGGTATCCCCGCTGCGTCTCGGCCTGGGAAGCTCCACGGTGATGATTCGCTTGATATAACCCGGGCTTGAGGACATAACCGCCACACGGTCCGCGAGAAATACGGCCTCTTCGATGCTGTGGGTGATGAAGATGATGGTCTTGCCGGTTTTTTCCCAGATATGTAGAAGCTCATCCTGCAAGGTTTCCCTGGTCTGGGCGTCCACTGCCGCGAAGGGCTCATCCATCAGGAGTACCTCCGGATCGTAGGCCAGGGCGCGGGCTATGGCAACCCGCTGTTTCATGCCCCCGGAAAGCTCGTAAGGGTAGCTGTCCGCAAAAGCGTTGAGTTCCACGAGATCGATGAAATGATCACTTATCGCCTTTCGAGCGGCCTTTTTCACCTTTTTGATTTCAAGACCGTACTCGATGTTCTGTCGGACCGTGCGCCAGGGAAAGAGGGCGTAGCCCTGGAGTACGATGCCCCGGTCCAGGGCCGGGCCCGTTATCCTCCGGCCGTCTATGAAGATCTCCCCGGAACTCGGCTCGGAAAGTCCCGCTAGAATATCCAGGAAGGTTGACTTGCCGCAGCCGGAGGGCCCCACGATAGTAACAAACTCCCCCTTCTTTACATCCAGGTTAAGATCCTTTACCGCGGTGAATTCCCGTTTCCTATCGCCGAGATGCTTGGCATGGAAAACCCTGCTGATATGCCTGGCAACGATCTTATAGTCCCCTGCTTCGGCTTCTTGCCTTTCGGCCGTATTACTCATACCCATTTTCTTATCCTTGAGCATTTCCCAAAACTCGCTTGGTTTTGGGAAAGCCGCTCTTTTTTCCTCAAATAAAAAGGTTCCTGGACTGTAAAGCACGTTCCGTCCACAAGCGCCGTTTCTTTACAGCCCGGAAAATGTTCGTTAATTACCCGCAGCGAGCCTTGGTCCGGGAATAGTCAGGTTCCCCGTGTCATCGTAGGTCAGCACATAATCCTCCGCACCGTAAACCTCAAAATCGTGGATGGCAATATCCGCCGTAACCAGGTTCACGTCGGGAGGAATGGCACCACCCTTTTTGGCCCCGTCAATCCAGAACTGAATGTCCTTATCCTCGAATTTCGCATCCCTCGCGTGCCAGTGATTCGCCCGTACCGGAACGCCGATAGCCTCTTCGGTCCACTGGGCCGAGATTTCGGGATTGTCATTGTTGTACCGGTCCGCTTTCTTGATGGCATAAACAAACCGTTTCACCACTTCGGGGTTGTTCTTGATGAACTCCTCGGTGAACGCGTAGAGGGTCGTACCCCCTTCAAGACCGGCGATTTGACGGCTGGTGATGAGGACATTCGCGATCCCGGTTTCTTCGGTCGCCTTGAAGAAGGGGGGATGGGGCGTGGTGATATCCACCAAACGCTGCTTGAGGGACTGGATACCTTCAATATCCGGCAGGAGTATGTAATCAAGTTTCTCCTTGGGCAATCCGAGGCGATCTAGGAGCATGTCGGTCATCAGTTCCTGGCACTGGTTCCTGCTAATCGACTGCATCTTGATGGTTCCCGGGAAGGTATTGAAATCCTCTATAGTCTGGAGGCTGCCATCCTTATGGCTCACCCACCACATGTGTTCGAGGTTGACATCTGTGATCTCCCATCCAGGTTCATGATCCCCAATGGCCACACCCTTGATGGGGGCACCTCCTGCCACGGCAACAGCTATCGCGTTGGGATGCGCGCTGTAGATGTCGTTATCGCCGCTCAACACGGTGGCGAGCCGTTGGGCGCTGGCCACTTCCCCGGTGTACACGACCTCCAGGCCCGCTTCCTTGAAGAAGCCCGCCCGGTCTCCGATGATGTAGGGCGCTGCGGAGCAGTCCAGTCTGGACCAGGTCCGCACCTTGTACACCTGCTGACCCTCGTCGTTCACCGTAGCCGCAATAACCTTGCCGCCCCGCTTGGTACAACCTGAAAGCAATAGGCCCGCCGCAGCCATAGCCAGGATTCCGATGATTACGCCTCTGGGGAGCGTACCCTGCTGTTTGTTTTGTGTCATCTCAGACCTCCAAAAAATAACGTTATCCGGGGCTGTTTCAGTGAAGTTTTGAAACCGCCCCGTCCATAAAAGGACCCCTTGATCTGAATGAGCATATTCCTCATTCACCTTAGGTTGTAGGAAAATCACTTCACGATGCATTCTTCCCGCCAGTGCAATACCTTCTTTTCCAGTCTTTCAAGCAGAAAATTAATTAACAGTCCCAGAATAGCGATAATCACCACCGCTACGTAGAGCCGGGGGATTTGGTAATTGATCTGGGAGTTCAGCACCAAAAATCCGAGACCTGCCGTGGAACCTATCATCTCCGCGGCGATGAGCATGAAAAAGGACGAGCCCGCTCCCTGTTTAATCCCCGCGAAGATGTTCGGCGCGGCCCCCATGAGCACCACCTTCCTGAAAAGCCCCACCTTGGAGGTCCCCATAGCCAGGGCCGCCTTGATAAGCAGGGGATCGATGTTCCTGACGCCGTTGATGGTTCCGAAGAGGATGGGCCAGATGCAGACCCAGAGGATGATCACCACCTTGGTAAGCTCCCCGATGCCGAAGAAGAGGATAAAAATCGGGAACATGGAGAAGGGGTTGATTTTAGACAGGACGCCGAGCAAGGGCGACAGGTATTCCTCGAAGCGTTTGAACCAGCCCCCCAGCATGAAACCTAAGGGCAGGGCGATCAAAATGGCAGCGCCAAAACCCAAGAGAGCCCGCCTGAGGCTAAGGAATACGTGAATCGGTAGTTTCCCCTCAGGTATCATGGATTGAAAGGTGGCAAGTATCTTGGAAATTGAGGGGATGAACTGAGCGTCCACCAATCCTACCTTCGGGGCTACTTCCCACAAGATCAAAAACAAAATAACTGCAATACTCTTACGGTAATAATAAAACAGTTTCTGCCCGCCTTTTTTTCCGATTATTTTATGTGCCAGGATCGAATAAAGCCTCCTTTCTTGTCCATAAATCACGGCGTGCTTCACACCTACTGTTCCCATAAACCAATTCCTCCTTACTATTAAAATGACTTGTGAAAAGCCTCTGAACGTAAAAAAACCAGAGAACAAAGGAATGTCTCCTCTGTTCTCTGGTTATCCAGTCAAACACCACTACATTATCATACTAAATACATAGTATTTATATTATATAAAAATACAGTATGTCAAGCGAATTTATAGGTTTTTTGAAAAAAAAGAAAAAATTCAAGAAAACTCTTGACATAACTAGCCAAATTTATATATAGTAATTACTTAAGATTACTAATATATCTGTGAGTGACCTTGTTCAGGAGCTCGCATTCGGAGGAACCTATGTCACGGATTGCGGGTAAACTCACGACGCTGCTCGGAACTACCCCTCATCCTGAATACCGCTATGGGAAACCACCATTTTTGCAGATCGGAAATTAGGAGGAAGCTATGAGTATATGGAAAAATACAACGGAAGTAGAAGTCAGGGAACGAAGGCTGCATTCTATCATTTCGTATAACGGAACAGGAAAAGACCTGCATGAAAAGGTAAAGGCCGGTTATGCCTCCAGTTTAGACCGATCCTACAGTCAGTGCGCATCTTGCGCGGAAAGCTGTGCCTCTACGATTACGGCACGTACCAAAGATTCGGCGGTGGTATTTCATTCACCTGTAGGCTGCAACGCCACGGTTATCAATTTCACCATAGGCATTCGGAGTGTGTCCTTTTCCCGGAATACGCAGCCCTATGATGTACAATCCCTGTGTACGAACATCCAGGAGAAGGACACTATCTTTGGGGCAGCGGAAAAACTTCGGCAAACCATACGGGAGGCAGACAGGCGTTTTCATCCGAAGTTTATCTACATTTCCACTTCCTGCGCGTCGGGTATTATCGGCGAAGACATAGAAGCCGTGGCCGATGAAATGGAGGAAGAACTGGGCTATCCGATTGTTCCCGTGTATTGCGAGGGTTTCAAGTCAAAAATATGGTCCTCCGGTTTTGACGCGGGTTATCACGGCCTTCTGCGGAAAATCGTCAAGCCTCCACGGAAAAAGCAGGAGGACTTGGTCAACATTTTCGCGTTTGAGGGAACCGATACCTTTACGCCCCTGCTGGATCGCATGGGCCTGCGGACGAATTATTTTGTCGCCCTTGCCTCCCCGGAGCAGTTGGAAACCATGTCGGAAGCAGCCTGCTCTACCTCAATATGCGAAACCCTTTCCCTGTACGTTGCCTCTGCTCTGGAAGAACGTTTCGGCGTTCCAGAAATCAAATCCCCTCCGCCCTATGGCACCGACTGGACGGATACCTGGCTTCGGGAGATAGGCCGGGTTACAGGCCGTGAAAAGGAAGCGGAGCAGGTTATTGCCGAAGACCGGGAGCGTTGCCGGGATGAGATTGAATGCCTGCGGGGAAAGCTCGGGGGCAAAAAACTCTATATTACCGCCGGGGATGCCTTCGGACACAACCTCGGAAATACCGCACGAAGCCTGGGAGTTGAGCTTGTGGGAATCACCTCGCTGCACCACGATCTTATGACGGACAACCCCGCATCGGTCAATTCCATGGACGCGCTGGTTGAAACTGCAGGGGATATTCGGAATTTCACGATCTGCAATCTTCAGCCTTACCAGATTATAAAGATTCTGAAAAGACTCAAGCCGGATTTTTTGCTCTGCCGCCATAACGGCATGAACGCCATGGGAGCGAAAATCGGCATCCCGACGCTCTTTGAAGGGGATGCGAATTATAGCTGCGGTTACCTTGGCGTCATCAGACTGGGCCGGCGCCTCTACGAAGCCTTGCAAACCCGGAAGCTGGTGGAGAACATCGCCCGTCATGCGGAACTGCCCTACAGCGACTGGTGGATGAACGAATCGGATCCCTTTTATTTCTTAGAAGGAGCTACCAATTGAGCGGGGTAATTGAACAACCCAGATTCACCTGCGCCTTGGGGGGCCAGCAGACCGTACTTGCTATACCCGGGGCTCGTCCCATTGTCCACGCGGGGCCGGGATGTTCCATGAAAATTATGGAATTTTCCAGTATGAATGCGGGCCGCCAGGGTGAAGGCTGCGGCGGTGGAACACACATATCCTGCACAAACACCTACGAGCAGGAAGTGGTATTCGGCGGCGAAAAGAAGCTCCGGGCTACTATTGAAGGCGCCTTCAAAGTAATAAAAGGGGATCTCTTTGTGGTGCTTTCAGGCTGTACCGCCGACATCGTAGGGGATGATACGATCAATATCACCAAAGCATACGCTGAAGAAGGGTGGCCCATCGTCGGTGTGGAGACCTCTGGTTTTAAGGGTACCAGTTACTACGGACATGAGACTGTAGTAAACGGGATTATTGAACAGTTCGTCGGCGATACCCGGGGAACACCTCGGGAGGGCTTGGTAAATGTTTTTTCGGTTGTACCCTTTCAGAATCCTTACTGGCGGGGAGACCTGGAAAACCTGAAAAGCCTTCTCCGGTCCATCGGCCTTGAGGTGCACATTCTATTCGGTTACGGCTCACAAGGGGTTTCCGAATGGAAGGATATCCCCAACGCCCAATGTAATCTGCTGGTTTCACCCTGGGTTGGCCTTTCGACAGTGAAACTCCTTGAGGAGAAATACGGTACTCCCTATCTGCACTATCCCGTACTCCCTTTCGGCGCTCAGGAGACAAGCAGGTTTTTACGGGAAGTCGGGTCATACCTGGGGATTCCCCAGGAAAGGATCGATGAGGTTATCGAAACAGAGGAAAGGCGGTTCTATCGATATTTATCAAGTATGGTTGATTTTCTTTCCGAGTACCGGAGCAATCTGCCCTGGGAACTTTACACCGTGGCGGATAGCGCCTATGCGGCAGGGGCATCGGTGTTTCTCACCAACGAGCTTGGTTTTATCCCCAAGGGGGTGTATATCGTTGATGATACGGCCCAGAATTTTCAGGAAGCGGTAGCGGCTTCCATCGTATCCCGTAATGCCGATTTTAAAGGTCTTGTGCAATTTGAAACTGACGGGGGCCTTATCCAACAGGACATCCGAAACAAACTGGAAGGCTCTCACAAGGCCCTGTTTCTTGGAAGCGGTTGGGAAAAATTTCTTGCCCAAAGCACGGGTAATTCTTGTAGCTTTTTAAGCCTGCCCCTGCCGGAAACGGTCATACTGGGAAAAAGTTTCATTGGGTACTCAGGGGGCATAAATCTTGCAGAGGAAATTTACTCAGACTTATTCAAGACAAAAGCCCATTTTTCACGGCAAACTGTGTTTATCGAAACGCCGGCAACTGATCCAGGCGGCGGTACCCGTGCATTAGTAACCAGGAGCACTGCCTATGTCCTATAAAATAGCACTGACTTCTTCCGATGGCATAGCCATAGACAAACATTTTGGGGAAGCGGAAACCTTCTTCATCTTTGATGTGGATGACCCAGGAGTCGGGAAATTCAATGAATCAAGGACCCTGCCGCCTGAGCCCCCCAGGATCATTCCCGGGGGGGAACGTCCGGCGGTACGTTCCAGCTGCGCTGAGGCAACCGGAGGGGGCTGTGGAGGAGGATCCTCAGTTCACGGCTGTGGCCATAGGGATGTACGGATGAAGCAGGTGGCTGGGCTTTTGTCTGACTGCCGCTATATACTGACGGCAAGAATAGGAAAAAAGCCCTATATGGTTTTGCAGCGGGAAGGCATAACCGCGCTGGAATCTCCGGCAGATATTCCCTATGCGATCTCAAAATTACACGCATATCACCTAAGATTCGGCAGGATTACCAGGGAAAAGGAACGAGCCCCATGAGTATCAGACAGATTGCCATATACGGAAAAGGCGGTATCGGTAAATCCACCACTACCCAGAACCTTACGGCAGGCTTGGCGGAAATGGGCCGCAAAGTCATGGTCGTAGGCTGCGACCCAAAAGCGGATTCCACCCGCCTCTTACTGGGAGGACTGGCGCAGGAAACAACCCTTGATACGTTGCGGGAAACCGGAGGAAACATTGAATTGGGCCGAATCCTCAAAGAAGGTTTTAAGGGAATCAAATGCGTTGAATCCGGTGGACCTGAGCCCGGGGTCGGCTGTGCAGGCAGGGGAATCATCACTTCAATCGGTCTCCTAGAACGCCTTGGGGCCTATAGCGATGATCTGGACTACGTTTTCTATGACGTACTGGGGGATGTCGTCTGCGGTGGTTTCGCCATGCCCATTCGGGAGGGAAAGGCAAAGGAAATTTACATTGTCGCCAGCGGGGAGATGATGGCCTTGTACGCGGCAAACAATATCTCCAAGGGTATACGGAAATTTGCCGCCAAGGGCGGGGTGCGGCTGGGAGGAATCATCTGTAACTGCCGTAATGTGGAACGGGAGCACGAAGTGTTGCGGGCTTTCGTGAAAGCATTGGGAACCCAGCTTATCTATCTGGTGCCCCGGGACAACATCGTACAGCAGGCGGAGATCAGAAAAAAGACGGTGATCGATCTCAATGGGGAATCCCGTCAGGCTCAGGAGTACCGTAACCTGGCGAAGGCCATTGAAGAGAATGCAAATTTTGTTATTCCAACCCCTATGTCCCAGGAAAAACTCGAATCCATACTGATAGAATTCGGCCTTATGGATTTAGTTGAACCCTACAAAATATGAGGGATCTGAAAATGGCGGATGAAAAAGAACTAAAGGAAGGCGGCCAGCCCTTAAGTAATGCGGACTTAAAACAATTGACGGACCTGCTTTCCACGGTGAAGCACGGATCGGTTACGCTGATTATTCAGAATGGCAAAGTCGTGCAGATCGAAAAAAATGAGAAATTCCGGTTCGTATGAGGGATAGTTGTATGAAAAGAATGGTACATCCGAGGAGAAGGGAGCCGGATTATCAGCGCATAATGATTGAACGCATTAAAACGCTGCAAAACGGCCGCATCTCCGTAATCAAGCAGGATGGAAAAATTATTCAGATTAATGTGTCGGATGTAATTTCCCTTCCCGCTAAAGCACCGATTGGCCCGGAAGGTCCTGGGTGTCCTCCTTTTCTATCGGGTTGTTGAACAAGTCCCATGATATTTTCGAGAGTTTTTACTTATAGCTAGGCTTCTGCAAAACTCGATCCTTCGGTTCGATGCCTCCATGGTGCCTTCTACCAGCGTCGTGGTAAGCTGCTTCAGTATCCTTTCCGGGGTTTGCTAATTCATTATATAGTATGGAATTAGCAAGGTCTATGCGTTTATCCTGGCTCTATTTCAAAGAGCGTAGCCTTTACTCTTAATGTATAGTATAATCGAACCTATCCGACATCCATGATCAGAAAACCAAAGGAAAATGAATAGATTACCTATAATTTCTACATATCAAGAACGTCAAGAAAGGATACCCAGATGCCTGATAAACCCATAGGTCCGCCTATTGACGCTGACACGCTGTGGAGAATGCTTGCCACATCCGGTACCGGTCTGTGGGATTGGCGTATCCCCGAAGACGCCGCCTATTACAGCGATGAATGGCTTGCCATTATGGGTATGCCCTCCGGCGTTTTTGAGTCGCGCATAGGATTCCGTCTTGAGCGTATACATCCTGATGATGCGGCGCATGTCAAGTCCGAATTCGATGCATTCCTACGCGGCGAGACCCAGCGTTCCCCCTATATGGATTTTCGCATGAAACGCTCAAACGGGTCCTGGGCGTATGTGCGCGAAACCGTCGGCATCACGGAACGGGACCAAAACGGGCATCCGACACGATTAACGGGTATGATGCGGGACAACACCGCGGCCAAGATGCGCGAAAAACGCCTTGAGGACGAGTGCCGTTACCATATCTCGATTGAGGATGTGGTGGGACTGGTGAGTTGGGAGTGGGACATCGTACAGAACCGCCTGACCTTTCGGCAATGGTACAGTTTAACGAGTAGCGATAAGCCGAATCCGCTTGAAGGGAAATCGAGCGAAGATTTCTTGCAACTTATACATCCCGATGACGTCGTTCCGTATCGGCAAAATATGAACGAATACCTTCAAAGAAATAAAGGGGGTTTCGAGTATGTTCTCCGTATGCTGGATCTTGACAAAAAGTATGTGTGGATCATACTGTATGCGACAATCGTAGAACGGGACGATTTTGGCAAACCGACAAAACTGATAGGCAGCACCCGGGATATTGACCAAAAGGTCCGCGCCGAGTCGGCGCTCCGGGCCGCGCTGGAGGAAACTATCAGCCACCGCGAGCGGCTTATAGCGGATATTGAGCGGGCGGAAGAGACCCGCAGATCCATGTTCAAGAACAGTCCGCACAACTGTATCATGTTTGACAGCGCCTTTCAGGTGCTTGACTGCAACCCTGCCACGCTTACGTTCTTCGGATTTACGAGTGTAGAGGATTTCAGACGCGATTTTGTATCGCTTATGGTGACGGCGATCCCTGAACGCCAAGCGGACGGCGCCCCGTCCGTACCGCTCTGGGAGCGGCTGGTGTCCGCGGTTCACGACGGGTCCCATGAGTTTGAAATGGTGCTTATCTTAAACGACAAGCCCTGCCCTATCAGCGTTGTAATGAAGAAAGTAAACTACATGGATAGCTTCGCCATTATGATTTACTTCGTAGACCTGCGTAAACAGCACGAAATGATCAGCGCTCTTACCGAGCGCGACAGGCTGTTGAGCACCCTCAACAAAATGTCGGTCATACTCATGTCCTCCGATAAGGATATTTTCGCGGTGCTGCATGATGCGATTACCGAGCTTGGCGTGGGCGCGAATGTTGACATCGCCTATATAATGAAAAATCAGGAGATAGACGGAACGCTGTGCTGTTCGGATATCGCCCATTGGACCACATTGGAAACGCCGGATCCGCTGGTCAACATACCTTACGACATGTTTATTCCGACATGGCGCAGCACCATTGCCAAAGGGAAGATCCTCAACAGCGGCAAAGGCGAAGCCTACAGGGATAGGGCCGTTATTCCGCGCGCCGCACCCGACGTGAAAGTAGCCCTCGTTATCCCACTCTTTATCAAAGGAGCGTTCTGGGGGATGGTCGGACTTTCGCGCTTTAACGAAGACAGTCCCTTTATCAAGGCGGAAGAAGACCTGCTCCAATCCGCCGCCATACTCATCGCCTCCGCCATACTTCGCGCGTCCATGACCGAAGACTTACTCGAAGCAAACCGCGCCGCTATCGCCGGCACACGGGCTAAAACCGATTTCCTATCCCGCATGAGCCACGAGATACGCACGCCGATGAACGCCATTATCGGTATGACTACCCTTGCCCAAAAAACATCGGATATGAAGCGCGTTCAGTACTGCCTGAAACAAATCGAAAACTCTTCACGCCAGCTCTTGGGCATTATCAACGACGTCCTGGACATGAGCAAGATTGAGGCGAATAAACTGGAGATACTCAGCGAAGAGTTCGGGTTTGAAGACATGATACAGCATGTCGTCAACGTGGTTCAGATAAAAATGGACGAGAAGGGACAAGAGTTTCATGTGAATATAGAAAATGCCTTTACCCGCATGATTATAAGCGATGAATTACGCCTCTCCCAGGTGTTGATAAACCTGCTCACCAATGCGGTTAAGTTTACCCCCGATTGCGGCAAGATATCCCTCTTGACGCGCCAGACGCCCATAGACGCCGACACGGCGCGGCTGCATATAGAAGTCGCCGACACCGGTATCGGTATAAC
Source organism: Treponema sp. (assembly GCA_031258005.1). Lineage (GTDB taxonomy): Bacteria > Spirochaetota > Spirochaetia > Treponematales > Breznakiellaceae > JAIRLU01. Next base: position 16,347 of record JAIRNP010000051.1, read on the forward strand.
CGCCGAGCAGAAGCCGCGGCTGTTCCACCTGTTTGAACAGGCCGAAAATAATACCACCCGCAAATACGGCGGCACGGGGCTGGGTCTTTCCATAAGCAAGAGCATAGTCAACCTCATGGGCGGGGATATTTGGGTAGAGGATAACCCCGGCGGCGGATCGCGGTTCGTGTTTGAGATCGTCATACAATGGGGCAAAGTCTACCGTGCCGACAAGCTGCCTAAGGGGCTGCGCAGCGATCTGCGTATCCTAGTGGTGGATGATGATGTGGAAACCCTTGACTATTTCGAGAGTATACTGGAGAGTTTTTCCCTTGCCTGCGATAAAGCCGAAAGCGGCGCTGAAGCGGTGGACCTGGTGAAAGCCCGTGAACGGGAGGGCAGTCCCTACGACTTGGTGTTTCTGGACTGGAAGATGCCGGGTATGGACGGATGTGAGACCGCCAGAGAGATAAAACGCAGTATATGCGGCAACCCTATTATCATAATGATTTCCTTAGCGGATCAGAACGAAGTCGGTGCCGCGCTCGCTTCCATAGGGATTACCCGCTTCCTGCCCAAGCCGGTACTGCCGTCCTCACTGTACAACGCGATTATCACATCCCTGGGGTATGAGCAGAGGAGCGCGGGAAGGGACGAGGGCGTGATACCGTCTTACGACTGGAGCGGCAAGATGCTGCTGCTGGCGGAAGACGTGGAGGTAAACCGTGAAGTTGTTGCGGGCATCTTGGAAGATACGGGGGTCACGATAGAGTGCGCCGAAAACGGGACCCGGGCGGTGGAGATGTTCGCGGAACGTGCCTATGACATTGTGCTTATGGACATACAGATGCCGGTGATGGACGGGTTTGACGCGACCCGCGCGATACGCCGCTTGAAGAAGGCCAATGCGGCGTCCTGTCCGATTATCGCCATGACCGCCAACGCGTTTAAGGAAGATGTCTACGACTGCCTTGCCGCGGGCATGAACGGGCATATTGCCAAACCCATAGATGTAGAACGGTTGTTCTCCACCCTGGCCGAATATTTATCTCCCCCCGAGTCAGCCCTGAAGCGGTGAGGGGTTCCCTCTCCCTGATGGGATTGGGGCAGATGGGTTTTCCCTGTCTTTTGGGAGACTTGTTTGATAACCAACCGGGTTATCAAACAAATCCATTGCCCCAGCCCTGTACATACGCTCATATTTTCGTGCCTAATGGCGTATCCTTCGGGCGGTCGAAAAATCGCGCCCGGCCTTCGTTGTAGAGGCGTCCGGAAACAGCCCGGTGGGGGAGCGGCGTGAAGCGGGGCGCGGCATCTATGGGGAGAAGTTCCTTTATGAGCGGATCCGCGATGAGCCATTTGAGACCAGAGGCGGAGAAGACTTCCCGGGCTTCATCTTCGTTGGCGAAAAGATAATCACCGGGGCGGAGGAACGCTTTACCCTGGGAGAAGAAGGTTCCTATACTCACCGGGCCGGAAGCGCCGCTGCTTTCAAGGGAGGCGCGGAGGGAGGAACAAAACAGGGCCTCCCCCACAATCACGGTTTCAGGCTTTTGTTCCGGGTCTGATTGTGCGCCCGGGGCGGGGGAAAACAGGTGGTCCGGTTTACCGCCGCCGCTATAGGCGTCCATAACGGAGAAGATCCGCTCCCGCTCCTCTTGGCCTATGGGAAGGCCCGTTACAAAAGGTGTGCCGAAGCGTTCTTCAAAAAAACGGGCCAGGGGCAGGGCCGCGGCGGTGATCACCCAGTTGATTTCCGCGGCGGCGGAGCCTTTGATTTCTTCCCAGGAGGACCGCTCCCCCCAGACGGCCAAGCGGGAGAATCCCCCCGCGGCAAGCATGGACTCCAGGGCGTCCAGACTTGGGTCGTCAAAGCCGTCTAAGGCGGAAGCGCCTAAAATATTGACGGCGCGCTTGATTTTTCGCGGGCCTTCTTCAAGCAGCCGTTCCGCGATGGCCAGGTAAGCATCCCGCTGACCCCGGTCGTAGTAGTGGAGGCCGTTGGCGGGAAAGCCGAAGGCGGGAAGACCGGTCTCGTGTTCCACCAGAGCGGCGAAACCCTTAAAGTCAAAACCTATCACCATGGGTACGGGACTGCCGATGACGCTGACACAGGGGGCCGTAATGTCCCGCAAGGCGGCCTTGATTTTTTCCAGGAGCTTGCCGTCCTCCCCCATGATGGCGTCCATTTCCCGGAGTCCCGAACAGAAGGTAGGGCTGGAACCGCCAAACCACCGGGGTTCGTCATAACCGGTGTAGGTGCCGGTACACCCCGAGGCGTCGTGGAGAATGGTGAGAGCCCCCAGGTCGTGGAAGACCGACGCAATTCCGGAATAATCCGGGGAGAGGGGCGGCAGATCGAATAATATATGGCTCATACTGTTTCCTTAAACCACAAGGCCGTATTCTTTGACCTGCTGACGCAGATCTGATTTTCCTTCCCCAGCCGCACGGATCAGGGCGTCCAGTGTCTTGCTGTACCCTTCAAACCCGAAAAGCTGTTCGTCAAAGGCCAGGGGTACGGTGATTGGCGCGGCGGTGGCGTAACCGGCCTCAAAACCCACCGCCATATCCGCCAGCGGCTGTACGGGACAGGGGCCGTGTTTCCGGGCGTGGTTGGGATTGCTCACCCGTATATCCTCCTTGAGCCGCGCCAGTTCCAGGAGGCTTGGCCTTTCAAACTCCGGGAGCTGGCTGGCGTAAATCCTGTGTACATTGACGCCGGCCTTAACCAAGGCGAGAGCCAAGTTGAAGGGAGCGATGGTGGCCGTCGAATCAATCGCAAGCCGGGCATCCCGCAAAACAGACCGGGCCTTTTCCTCCCGCTCTTCCGCCTTTTCCCTGGCCGCAGCCAGAAAAGACGCGGCTTTTTCTTTTGCTCCCCCTTTGCCGTTTTTTCCCGGCACTGCAAGGTTTTCCAGAAAGGCAAAGAGGCCGCTGTAGCGTTCCATAATGGTATCTTTGTCAAAGGCCATAAAGGAGCCGCAGACGGGGATACCCAGCCGGGAACGTATATCCTCCGCCGCGGCTTTTCCTTCGGGTCTGAGGAGGAGGGCGGCGGCGCTGCCGGACATGAGCCGGAAACGCTCAAAATCCGCGCAGAACTCGGGATGCCGGATGGGGCCGAAGCCGAAAAAATCCAGAACCCTGGCCAGTTCCGAATCAAGGGCCGGGGGACGGTAGGAACCGAGGATGATGACGCCCCGGTCTTTTTTTTCCGGCCTTTCCAGAAATTCATACATGGTTTTCCACACCCGGATCCCCGGGGGCAGGTTATTATCCAGGCTGATGGGGTTCATCCGGGCAAGCCCTATGGGAACGCCGTGTTCGGTTTCCATCCGCCGGATCGCCGCGGTATGGTCGGTCCCCAAAAGGTCGTCTATGCAGCTCATAAAGATCATCAGCGCCCTGGGCCGGGGCTGTATCCGGTTCATCACTTCCCGGACTCCCCCTTCGATTTCCGCTTCATAGCCCCCCAAGACTATTTCGGTATCGTTGATGCAGAGGTAGCTGATTTTTTTCTTGTACCCCTGCTCTATGGCGGCGATTGCCCCGTGGCGTCCGCAGGCCGGAGGGCAGACAAAGAGGAGATGGGATTCGGGGACCAGCAGGGCAACCCGTACCACCCCCCAGCCGCCGTGGGCAGGGGAGCAGTAATGCAGGGTCGCCTGGGACGCATCCTTCCCCAGCACCCGCTCAGGATTTGCCGCAAGTTCCGCTAGGGGCAGTTCATCGGTATAAAAATCGCTCATGACGCCACCCGTTCTCCTGCAAGGAGTCCCGCAAGACTGCGGTAGATGCCGCTCATCTCGCTGGAAGGAAATTTTTCCAGCACCGTTTTACCCTCCGCTTCGGCGTTCTGAACCAGGGAACAGCGGGGCACTTCCCCGATGATGCCGGTTCCGATTTCCCGGGCCGCCGCTTCCGCCAGGGCCCGCTCGTTCTCGATATCGCGCCGGTTCAGGATAACGCCCCTTAGAGAGGCGTAACTCCTGCCGGCAAAGTTCTGTATGGCTTGGGCGATATTAGCGGCCGCGTAAAGGGACATCATCTCCCCGGAACTGACAATGACCACCTCGTCGGCATAGCCTTCCCGCATGGGCATGGCAAAGCCGCCGCATACCACGTCCCCCAGCACGTCGTACAACACAACGTCGGGTTTATAAATTTCGTAGGCTTGAAGTTCCTTTAATTTCTCAAAGGCCGCGATGATGCCCCTGCCGGCGCAGCCTATGCCGGGGGTCGGGCCTCCGGCCTCCACGCAGAGGATGCCGTTGAAACCGGGACTTACGAGGTCATCCAGCGTTACCCGGTCTTTCTTTTCCCTGAGCAGCTCTAGAACCGTCCTGACATTCCGGCCTCCGGTGAGGTTTTTCGTGGAATCCGCTTTGGGATCGCAGCCTATCTGCATGACCGTAAAGCCTTCCAGGGAAAGGGCCGCCGAGAGATTCGACACGGTGGTGGACTTCCCTATGCCCCCCTTGCCGTATACGGCGATTTTTTTCATAACCGGGACTCTCCAAAAGTATACAGGATCACAAAGTTAGATAACTATAATATATGGCGGCGGATTAATGCAAGCATTTTGAAACCGTGGGGTTGTTTAGAAAAAACTCATAAGGCTATTGACATTAAATAGCGGTTATCTGTATACTTTTTGTTAGTTATAAGTAACAATAGGATGGCTGGTGATAATGACGGGGGATAGGAAGAATCTGACGCTTCAGGGCTTGTTTGTACTCACGATGATAAGTGCGGTTACCCTGTCCCTTTGCATAGGCCGCTACAGAATACATATATATGATGTAGTGCGCCTGTTTTCGGGACTGCCCACGGCGGATAAGATGACCCCCAGCGTCATTTTCGGCATCCGGCTTCCCCGTATTATCATGGCGCTGGTCGTGGGGGCGGGGCTTTCCGCAGCCGGGGTAAGTTTACAGGCCATGTTCGGGAACCCCTTGGTCAGTTCCCACATTCTAGGGGTTTCCGCCAGCGCGGGATTCGGGGCGGCCCTGGGGATTCTGCTTTCCGGCCGTTTTTGGGTGATCCAGGGAATCGCCGTTCTTTTTGGATTTGCCGGCATGGGTATCGCGTATGTTATGGGAACCCGCCGGGGGCGCACCGGCATATTGATGCTGGTCCTTTCGGGAATCATCGTTGCCGCGGTGTTTGAGGCCCTGACCTCCCTGGTAAAGTATGTGGCCGACCCGGAAGAAAAATTGCCTGCCATTACCTACTGGCTTATGGGGAGCCTTTCTTCAGCGACCGTCAAGGATCTGGTTACTGCCGCCCCCGCCATTCTTGCCGGTATCATGATCCTCTGGATTTTGCGCTGGCAGCTTAACGTTATTTCCCTGGGGGAAGAGGATGCCGTCTCTTTGGGGCTTAATCTGAAACGCCTCCGCCTTATCATCATCCTTGCCGCCACGGTGATTACCGCGGTTACCGTGTCGGTCTGCGGCATCATCAGTTTTGTCGGCCTTGCGGTTCCCCATTTCGCGCGGATGCTTGTGGGGAACGACAACCGCCAGGTTGTGCCGGCCAGCGTTTTTCTTGGAGGGGGCTTTGTTGTGTTAATGGATACCGCCGCCCGCAGTATTTCTTCGGCGGAGATTCCTTTGTCTATTTTGACCGCTGTTATCGGCGCCCCTTTTTTTGGAATATTGCTCCGCAAAACCGGAGGAAGCTGGAATGATTAATATAGAAAAGGCGTTGTTTTATTATGACGCGGAAAAGGTATTGTTCAAAGATCTGTCTTTCAGATTGGAAAGTAACGAAACCTTGGCAATCCTTGGCCCCAACGGAGTAGGTAAAACATCCTTACTGCGCTGCCTGATGCGTTTTTTACGGCTTAAAACCGGTTCCATATACCTAAACGGCGTTGACCACCGGGATATAGCGGATTCCCTGTTCTGGCGCGCCGTGAGTTATGTACCCCAGGCAAAAAGCATGGTATTCGGCTATTCGGTGCTAACCATGATCATGATGGGGCGCTGCCCCTATATCGGCATGGGCCGGCTGCCGAAGAAAGCGGATCGCCGTGCCGCAGAGGAAGCGATGGCCCGGCTGGGGCTTGAACACCTGGCGGGCCGTTCATGCAACAGTCTCAGCGGCGGTGAATTACAGATGACCCTTATCGCCCGGGCCCTGGCAAAAAAACCGTCCCTCCTTATCATGGACGAGCCCGAATCAAACCTGGACATGAAGAATCAGCTCAAAATTTTAGATATTATACAAAGCCTTAAACGCGAACAGAACCTTACGATAATCCTGAATACCCATTTTCCAACCCACGCCATGCGGGTAGCGGACAAGGTTCTGCTTTTGGGGAATGACCGGTATCTGTATGACCATACCCGTGCGGCGATAACCGAAAAAAATGTCATGGAATATTTCGGCGTTTTTTCTGAAATTGTAGCAATGAAATCGGCGGTAAGAACCATTCATGCGGTGGTTCCTACGGAAATTGCCGTTTCAAAAGAATCAACACAGAAGGAGTGTGTATGAAAAGATTGTCTCGTAATGCTCTCGTTTTGGTGATGAGCTTCACCTTCGCGATCCTGGCCGGCTGCAGCCGCAGTGAAAAAACAAGCCCGGCTCCCGCGGTGGAGGAAGCAAAACAACCAACCGGACTCGTGCTTGCCGCCGACATGATAGGGCGGCAGGTAGCAGTTCCGGAAAAACCTCGGCGGGTGATTACCGACCGGATTCTTCCCTTCCCGTCCACTTATTTTGTCGCGGTCCGTTCCGATATGTCGGAAGTGGTTGCCATGCATCCCGCGTCAAAAAGCGCCGCGGTCAATTCCATGCTGAACATTATGGCTCCCGACATAGCCAAGGCGTCTACCGGCATTTTTAACGGTGATAATCCAAACATTGAGGAGATACTGAACCTGAACCCGGATCTGGTCTTTGCCTATGCGGATCTTGAGGGCGCTCTTGTTCCCTATGAGACGGCGGGCATTACCGCCCTGGGGATCAGGGCCGCCAGCGCCGCAGGGGGAGATTCCATCGAAACCCTTAAGGGCTGGTTTGCGGTATTGGCTTTTACCGGCGGCGATAAATCCCGGATGGACGCCATCATTGAAGAGGGGAACGCCGCCAAGAAGATGATTGCCGATACCCTGGCTGCGGCAGGCTCGTCTAATCCCTCCGCCGTTTTTATTTTTTCTACCACCGGGAACAACCTGGAGATTGCGGGGGGAAACTTTTTCAGCGAATACTGGCTGAAAAGCAGCGCCGCCGATGACCCCGCGGCCCGGGCGTTTCAAGGCCGGAAAGTGGTAAACATGGAACAGCTATACGAATGGAACCCTGACATCATATACATCACCAACTTTACCCCCCTCCAGCCTGAAGATATGTATCAGAATACCGCCCTCAGCCAGGACTGGAGTTCCTTAAAAGCGGTTCAGAACAAACGGGTTCATAAAGTCCCCTTGGGCATTTACCGCTGGTTCCCGCCTTCCGGGGATACCCCCCTGATGTTAAAGTGGCTGGCCCAGAAGAACCATCCCGATCTTTTTACCTATTCCATAGAAGAGGAGATAAAAGATTATTATAGAAAGCATTACGCCTATGAACTTACCGATGACGAGGTGCATTTCATTTTGAATCCCGCGGCAGCGGCGGCGGCGGGTTACAGCACGGGAAGATAAGCGGAAAGGAGGGAGGGGTAAACCCCTGTGGGAGAAGCCCTTAGTCCTTGAGCAGGGCTTCTCCCGCTTCGGGCCGGGCATACCGGTTTCCCGAATCCTTACCTGGCCGGGATTTTCGATTACCAGCGTTTTTATAAGCCTTCTCCCGTAAACTGTTACGGTGCATATCCTCCTAAGCTAAAGGGTTACCCCATCTTTAAAGATCGCGATTTCACGATACCCGTTTAATTCATTCTGTGTCTTTCTGCGTCCCGACGCGATATCCATAATGAATTCCAGAAGATCGGAACATACCGCTTCCATGCCGGCGTCAAAAAGAGCGCCCGCGTCAAAATCGATCCAGTTTTTCTTTTTTTTCGCCAGGGCAGTATTACTGGAAATTTTAACCGTCGGAACCGGCGCGCCCAGGGGCGTTCCTCGGCCTGTGGTAAAGAGGATGAGGTGGGCCCCCGCGGCGGTCATGGCCGTTGCGGACACCAGGTCATTGCCCGGCCCTTCAAGGAGCAGCAACCCTCCCCTGCCGGGAGCTATTCGTTCACCGTAACGGTAAACACCCCGTACCGGCGCGGCGCCCCCCTTTTGAACACAGCCGCAGGATTTGTCCTCCAGGGTCGTAATACCCCCGGCCTTGTTTCCCGGCGAAGGATTCTCGTACACCACCTGGTTGTGGGAACGGTAGTATTCCTTAAAATGCACGATAAGGTCAACGGTTTTGTCAAAGAGTTCCCTGGTTTCGCAGCGATCCATAAGCAGATGTTCCGCGCCGAACATTTCCGGCACCTCCGTCAATATAGCGGAAGCCCCCATGCCGCACAGGGTGTCGCAGAGGCGGCCTACCAGGGCATTGGCGGTGATGCCGGAAAAACCGTCTGAACCGCCGCATTTGAGGCCCACCATAAGCTCCGAAAGTTTTACCGGTTCCCGTTTGGCCTTTTCCGCCCGGTCGGCCAGGGCGGCGAGCAGCGCCTTGCCGCAGGCGATTTCGTCTTCGCATTCCTGGGCGGACAGAAAGGCAGTACGCCCTGAATCTTCGGCGTAAGGACCCAGGGCTTCCCTAAAACCTTCGATAGTGTTGTTTTCACAGCCCAAGGACAGTATTAGTACCGCCCCGGCGTTGGGATGTTTGGCGAGATCCGCCAGGATGGTTTTGGTTGTCTCATGATCATCCCCCATTTGGGAACAGCCGTAGGGATGGGTCCAGGCATATACGCCGTCTATGGCCCCCCCGGCGAATTCCCGGTCCCCCCAGCGGGCCAGAGTTTCCGCGGTCTTGTTCACGCAGCCCACGGTGGGAATGATCCAGATTTCGTTGCGGATGCCGGCGCGCCCGTCCCCGCGGCGGAACCCGCTGATTTCAGGTATGTCCCCCGGATATTTCCACTTCCCCCCGCAGGCTGGATGGTAGTGATACTCCGGACTTTCGGAAAGCAGGGTCCGCAGGTTATGGGTATGCACATGGCCGCCCCGGACAATCCGGACCGACGCGGCGCCTATGGGAAAGCCGTATTTAACGACCCGCTCCCCCGCCTCAATGTCCGAAAGGGCGATTTTATGACCCCCGGGAATATCGTCTTCCACGGTGATAGAAGCCCCGCCGTCCAAAGAAGGCAGGACATCACCCTTTTTCAAGGGAAAAAGGGCAACCGCCACATTATCGTTTCCGTTGATTCTGATTACTTTTTCCGTTTTCCCCATACCCTACACAAGTCCTTCGATAACACGTTTAATACCGCAGCTCCAGACAGCCCCAAGATACCCGGCTACCGCGTTTTCGAGTCCGGGATAGGCGCAAAGGTCCTCCCCCCACCAGTCGGCGGAACCCAGCACGGCCCGGGTGATCTTCCGCGCCCTTTCCCCGCCGCTTTCGGTTTCACGGTAGAGGGCGGCAAAGCGTTTCAAAACATCCTCATCATCCTGAATCGGATAGGCCGCGCCGTTTCTGCTGCCGGTCATTTCGCGGCCCGCAGGATTCGTACCCTGATAAAAGGCGATGAGGGCCGCCAGGGAAAAGGAAAGCGCCGGCGGCGGTTTCCCTGTTTTGGCGATACACCCGGTCAGGGAGGGGAGCACCCGGGTCCTGAATTTCGACACCGAATTCAGGGCTATCGAAAGGAGCAGATGTTTGATATACGGATTGGCAAACCGCTCAAGCACGGCATCCGCGTACCGGGTAAGTTCGGCGGCGTCCCCCTCCATGGAAGGAATAATTTCCCCGAAAATCGCCCGCCGCATCATTTTGCTCATGAGCGGATCCTTGACGCACTGCTCCACCGTATCAAGACCGTACAGATACGCCGCGAGGACGCTTGCGGTGTGGGCGCCGTTCAGAATCCGCACCTTCCGGGTCCGGTAGAAACTCATGTCCTTTGTCCAGACCACGTTGAGTCCCGCCTGTACCAGAGGGAATTCCCCCCGGTGATCCCGTTCGCTTTCAATAACCCAAAGATGAAAAATCTCCGCCGCCACCAGAAGCTTGTCCTCATAGCCCAGTTTTTCGCTGATAGAAGGGGCTTCTTCTTTCGGGTACCCCGGAACGATCCGGTCGACCAGGGTGTTACAAAAATCGCAGGCTTCAAGCCAGGCAAGAAAAGCGTCCCCCAACTTCCATTCCCGGGCATAGCGTTTTATGATTTCTTTGAGTTTGCCGCCGTTTTTGTCGATTAATTCGCAGGGAATAAAAGTCAGCGCTTTCGCCGGATCCCCCCGGAAATGTTCAAAACGCCGGAACAGAAAGGCGGCCGCCTTGCCGGGAAAAGAACCCTGGGGCCGGTCGGTAAGCCGGTCTTCGGGGTTGTAGGCAATGCCCGCCTCGGTAGTATTGGAGACGACAAAACGAAGATCGGGGTTTTCCGCACAGCCCAGGTACTCGTCAAACCGGGAGTACGGGTTCAGGCAGCGGCTGACCGACCTGACGGGCCGGAATTCCTCCAGGGTCTTGCCGTTCCGCACCCCCCGCAAAACGACCGTATAAAGCCCTCCCTGGGCGTTTATGATATCCCCCATGCCCTGTTCCAGGGGCTGGATCAGCGCTACATTCCCGTTAAACCCTGTTTTCTCGTTGACTATATCGATCTGCCAGTCCACAAAGGCCCGTAAAAAATTGCCCTCCCCAAACTGCACAATTTTCTCCGTCCTCGGGACGGGCCGTAGCTCCTCGGTTATTCTTTTCATGGCTTTCCTCCGGCGGGGAACCTCCGACCTTTACCGGGGACAGAAATTCCCGAAGTTCTTAAGGATACAATTTATAATATCATATCATGATCATATCATATCATGGGCTTATTGCAAAAACCATTCCCCGCGGCCATTATCGACAACAATGTGAAAAACTCTTTTTTTTCACATTTCCCCCGTTTTGCCATAGACGCTCATAAGAGAAAGGTTTAGTATACATATAACAATATATTTCAGAGGAAGCGGGGTGTAATTCCCCCACTAACCCGTAACTGTGAATTGGGCGGTGTAACGCTGGATTCGTCGAAACGGCCACTGGCCGGCAATTGTTTTGCAATTCAAGCTGGGAAGGCCAGACGAGGACAGGCCCATAAGTCAGGAGATTTTGGTATATTGGTACCTTATTTTCCATGTGCCAGGTTTAAAACCACCGCCTTTAGGCGGTCAGCTTTTAGCGATTGAAAGGGATGGAGGGTTGAGATAAAACAAGGACCCGGGAGGCGGTAATATGGCGGAATACCTACATGAGGGTCATAGCATATACGATATAACGTATCATAGAGTGTGGGTAACAAAATACTCACGAAGCGAATCGGAGAAAGATTACGGGAACTAC
>JAIRNP010000073.1 GCA_031258005.1 Treponema sp.
ACCGTCCAGAACATAATGCTCTGGGCCACGTTACAATAGAGCGCGATCCCCTGACTAAGGGCCGCGAGGAGGGCGCTGACCGCCGCGCCCGCCAAAACCAGCCGCATGGGTGTGGCCCCGCCGCGCCGCAGGAACGGCGCCTTTGCAAAGGCGATGCCATTTACCAGAGCGGCTCCCATACCCGCTCCTAAAAAGGAAAACATAATAATCTGCCTGTACGACAATTCCGGGAAAAAGGCAAAACAGAGAGCGAGAGCAAAGCCCGCCCCGGCGTTCAGCCCCATAAGCCCCGAATCGGCCAGAGGGTTGCGGGTGACGCCCTGCATGACCGCCCCGGCCACGGCGAGAGCGGCCCCCACAAGGGCGCTTGCGCTGACACGGGGCAGGCGTAGATCCCGCACAATGAGGTGATGAGTCTCTCCGCTTTCAAAATGAAAGACGGCGTTCCAAACGGTTTTAATGGGTATATCCGCCGCCCCCTTCGTGATGGAAAAAACAAAAGCCAGTATCAGGAGGCCCGCGTTTAAGAGGATGAGCAGCCCCCATAGGCGGCTTTTTTCCGTGAGCATTTTACCGCTCCCCGGAATAGATATTTGCCAGTTTTTCCGCCCCCAAGCGCATGGCAAGCGGGCCGTAGGTGTTCATATTTTCATCAAAATAGTAGATGCGCCCGTTCTTTACCGCGTCTATGGACTGCCATACGGAGGAAGAACTTAGTCCCCGCACAAAAGCCGCCGCCGCTTTGTAATTGTGCTGGAACACGATGTAGTAGGGATCCATTTCCGCCACCGCTTCAAGCGATACGTTTTTGTATGCGGCGGAAAATCCATTCGGCCTCGTGATACCAAAAGTTTCATAATACTTTGAAGGACCCTGGTTCATAAACATCTTTCCGTCCGTGCGAAAAAGCGCCAGCGTCCTGTCGCTGTGTTGAGAGATGATTTCTTTCGCGGCGCTAATTGCGGCTTCAATTTCTGTTATGGCATTCCGCGCCTCGGCTTCCTTCCCTACTATTTCCGCACATTCCAGAAGCTGTTCCTGCCACGGGGCGGAAAAAGTGAGCGCCACCACCGGGGCAATTTTGACAAGCTGATCATATATTCTGTCCAGTCCGTTATGGGCAGAGAAGGTAACAATCACATCGGGGGCAGATTCCAATATCACCTCAAGATTTATCTCCCTGACACTGCCCAGGTTGATCATTTCAAGGTCTTTCAAGTAAGGGGCGTACATTTCGGATTGCTCAAGCGCTTCAACTTCTCCGAGTATGTTTCCTGTTGCCGCCGCCGTGGGCGGATTCCTGAGTAAAAGGAAATGTTCCAGATAGAATACGTGAAGAAGCGTGATACGTTCCGGTTTCTTTTCCAGAATAACTTCATGTCCAAGCGCATCCGTGAGCGTCCTCGGCCAGGCAGCCGATTCCTCATGTCTAACGCTTGATTGCGCCGCCTCCGGCGCTCCGCCTGCGTATTCCGCGGGAGGCTTGCGGCATCCAGCCAGTCCGCCTGCCAAGAGCGCGGTTAAAAAAAACAGGGCTGTCAGTTTTTTCACAGGTTTTCCCTCATTCGGTAAGTTTATAATCTATGTTTCAGTGTTGACACCCCGCCCGCCTTGTGTTAATTTAAATAGCGCAGGGGTCAGACTATGTATTCGATAAAAGCTGAATTTGACGGCGATGTCATCATTCCCACGGAAACGATTCCGGTTAAAGGTCCTTACGAGGCGATTGTTACGTTTACCAGCCCAAAGGCATCGTCCCATCTCAAAGAGAGCATCCTTGATTTTGCCGGTATCTTTGACAACGAGGATGTCGCCATCATTGAGGAAATTATCCGAGAACGGCGCGAACCCACCACAGTACAAGACCTTGCTGTTTCTTGACACCGACATCTTATCCTACCTCCTTGCCAACAATGAGGCGGTGATTAACCGGATAACCGTGCATACGCGGCAGGATGAACAAACCGTCATCACCGCTATCACCGTTTATGAAATCCTTAAAGGATTCCGCCACAAACCCCGTCCAAAAAAAGAAACGATGTTCAACGAGTTCTTGCAAAAGATACGGGTCTGCCCGCTTGACGATGACGCGATTCGCATCGCCGCTGATATTTACGGCGCGTTGAACAAAATCTGGAAACCATGCGGTAACACCGACATCCTTCTTGCCGCAATCGTTGTGCGGAACAACGGTATCCTCTATACCAATAACATACGTCATTTTGAATTCATTCCCCATCTAAAACTCCTCCGCTAAACCTTTAAGCATACACGCCGGTCTTTTTCCCTGAAGCTTGCATTAAAAGCGGTATTGAACCGAAACATTTACCGAACGGCCCATATTAGGCTCAACATAGTAGGTTGTGCCCAGCGCCGGCGCAAAGGCGCCCATATAATATATCATTGACGAATATTTGGTATCCGCGAGGTTATGCACGGTAAGCAGTACGCTAAGGTTGCCGTCAAATTGCGGAGGGGCATACCGCGCCTGCAATCCCCAGATAAGGCTTGAGTCAATGGTTGGCTGTTCGTTCTTGTTATCAAGTCCCTGATACATTTCGCTCTTGTAAATCAAATCGGGGCCAAGACTTAAGCCGAAAGGAGCGTGCAGCATGAGGACCGCCGAAAGAGTATGTTTTGCCACCAGCGGAACAAAGCCGCCTTCATAAGGCCCCTCGGAAAATTCCGCATTGACAAAGCTGTAATCTGCGTCCAGTTCCACATATTTGACCGGCGTCAGGGTTAATCCTATGTTGGAGCCCAGCCGCTCGATGGGGTCCATGTTCACGGCAAGACGGGCGGAGGGCGCAGTTGGATAAACGGCGATTTCATTATCAATTTTCATAAAATAGAAATTCGCGTCAAACTTTACAAGCCCTTTGAAGTTTACCCCAACGCCGCCTTCGGCTGTCCAGCCTTTTTCCGGCTCAAGGCTGGTATTCACCGTTGTCGTTAAATTTGCGGGATTTAAAAAAACATAGTCATCAAGGTAGGGGTATTTGAATTGGGTCCCATACTTCCCGTAGACTTTGACAAAATCCAAAGGATTGACGGTGATTCCCGCCTCGTAGACAAATGCCTCATAGAGCGTCGATTCATCGACAGACGGGCGTGTTACCGGATTTCCTCCAACAGCGCCCGACCACTCATCCACATCCGCCTTGAAGAACGCCGTGTCATAGCGGACTCCGGCGTTCACACCAAGAAACGAAAGCGGCCTGAAATTGACCAAGGCCCAGGGGCCGATGGTAGTCTCGGACAGGTTGTTAAGGGCGAAATTAGTTTCTGTTACCAGATCAGGAGTAGCTTTATTTTCGCTGAACGCAAAAAGTGTATCAACGCCTCCTGAAAGACGCAGATCCAATCCCGCAGGTTTCAGTTCCACCGTTATTTTTGGCCGTACGCCAATCATGTGCGATGAACGGTACATAATATAATTGTAGGTTGGAAAATCCCATTTTACATTTTTCCAGTTGTAGGAAACCGGCAGATCAAAGCTGAGGCTTTCGTTAATCGCCCAGGCAAAGCCCAAGCCGCCGTTGATCTCGGTATTAGAAAGACTGTCAGAAATTGGACCTTTGTTCTGCGTGGGATCGTCTTCAAATTCGGCTTCGCTTAACTGACCAGCGAGCAAACCGTTTGTAAGGGCAAAACCAACATTCCCCTGAAGGCTCATGGTGTCATTTATATCAAAGATTGCACGAACTTCGCCGTTCCCCGTATCGTTGGCAGTGTGTTTCTGGTATCCCTGGGTTCCCCGATGGCCGCCACTCACGGTAAAACCGCCCCAGCCGGTAGGCCGGTGGAGGGAAAAGCGTTGTTCGTTTTGAAAAAAACTCCCGCCGGAAACGGTAATATCCGTCTTTGCCGCGCCCGATTTCTTGGTAATAATGTTGATAATCCCTACCTGGGCATTGTCGCCGTACTGGACGCTTGCCCCGCCGTCGAGCACTTCTATGCGCTCAATCTCGGAAAGATTAATGACATCCCAGTTTACCGTAACCCTTGATTGAGTAGGGTTGAGCCTCATGCCGTCAACGATTATCAGCACCTTCCCGTTTCCATAGTCGCTTGAAATACCCCGCATGGAAACATCAACACCGATACCGTTCTTGGCTCTGGCAAGCCTGATACCGGGTACTGTTTCCAGCAGTTCGGTAACATTGGTCGCCCCCGAAGCGGCAATGTCATCAGCGGTGATGACCGTAACCTGACCGGGGACGGTAGTGACCGCTTCAGAGGTTCTACCAGCGGTAACCACGAAATCAAGGGACTCACCGGCCTCATTGTCAGGGGCCGGGGTCTCCTGGGAAAATACGGCCTGAAGAACCGTACTCATGCAAAAAATCAAGAAGAGCTTTTTCATAAAATAATACTCCTTAAAAATACCCATCCGGTACGATATTGACATAACATTATGGTTAGTATAACCTAACAACAAAATGCCAAAAAACGCCGAACTGAGCAAGAAGTTAGGTGAAATTTTGCCGGATTTAGAAAATTTTTTGCCGGTTCGTGATATTAATACTATTTCAAGGATGGTAATGATGAATTCACTCATTGAAACGCTTTATTTACACCGTCTGTCAAAAGCCGGTTTTTTGGAAAAGACAAAAATTACCGGAGACGGCCATATAGAACTGATACCCAGACGCTTCTATGCGGAGGGGACTCAACTGTTGAAACCGGCAGGCAAAAGCCTGGTAGTAAGCGTGCCAAACTTCAGCTATCGTCAGCCGATTAACTATACCATAGAGAACCAACCTGAATATTTTCGCATCGCTCTTTGCCGCGGGGTGCGCGGTATTATGGGAGGGCATGTTGAAAAGGACAAGACCTACCGGGCTCATGCCTCAACCGGGGTTGCCGATTGTGAAACAGGAGTCTTGTTCCTGCCGGAATTCTTCGATGTTTTCTTAAATTCACGCCACAGTATTTCACCGGGCGAAGTAGTACAGGCGTTTAAGGCTTTGGGCACATTGCCGATGATCCCCGCCGCTGCCGTGATACTGAAACAAATCGGTGAGGCTTCCTTTACCGGGGATGTCGGGAATATCTGGATTGAGGCAAAGGCGCTTGAACTGGTTTCAGTTATTTTGGATTGGCACAGACGGCTGGCGACTGTAGACCCTCCTCCGCTCAGGGAACATGACCGGCAGGGGATCGCCGAAGCGATACGCTATGCAGAGGAGCATTTTTCCACACCCCTTACCCTCAATGTGCTGGCACGGCAAGCCGCCATGAGTATACGCAAATTTACCGCCATCTTCAAAACGCATACCGGTCTTTCTGTTGCCTGTTACATCCGCCATTTGCGTATGGACCAAGCGATGTATCTGCTAAAAAATACCACCGCCCCTTTGAGCGATATTGCCGGGATGGTGGGATATAAACACCAGTCACGGTTTTCCGCCCTCTTTCGTGAACAATTTGGCGTTATGCCGAGCTCGTTTCGTAAAAGGGAATAACAAAGGGCAACTAAAGATGGCAGACTGCTAATAGGGTAAACACAAGGTAACACCAAAAAACATTTCCCGCAATTTTCACAGAGGAATATCAAAAAAATGCTGTTCTTCGTCAAGGGCCTGGAAGTATGCGGCCACCAGGGGCAGAAAATACACGCGCCGGTGTTTTTCCGCAAAGTGTTTTGCGGCCTCCTTCCAGACCTCGCAGTCCTTATTGAAAGCCGCAAGTTCCTCAATTGTGCGGAGGGAACGGGCGCGGCTGAGGATATAAAACACCGCCCGTTCCAGAATAACCGCGAGGGCAATAACCGAAAAGGCGAGCAGGGGGTACATGACCCACCCGCCCTGTTTGAATAGTGAAATCATGTATGCCCCCACTAATGCTTAAAAGCTGTATTGTACTGAAAGCTTCACCGAACGCCCCATGTTATTGTCAACATAATAAGCCGTGCCTATCATAGGCATTGCATATACCAATGTCGCATATTTGGTATCGGCGATGTTATGTACCGCAAGATGTACGGCAAGATTGCTGAATTTCCTGGGCACATACCGTACCGAAGCTCCCCAGATAAAGCTGGGGTCAACTGTCGGTAAAGCATTTGCATTATCAAATCCCTGATACATCTCGCTTTTGTAGAGTACATTGGGACCAAGGCTTAATCCGAAAGGCAGGTACAGCATAAGGGAACCTGAAAGCATATGTTGCGCCGCCAACGGAACAAATTTACCTTCATTAGCGCCCTCGGAAAATTCAGAGTTTACAAAGCCATAGTCAAGGTCCAGTTCTACATAGTTCTTAAACGGCGTCAATTTTAAGCCGATATTCGTACCAAGTCTGGCGATTGGATCCAGATTCATGGTAGAATACATCATACCGGCTAAAACCGCGGTGATTTCGTTATCAATTCTCTGATAATAGAGATTTGCGTCAAACCTTGCGATGCCTTTAATGTTTACCCCGATACCACCTTCGGCTGTCCAGCCCTTTTCAGGTTCCAGGCCGGTATTCAGGCCGACTGCTGCACCGGCATACATCGGCAGCACCACAAGATCATCGAGGTACGGATACCTAAACTGTGTTCCATATTTCGCGTAAATCTTTAGAAAATCAAAGGGATTGACGGTAAGCCCTGCCTCATATACAAAAGCGTCCCATTGCGTTGATTCGTCTTCTGCCGTGTAAGACATAGGTGCCGGGAGACCGGTCATAGGATCGAGGCCAATACCCGACCATGCGTCCACATGGGTCTTTACAAATGCCG
The DNA here is from genome assembly GCA_031258005.1 of Treponema sp. GTDB lineage: Bacteria > Spirochaetota > Spirochaetia > Treponematales > Breznakiellaceae > JAIRLU01. The sequence goes on from JAIRNP010000073.1 coordinate 6,731, forward strand.
CATCATAGCGGAGTCCTGCGTTCAGAGAGAGGAGCGGAAGCGGCTCAAAATTAACCGGCACCCAGGGGTCGATGGTAAACTCGGACATCGTTTGTTTCTTTGGGTTGTTTCTTTTTCGAGGTCATCACTGTTTTTCACATCGCTGAATGCAAAAAGCGTATCAACCCCTCCGGTCAGACGCAAACCCATACCCGCCGGTTTTAGCTCCGCGCTTATTTCTGGCCGCAGGCCAAGCATGTGCGGCTTCAGATCAACAACCGTACCGGATAAAGGAGTATAAGTTCTTGAATTGGTAAAATTGTAAGAAACCGGCGCATCAAAATTAAGCGTATCGTTAATCGCCTAGGTGAAACCCATGCCGGCAATTACCCCGGCATTGGAATAGGTGGCGGTTGAAGGCCCTTTATTCTGCGTAGGATCATCGTTGAATTCGGCTTCGGTTAACCCATACCCATAGGGAGACAAGCTGTTACTGACGGTGAAACCTACATTCGCCTGGAGGCTCATTGCGTCATTTATATCAAAAATCCCCCGCAGTTGGCCGTTCCCCGTGTCGTAGGCGGTATGTTTCTGGTAACCCTGGGTTCCCTGATGTCCGCCGCTGACCATAAAACTCCCCCATTGTGTTGGCCGGTAGTGTGACTCGATGGTGTAGGTGGCGGTTAAAAGGCTGTATCGGGAAAGAGTATCCCCCCGATCATCAACCCCCCAAAACGGCCTTGAAATCGGCTAGGAGGATAAGGGTATGTAAAGGTTGTCCATTATCCATCATAGGGCAAGCCTACCGCCCGGATCAGTAGCCGTGAATGTATAAATTGTCATGTTTTGAAAGAATTTGCCCAGGATAAACGCATAGAAATTCGTATTTCATTACAGGATAAGGAATTACAATAAAAAACAAGTTCCCTTTGCTAATTCCTTATACAGTATAGAATTAGCAAATTCTATACATTTGCCTTGGCTCCCTTGCCATATCCTCAATTTCCTGATATATTAAAAAAAAGGTAACGAAATGGGCGTTAAAATCAAACCGGTACAACCAACGGAAATTAAGGATAAGAAGATCATCCAGGAAGTAATTGCTCAAATCCACCGGAAACCCACCAAGAGGGACATGGCCCGTCTTGAGGAACGCAGGGAAGTCCTGAAAAAGGCTATGGCGAAGTGAGCAAGCGGGCAGCCGTTGATATAAAAAACGGTCCTTCATTGTTCATATTGGAACGCCTTTCCCCATCGGATATTCTTGCTCCTTTTGATTGCTCGATACGTGAATATAACGACTATCTGATACAGGAAGCGCAAAAGGCGCAGAATGAGTTTATTGCCGTAACCTGGCTGTTACATGAGCGGGAAAACGGTTCCATTGTTGCTTATATGTCCCTCATTAACGATGCCATAAAACTGACTGCTACCGAGAAAGAACTCCACCATCTTGATTATCCCTTTAGAACTATTCCCGCCACGAAAATAGCGAAGCTGGCCGTATCCAGTTTGTATTGCCGTCAATATAAGGGTATTGGTACATATATGCTCTATCTTGCCGCCGGTATTGCCGAAGATACCAATTTGAAACATTCCGCCTGCCGCTTTGTTACTGTAGATGCCGACATTGAACACGACCCCAATGTAACCGCTTTTTATACCAAAAATGGTTTTATCCCCAATACGGAAATGACCAGCAAGCATAGTAAGACAATCAGTATGAGGAAGGATATTTGGGTGTAGAAGGAATATACAGAAAAACGCTTGTCCTAAAAAACACCCCGAAGGTCCCCGGAAAACCCTGAGCCTTCGGGCAAAAATTCGTCAATTTTTCTTTGTGTACATGAAGGTTCCTTCAAAGGTAATTACCTGTAATTTCCCATCGTTTTGTATTTCCGAGGTGGAGGTGATAACATTTTCAGGCTGTCCTGCTGTACTCATCCATGTTCCCGCCATATAGAGTTCTGTAGCAATGGCGGTCGCCTTCTTACCGTTATAGGTATAAGTCCCCCTGGTATCACCCTGTGTATCCCCACTTGTACTTTGATGAAATTCCCAGGTTAAATCCTTGTTCATAGTGATTGATACCCCCGCCGTAGCGGTACTTTCCCATGTCCCTACAAAAGGATTGTCATCATCGCCAGCATCCATGGAACACGAGAAAAAGCCAACTGATACCAGAAGAACAGGTATCAACCAAAACATTCTTTTCATAAAAAACCTCCTGAAATATATTTAGTTAGTTTATACTAACTATAAAGCCTTTATTAAGGGACAAAGCATTGTCCTGTTTCAAAAACATATCAACCGGAAACCTTGCACTTACGGCGATACTCCAAAGGACTTTCGCCCCGGGCTAATTTAAAAGCCGCCGAAAATTTGCTGGCGTTTTCGTATCCCATCAACAGGGCTATGTCCGCTATCGGGCGGGAACTTTTTTCAAGATATTCCGCCGCCTTATCCATACGCTTATCCCGCAGATATGCGGAAATACTTTTTCCGTACACACCTTGAAAATAATTTTTCAATGAAGTGGAACCAACAGAGAATTTCCGGGCCAAATTGTCGATAGAATAATGTACGCTCAAATCAGAGGTGATAATTTTCACCACCTGTTTCACAATGTTTATCTGGCCTGTAGTAAAAAAGGTCCGGTGTTCGTTTTCCGCGGGTTTTTCCATATGTATGAGCAGGAATAACAATTCCGCCGCTTGCAGGCGGAAATAATTTACCTCACAACCGGGTATTGGTTCGTTTATTTTCATAAAGATTGATTTTATCTTATCGCTTGATTTTGCAATAAAGCTCTGGTTGTCAGGGCAAAACCGTTTACGAATATACCCCATGTCAATACCGGCATCTTTGAACAGAGGAGGGGGAGCCTGTTTTATCGCCGAATCATGGACAAACAATTCAATCCCGCAAAAGCGATCATTGGGAAAAGTGAACTGTTCCTTCACCATGCGGGTGTCAATGCTCAAATCCCCCGGCTCCATGAACAGGTATTTTTCATCGGACATCTTTGCCTCACATCGGCCCTCAACGCAAAAATTAATCTTTAATCCTTCGGCTGTTTCTCCGCTATAGGACGGGAAAGAATCGAGAAAAAAATCATTGAACCCGAGTATGATGCCGGGGAATAGGGCGTAAATCCGCATCGTTCCGAAACCGTTTTGGGGATCATAGCGGATTGTCATACGTTCCCTTGTCCGCTCCGTTATGCGGACTGAATGAAACGATTTTGCAATCTCTTCGTATGAAGAAAAGACTTCCGTTATGTTCATTTGGCATCGCCTGCTTGCAGTATACCCTGCTGGAGGGCATACATTTTCTTATACAGCTTGTTCCCGGCTAAAAGTTCCTCATGGGTTCCTTCCCCGGTAATCCGGCCTTTGTCCAGTACAATGATCTTGTCCGCCCCCGCTATGGTACGCAGACGGTGGGCGATGACCAATACGGTCTTGTTTTCAATAAGCCGCGAAAGGGCCTCCTGTATCATTGTTTCGTTTTCCGGGTCCAGAGAGGCCGTTGCTTCGTCAAGCAGGATAACCGGAGCGTCTTTCAAAAGCGCCCGGGCAATGGAAATCCGCTGGCGTTCACCTCCCGAAAGGGTAAGGCCGTTTTCGCCGAGCAGGGTATGGTACTTGTCTGGAAGCTCCGACACAAATTCGTCGCAATGGGCCGCTTTCGCGGCGGCCATAATCTCCCCTTCGGTGGCGTTCAGGTTCCCGATACGGATATTGTTGTAAACCGTGTCGTTGAACAGAATCACATCCTGAAACACAAAGGCCATAAAACCCATAAGGTGTTCGGGCTCAAGGGTTTTTATATCAACGCCGCCAATCCTGATACTGCCACTCCGGACATCCCAAAAACGGGCAATGAGCCTGGTCATGGTACTTTTCCCGCTGCCCGAAGGTCCCACCAGGGCGGTAATGGATTTTTCCGGTATGGTTACGGTAATATCCCTCAGCACCTCTTCATCGTTATAGCGGAACCCCACATGATCAAACTCGATAGTGTAGCTGGTAACAGGCGTCTCCGTACTGCCCCCCATAACCGGAATGTCCGCCAACTGCCGCATACGCCCGGTCGCCTGCCGGAGATAGAACAGTTCAGGCAGCAGGGTCAGCACGGTAAGAATGGGGCCGTACATACGTACCACAATAAGGAGGGACAGGATCAGGGGCATGAGTTCTATCCTGCCGCCGCTTAAAAGCGCCGTCCCGGTAAAAATGGTGATCCCCACCCCGGCCTGCAAAATAAACTGAGCGCCGCTTACCAGTACGCCCATTCCCAATTCCATGTTCAGGGAAAGCCGCTTCAATTCCCGCAATGCCCGGTTCAGCGCCTCAAAACGTTCCCCGTCAAGATTACAGGACTTGATAATCTTGATACCCTCAAGATACTCCTGGGTCTGTTCCGCCGCCTGTAGTTTTGCTTCTAGTTGCTCCCTGTTGAGCCGTTCCTGCCGCCTCCGGCTTATCACGATGATAAAAAACGAAGCCGGAAGGGTGCAAAAAACAGCAAGGGCGATCCGCCAGTCGAAGAAAGACAGCAGCAAACAAATGACGGTACAGGAAATAACGTTTGCCCCAAGCTGGGGTACTATATGGCTCAGGACATGTTCCAGGCTTTCGCAGTCCTTCATAATGTTGCCGGTTAATTCCGTCAAGCCTTTGGAATTGAATACCCACATGGGCAGTTTTCTGATAGTCTCCGCGACCTGGAGCCGCGATTCCTCCGCAGTGATGTAGGAGGTAACGTAGGTCTTTTTGTAATCGTTTTTGCCGCACAAAAAAACGATAACTCCGGCGGCAAGGCCAAGCCCCAGGAACAGCCATAGCTTATGTATGGATAGCGTACCACCGGTCAGGGGTTTCAGGATTTCCATGACAAGCTGCATGGTAACCACCACCGGCAGTATCAGGGAAAAATTCGTAATGGTACAGGCGGCAACCGCCTTCTTGAGGTCCCCATAGGCTTTACCGGAAATGCCGATCATCCCTTGTAACTTAGGCATGTGAAACCTCCCCTTTCCCCAAACCCCACGTGAGGGAGACCGAATAGGTATTCCACATCCCGTAGTAACGGCCCTTCCGGTCCAGTAATTCCCGGTGCGTCCCTTCCTCAACAAGCCGCCCCTTGTCCATGACCAGTATCTTTTGCGCCTCCGTTACCGTAGAAAGCCGGTGGGCTATCATGATAACGGTCCTGTTTTTCATAAGTTCCCCCAGGGCCTGCCGGATGAGCCATTCGTTCTCCGGGTCCGAAAAAGCCGTGGCCTCATCCAAAACAAGGATCGGCGCGTTTTTTACCAATGCCCGCGCAATGGCTATACGCTGCATTTCACCCCCTGAAAGATGAACTCCCTTCCCGCCGAATACGGTCTGATACCCCTCCGGCAGAGATTCGATAAAATCATGACACCGGGCCGCTTTTGCGGCGGCGATAACATCATCATCCGCTGCCGCCGGTCTCCCCATACGGATATTTTCCATGATGCTCTGTTTGAATATCCAGGTATCCTGGAATACAAAACTTACCGTATCCATCAGACCTGAAATCTTCATATTCCGTATATCCACGCCGCCGATTTTGACGGCCCCCTTTTGCGCATCGTAGAACCGGGGAATCAGGTGGGCGATGGTACTCTTGCCGCCCCCGGAAGGACCGACAATCGCGGTGGTTTCCCCCTGCTTCGCGGTAAAAGAAACCCCGTCCAAGGCCGCGTCTTCCGCCTTCCCTAGGTACGAAAAGGACACGTTTTCAAAACTCACATCATATCCCCCGGCTGTTTCGGGGTTCTCCGTAACCGGAAGTACCTTTTGTTGTAATATGTCATCCATCCGTTCCACATTACCGGCAACCCGCATGGAAACAATGGAGGTATAGAGGGCCTTCATCAGTATTGACGCGATGGCCGGAACAAACACGAGGTAAAACAGAAAGTCTGCGGCAAAGGCGGCGTAATTCGTGGTGCGGGTGGCGATAAAAATAGCCACGGGAACCAGGAAAAGATAGATGTTATTGGTAACGGTGATATATCCCGACATGCCGTTTTCCGAATTCAGGGTGAAAGGAATAACGACCTTGGTATAATCGGTAATGGCATCATGGAGCCGCTTAAAAGAGTACACGGTTTGGTGAAAAGCCTTGACTACCGCGATGCCCCGTATATATTCCACCGTTGCGACGGACATTGCCTCCTGGGTTCGCTGATACTCCTTCAAGCGAATTTTCTGCTGATCCCCACCGGTAATGAGGGCTTGAATGACAAAAGCAATGATTATTCCGGTCAGAGTGGCAAGTCCGTAACGCCAGTCAACGGCGAACAGTATAACGATCATAAAGACCGGCGCGGAAAAAGCGGCGATCATGTTGGGCAGTTGATGGGCGATAAAACCCTCGACACTTTCAATGTTTTCATCCATGATTTTCCGCAGCGCCCCGCTTCCCGTCACTATATGAAAGCCCAGAGGCAGGCGGGTTATATGGGCAATAAAATTTATCTTTAGTTCATACAGTGTCCTATAAGCCGCGATATGCGAAAGGGCAAGGGCGGAGAAATAAAATACCACATTGCAGAACACCCCAAGAATTGCCAGCAAGCCGTAGTTCATCACCTGCGCTGCGTCCAAAGCGGCAAAATTCGGAAATACCCCGATAAGCTCCCGAATAAGAAAATAGACGGCAAGGTAGGGAATAAATGACGCTGCCGAAGCGAGAACCGCGAGAACGCCGGACGAAACAACAAGCCCTTTATGAGTTCCCGCGAGTTCAAACAACCGCGCCATACCCTTTTTGGATGCCCCCTCTTTGTTTTTTGGCATATTGAACAAACTCCATCTATCTATATTAGTTATATTTATCTAACTACCATATAATTCCCATTTTTCCCTATCCCTGTCTACTCCAAATAGTCAAAAATACTCCCCATGTCATCGAGTTTATAAGAACCATAAAAATTATGAACAAAAAGGGGGAAGGCTTTTCACCCTTTTGATGGTACCTTGCGCCCAGCCTATCAGCCATTTGCTCTTTTTAGTTTCCCTTTGTTATTCCCTTTTGCGGAACTCACGTGGCATAAGGCCAAATTGTTCACGAAACAAGGTGGAAAATCTGGAATAGTATTTGTATCCAACTATCCCGGCGATTTCTCCAAGCGGGATGGATGTGGTTTTTAAGAGTTCCATTGCTTTCTCCATGCGGAAACGGCGGACATACGAGGCGGCGGGAAGGCCGGTGTGGGCCTTGAAGGCGGCGGTAAATTTGCTCATGCCCATAGCGGCCTGCTTTGCCAACCTGTCCAGTGTAAGCGTCCCGGAGGAATGCTCCTCAATATAGCGTATCGCTTCAAGGATTCCCAACCGGTCATCTTCTTTGAGGGGAGGATCCGCCGTTGCCGCAAGCCGCCTGTGCCACTTCAGGATGACCGAAACCAGTTCAACCGTTTTTGCCTCAAACCAGACATTGCCAATATCCCCGGCAAACGAAGCCTTACTGATTTGTTTCAGTATGACGGCGGCATCGGGGATCAACGGAAATCTGCCCAGGGCATCAATAGCCTGTGCCAATTCGTCCAACGCAACACCGTAACGCGAACTAAAAAAGGTGTCAAAAAAGCCGGGCTGAAACGAGACCCCCGCCGAGTAATGCGAAAATCCTGCCGGAATATGACGGCTGTAATCATGGTCTCGGTTAATATGCGACCCCCCAATACCCCGCAGAGTTCCCTGACAAAGATTGATATGAAAATATTCAGGCAGATTTCTTGGAATATGATCAATTGACCGCAGGAAGGTGAAGTTTGTCGTGCTTACCAAAAGGCTTTTTCCTGCCGCTTTCAACAGACCGGTCCCTTTCCCATAGGACTGCTTGGGTATTAGTTCCAGATGACCATCTCCGGAGGCTTTCACCCTTTTCAAAAAGTTATATTTGGAAATACCTTGTGAAAAAAACACATCTATGATCGAGTCCATGCTCCCTCCTTAGCGTCGGCGGTGTTTAGTATCATAAATTGCCAAAAATTCTTCTAAATCTGCCGAAATTTCCTTAAAAAGCTTGTATGTTCCGGCCTTTACCATTTAATTTAAGTGTTAGGATAGACTAATAGCTATATTCTGTCAATAACATCGTAGAGGCACAAACACACGGATTAGGGGGACGGAGGATATGCAGCCAAACAGCGCTCTGTTTCAGGACAGCAGCGGCAAAACCATTGAGTATTGGATATGCGGCTCACGCGGCGGATATCCCCTTTTGTTTATGCACGGCGCAACACCGGTGCCTTTTTAAGCCGGGCTTGCCGCCGCGATTGAGCGGCATAACCTGTGCGTTTATACCGTTTCGCGCCCCGGCTTTTGTGTCCGCCTGATGGGGTAAGGTCCAGTTGCCCGCTTATGTGGCGGGCATACATAAAATTGACGGCGGGAAAGACCGCAAAGGAGACAACCATGAAAAAGAGACATGATTCTTTACTTCATGGAGTTTGCGTAGCAAACTCCGAAGCTAAAAGCCGCAGGCTTTTAGCCGGTTTCGTCGTTTTGTTGATAACGGCGATTTTCACAGTGGCAGGATGCGACAACGGCGGTGGTAGCGATGACCCTGAACTGGCAGAATGGAACGGGACGTGGAATAGTTATTATGATTATTTCGACGAACCGGAACTTGTGGCAATTTTAGAGGACCAGTACGATGCTTCTGATGCTTATAAAACAATGTTCGCGACATTTGATCCATTTCTGGCGTTTGTCAAAAATCTAGCTCTGACTGACTTCGACTCATTTGTTGTACAAGGTGATACAATAACCTTTTATAAGCGAATGAAAACAATTGACACGGTAACCTATACCTATAAAGGCGTTCGACAAGTTGTATGGGGACAAGAAACAGCGGATTTTTATGCGTTTGAGGGCGACAAAGCCGGCGATCATAAATATTTGATTTTCGAGGAAGCTGATCGTGATACCGCGGACGGGCCGTTACACTTTCATATGAGGTATGGCAGTGAAAGTATTGATAGTTTAGTGAGCGGTGCTGGCATGTGGGCTCCAACCATTGTCAGTTACGATACTACGATTGCCGAATTGAAGGTTTTTATGTCCGGCGATTGAAAGGGGTAACGCAAGGTGCCAGGCATCCTCATGCTGGAAACCGACCAAATCCTGACCAACCGGACGGAGGAAGCCGAAATCATAGTAACCCTTGCCCAAAACGGCGGCTTGCAGATAAAGTGCCGGATATAAAATTCCCCCTTATTGTGATATGTCAACGGGAGTCGCTTTGAAACTGATGTCTCGAATAATTTCATTGAAGAAGAAAACAATAGACTTGTTCAATAACTTCAGTTATTGAACAAGTCCAATAAACATGAAACCATCACGTACCGCCCCTGTACGCACGGTGGGATAGCAGGAGGCTGCCCGATTAATAGGCCACCTCCTGCCATTGCATTTTTACTCTAGATCATTCTCCATCGAAGCGAATTTATCAAGAGAAAGCGTTGTAACCGTGCCGCTAAAATTGACCTTGGTAACATTGCTATAATTCTCGCCGACTGTTTCCTCGCCATTCGTATAAAGGTAGATTAGGCCGCCCTCAGTAGTATCTATGGCATTAACATAATAAGATCCCGTACCGGTCCAAGCGGGGCCGGTCTGTGGATTACCTACTTTTAGTTCGATGGTTGCTACACCATTACTGGAACGTCCGAAACCGCTTATTTCATTTTCCGGTTCCCCCTCCTCAGGCATTTCGCTAAACATTCCTACCATAAAACCACCGGTTCCAGCCGTACCCACGTTGGTAATTTTTAGGACCTTGGGGTCAGGGTCAGTATTCTCACTGCTCCCGTTATCACAAGCCGATACTAATAACACCAGGACAAAGGTAATTAAACCTAATACCTTCCACATCGAAAATTTGTTCTTTATCATAAAAAGAACCTCCTAAAATATATTTTAGTTATAAATTCTAACTAATTTCACAATATGATCCTGACAGTTTTTCTCCATCTCAAAAATCAATCGTCAGGAATAGCTTCTATATCTGCGCCGGTATTCCAGAGGGCTTTCCCCTTTGACCGCCTTAAAAACAGCCGCAAATTTACTGGCGTTCTCATATCCCATCATAAGCGCAATATCCGTAATCTGGTGATTGCTTTTTTCCAAATATTCTGCCGCTTTATTCATACGCTTGTTTTTGAGAAACGATGGTATACTTTCACCAAATACCCCATAAAAATACTTGTTAAGCGATGAAGGGATTATACTGAATTTTTCAGATAGCTTTTCAACTGAATAATGTTTGCCTAAATCTGTAGTAATAATTTTCATAACCTGCTTTGCTATTTTTATCTGCCCCAGGGTAAAAAAATTCCGCCGTTCCTTTTCATCAGGCGTTTCAGTATGCATAAGCAGAAATAGCAGCTCCGTCACTTTCAACCTGAAATAATCGGTTTCACATTCGGGTGGGGTATTACCCATAGATAAAAAAACAGACTGGATTTTTTCTCCTACCCTGGCAACAAGGCTTCCGGATGCCGGACAATATTTTTTACAAATGCGCGTCAAATCTATGCCAAAAATCTCAAACAAGAGTGGCTTAGGCTGTTTCAGTGCCGAATCGTAGATGTGCAATTCAACGCCATGATACCGTTCATAGGGTAAAGAAAAATCGCCGGATGCCGTAAGATTGCTGAAACTCATGTCGCCCGTTTCAAGGAATAGATACATACCATCAGACAACTTTACCTCACATCGGCCGTCGACACAGAAGTTTATTTTAAATCCTTGTATAATTTCCCCCTTGAAATGCGGAAAAGAACTGGTTTCAACATCATTGAAACCAAGAAAGATTCCAGGAAACAGAGCGTACATACGCACCGTCCCGATGCCTGTATTATCCGTGAATCGAAGGATGAGCTTGTCAGTTTTTTTGTCTATGATGTGAACATTATCCAGGGTTCTTGTATGCTTTTCCAAAGCGGCAAATTGTTCATTCCCATTCATATTGACTATTCACCTCTTTATTCTTAAACGATTTACCGGTATTAATTAGGCTTTACTAACAATTAAATTATCCCATAACTCAATCCGGTTTGCCTACTCCAATTCCCTAAAAATGCTCTATTTTACATCGAATTTAAATATTAGGCCGAATGTCGAGTTTCGACTAATTCGTTCTTAATTTATTCACCGCAAGGTCGAAGAAGGAAGGAAAAAAGAACAATTTGGCGCTAAAAACTTATTCGACTTCTTCGACTTGGCGGTGAAATTTAAAACTCGAAGTTCGGCCTATTAGAATTGTTCAATAACTTCAGTTATTGAACAATTTCCGCTAAAATACGGTAGATTTGGCGGATTTCTGCAAGAAATTCGCCAAATCTACGAGACTTGTGTCGGACTAAAGTCCGCGACAACCAACCGGGTTGTTGAACAAGTCCATTAAAAAATGATACAAAGAACCTATTATTTCCAGCCCTTCGCCTGTTCCTGGGCAGTCCACAGGGTATGGTAAAGGCCACAGTTGTTCAAAAGTTCATCATGGGTTCCTTTTTCCCCGATACGCCCTCCGTTAAATACGATGATTTGGTCTGCCCCGCGGATAGTCCGTAAATGATGGGCGATGACGAGGACCGTCCTATCTTTGGCAAGGGTACTGATTGCTCTCTGAATTTTTGCTTCATTTACCGGATCAACATTGCTGGTAATCTCATCCAATACCACAATCGGAGCGTTTTTGATAAACGCGCGGGCAATGGAGATACGCTGCTTCTGGCCGCCCGACAAGCCTACACCGTTTTCCCCAACAGGGGTATCATAGCCATCCGGCAGGCCGGCGATAAAATCATGGATTTGGGCGTGTTTAGCCGCTTCAATCACTTCGTCCTGGGTCGCTTCGTTTTTACCGATCTTTATATTATCCAAATGCTGCCGGAACTAAGATAGACATTCTGCATGACAATACTGATGTGATCCAATAGATCGTCATAGTCCATGTTCCGAATATCAACATTGCCGACTTTGACACTGCCGGCTTGTACGTCCCAGAATCTCAACAAAAGATTCGTTACCGTTGTTTTGCCGGAACCGGATGGTCCGACAAGCGCGGTCAAACTTCCACGTGGAACATGGAAGCTGACATTGTGCAGGGAAAATTCATCATCATCCCCCGATTCAGCGGCCTTACCGGTGTCTTTGTCGTTGGCGAAACCATAAGCAAAGCCGACATTTTCAAAACTAATGTCAAATTCATTCACAGTCCGCGCGTCTTGCGGATTCGGCACATTCGGTGTCTCTAAAATATCCATAACCCGGCGGTAGCTGTCTTTGATTTTTATAAATTCCAAAAAATACAGTTCCAGTTTAGAAAAGGGTTTATAAAAAACACTTGAAAAAATAATAAAATACAAGAAGACTTCCGTATTGACCATCCCCCGCTGCACAAAAAGCGCACCGGTAATGAGCATGACGGCGGTGGAGAGTTCAAAAAAGAAGCCGAAACGGCCCGTGTAACCCGCGATCACTTTAGCCTGATTCGCGCTGCTACGGCCAAAATTTTCAATACTACCCTTGAGTTTTTGCGTAAAGGCGGCGTTTTCTGAAAATGCCTTCATTAAGGGGATACCTTTTGTGTATTCGACAAACAGGCTCGCCATATCAGCCAAATCATCATTCGTGTTCTTTTGTGCGGCCCCGCTTTTTCTCAGGCCCATCATCAGGGCTATGACGGCAGGCGGCAGCAAAGAAACCATACACAATCCAAGTATCACGTTTTTGCTAAACAGCCACACCCCCACAATCACGGCAACAATAATATCACTCCCCATGACGCACAAAAAATGCCCGACCATGCCCTCCAAATTGTCCACGTCTTTATGAATCACCGTGTTGAGTTCTCCCAGTCGTTCCCTGGTGAAGAAACCAAGGGATAACTTTTTCAGTTTGCGGATCAGGCGGACGCGCACATTTTCAACAACGTTAAAACCCGCATAGTGTTTGGTCAAATCCGCGAGGATGGTAAAAACAGCCTTCACCAAAAGCAATATAACACCCGCCGCGATCAGCCGTCTCAAATCCACCACACCCCTCAGTATAATGCTGAACAATGCGTCTACCGCGAGATAAACGAGACAGGCCCAAAGCAGTTCTCCGACAATAAAACTGAATGTAGCGGCGGCGATAAACGCCTTACCAGCCGGGGTTGTAAAGGAGAGCATTTTTTTGAACATTTACATACCATCCCCGCAGGGTGCCTGTGCCCTGATTTCCCACTTGTCAACGGCTTCTTGCGCCGCAACCATTTCCGCATACAATGGACAGCTTTCTATCAATTCTCCGTGTTTTCCGGCGGCGGCAATACGGCCCCTATCCATGACAATAATCTGATCCACACCCATGATTGCGGAAAGGTGATGCGCAATCACAATGAGTGTTTTATCACGGGAAAGATTTAAAATCGCTTTCTGGATTAAATGCTCGTTATAAGGATCAATGGTCGCCGTTGCTTCATCAAGTATAATCACCGGCGCATTTTTCAGCATAACCCGTGCAATGGCGATGCGCTGTTTCTCACCGCCAGATAACTTCGCCCCGCCTTCGCCAACGATGGTGTCGTATCCGTCAGGCAGTGCGTTGATCCTCTCGTGAATACACGCCAGTTTCGCCGCTGCCACAATATCTTCCCGGCCCGCGCCATGCCGCCCTATGGCGATGTTGTCCGCGATGGAGGTATTGAACAGAAAACTTTCCTGTTGAACGATGGAAATGAGTTTCGACAGTTCTTTTTCATTTACGTCCGCTATGTTTTCCCCACCTATGGTAACGCTGCCTTCCCCCGTTTTCCAAAAGCCCATAATGAGGTTTGCAATCGTTGATTTTCCAGAACCGGATGACCCGACAATCGCGCTCGTTTCTCCCTGCCGGAATATCACACTGATATTTTTAAGCGCATCCTCACACCCGTCATAGCTGAATGTAACATTTTCAAAGACAATATCACCGTTGGTGAGGGTTGTTTTTTCGTTTTCCGGATCGGCACTTTCGCCGGTGATACTCACAATATTCGCCGCCATACGGTTCAGTATTATACCCGCGTGTTCGTAGGACATATATTTGATCATAGCAGCGGAAAAAGTAATGGACAGTACCAGTCCCAGCACAAAGCGCGTAACCGAGATACCGCCGCCTGACAGCAGGTGAAGTCCGCAGATAATCACAAGAAATACGCCTGCCTGGAGAACCATCATCACGATGCCCTGCGGAACGGAGATGCCAAGTATCATGCGGCGCATAGCCTTTACATAACTTTTGATGTAAGAAATAAGCGCGTTACTCTTACGTTCCGATTTTGAAAACGCTTTGACCGCCGGTATGATGGCGGTATATTCCATGAGGTTTTCCGCCATTTCTTTTGTTGCCTGGTTGTACCGTGCGAGCAGGCCGCTCCAAAGCATGAACAGCAGTGCCAGCAGCCCTAGCGCCACGGCAACTGGTACGATCAGACAGAAGGCAAGCCGCCATTCAATTATAAACATCAAAGCAGCGATGAGCGCGGCGACAAGCGTTGTGGCAATGATTTCCGGCTGCGTGTGAGCAAGGTAAAGCTCAATTTGTTCCACGTCATGGCCGATGATATTGGTCAGATCCCCCGCCATACGTTTTTGAAAAAATCCAAGGGGCAGCTTCTTCAAATGGCTGATGATGTCGAACCGTAAATCAGCAAGGGCCTTGTATGCGGCGTGATGCGCCCGCCAAAGTCCCAGAGCATTAAACACGGCCTTAATGATTTGCAGGATGGCTATACCCGCGCCAAGCTGCCATATCTGTTCCCGGCTTATTTCCCCCGCAAAAAGCAGATGCACCAGCAGGACAGTCAACAGTGTAGTCCCGATACCGGACAGCACGCTCACAAACACATATATATTGGAGGCGCGGTTTTTAGCTTTGATCTGTTTGACCAGTGTTTTGGTTTCCAAGCTTAATCCCCTAATGTTTATCCCTGAAAACCATCTAACATCCCTACGCCCATGTTCCCCATTTCCGGTTTTCCAGTGTTTGTGAGAAAAAACTAATTATATAATCAATATTTTTTCACGTTATACCTACTCCAATTACCTAAAAACACTCCATATAATACCGACTTTATAAAAAATCAGGGCATTTAGGGGCATTTAGGAAAAAGAAGAATATTTTCAGTCCTAATTCCTACACCCCTTCCCCCAATTTAAGTATTTTATCGAAATTACGATTGTCAACAAGTTAAGGGATAGATACCTCTCCAAGGAAGTGATAAACCGGAAACCGGAGGGGTAAAATGGGGGAAAAAATTGTCCTGAAGCAGTCCGAAATCTCCTGGGGAAAGCCCATAGAAAACGGCATAAAAGGTCTCGGGGCAAGAAAAATTGCGCCTCAAAGATACCGAACCGCCGTGATATACGCGAGCGTCCGCCGGAAGACGCAGGGCGGGAGCAGGCAGGCCATGGGGAAGTCGATACGGTGGTCTCCCGGCAAAGCAAGGTATGTGCGGCGGTTTTGGTGGAACGGAACACCCGGTAGTACTTAACCTGAGTTCGCTGGAATCCGCGAAGGAACGCTCATTTCAGCGAATTATTCGAATACATTCGCGTAATAGCGGACTAAAGTCCGGCGGACTAAAGTCCGGCGGACTTTTTTCTCTCGGTCGAACTCACGTTACTTAGGGTTCCGTATGGAAGGCAAGAGCGCCCGTTCCATGAGCGGGCATTGGAGCAGGCCCTCCGCCGGCTCCCGCCCTGCCTGGGCAGAACCCGTACCTATGACAAGGGCCGTGAAAACGCCTTGCATGAGTTGGTGAATACGGCGCCGGGGACGAAGCGGCAATGGCCGATCGTATTTCTGCAAACCCTATCACCCTTGTGATAAGGGGAGTATAGAAAACCGGATTCGAGTGTCAAAGGCTTGTGTCAAGATGTCTCTAATAAAAAATAGCTTGATTTTAACGATAATAAGTATTATTATTAAATCAATGTAAGACCAAAACGGTTTTTCAAACATTTTTTATTTTAATTAGGAGAGGAGGCCTTATGGCTAATCTAAAGGACAGCAAGACGGAGCAAAATTTGCTGGCGGCTTTTGCCGGGGAATCACAGGCGCGGGGTAAGTATTTCTACTTTGCGGCTAAGGCAAAAGAAGAAGGGTATACGCGGATAGCGCGGGTTTTTGAGGAAACGGCAAACAACGAGTATGAACACGCAAAAATCTGGTTCAAGTATCTGGAAGGGATAGGCAGCACCGAGGATAACCTTAAGACGGCGGCATCCGGCGAGAATTACGAGGCGACGGATATGTACGTCAATTTTGCCAAAACAGCAAAAGAAGAAGGCTTTACCGAGATAGCCGAGCGGTTTGGGCAGATAGCGGCCATCGAGAAAGAACACGAGGCGCGTTATAAAAAATTGCTCGAAAATATAGGCAAAAGCAAGACCGGGGGCGGAGATTTCCATGACTGGGAGTGTGTCAACTGCGGTAATACTATTAAAGCAAAGACCGCGCCCAACAAATGTCCTGTTTGCGCTTATGCGGACATTCCCTGGTCCGGAGTAGCGGCATACATACCCAGGAAAGAATATTATTAAAAGATGAATCTACCGGATTGCGGATGGGCCGCCGCATAGCGGGGCGGTCTTTACCCTTACCGTGAACGAGCCTTTGATTTTGTTCCGTGAAGGGCTGTCGGGGGCTGAAATGTCTCATTTCAAAAAGTAACGTTAGGCCGCCGGTTCCCTTTCCAAAGAGGGGTACGGTGCGGCGATGGCCTCCCGCAACGCGAGGATGGCCTTGTTGACATTGTGCTGTAGCTGAACCGGATGGTACAGTCCGCAGAGCCTGGTGAGTTTCGCCTTTGCTTCTGGCGACAGTGCGTCCGATTCCAAAAGACGCTGATAGAGGCTGCGGGGTTCGCCGTATTTTTTTTTGATTTCTTTGGAACCGGCCTTGACCTTACTTTCAAGCTTCATAGCGGAGGAACGGTAGACCTCGGCGAGGCGGGACTGTAAGGCTTCCCCCACAAGGCGGTCATCGCCGATATACTCACGGACTCAGGCGCCGTTTTTCTGTTCGACTCGGACCAGAGGTCCGCAAGCAATGGGCATTTTTCTTATGGTCTCGTGAGGGGGTACAGGTCTTCCCGCAGTGGTGGCGGACTAAGGTCCGACGGGGTCAATTGGGATAAAACCGGGGAGTTTACGCTCCGCTGAGAAGGTGCGGATAGGGACACGGTGTTTGAGTATACCCCCCGGTTTGACGGCCTTGCCTTTTACCAAGAGGAGGGCCTTTTGAGCCTTCGGCTTATTCAGGATACGCAGAACGTATTTCCGGTTATACCCGGCGATAAACCGCAGTTCTTCCCGAATGGCTGGGTTTTTCTTTCCTGCCTGCGTTCGTATAGCGGTAACGGTAGGCGGCGATGACGTTTCGTTTTTCTTTCATGGATAACCCCATATTGACCTCCGAGAACGGTTGCTCCCGGATAGTCTGCCTTGAATTGGGTTACATTTTCGATGAAGCAATGCCCTTGGATTCCCATCGAACTCACGTTACCTCGTACCGGGGCTTAAAACAAAGCCGCTGCTTCCGCCAGATCAGTACAGCGGCGCCAGACTGTGGCGAGTATATCCGGCGGCGGTTCCATGAGATCTTTAATAAACACCGACCGGATTCCCGCAGCATGAAGCCCTTGGAGGCCTGCAGGAGAATCCTCAAAACCTACACAGTCCTGAGGCTCCTTATCCAGTCGATCCGCGGCGAGGAGAAAAATATCCGGTGCAGGTTTTCCCCGGTTCACCTCATCCCCAAAGGCAAAAACCTCAAAACGATCCAGAATACGGGCCTTTTTCAGCTTCCATATCCCTATCTCCTGAGCGGTTGAAGTGGCAAGCCCCAGGGGAATCCCCAGCGAATCGAGATGATCCAGCAGGGTAAGCAGTCCTGGCCGATGAGGGATACCCGCTTGTTCAATCTTTTCACGCATAATCCGGATCGCTTCTTTCCTGATGGTATCATAGGGAAAATCCGGGCCGTATTCCTGCATAAACACCGCCCGAGTAGCAGCCTCATTCACCCCCACGGTACGGAACACCAGTTCCGGGGTAATATTCCAGCCCCGGGCTTGGCTAACCTGGATCCAAAGCTCCACCATGGGTCGTTCAGTATCCAACATGAGGCCATCCATATCGAATATGACCGCCGCAGGACGCAAGGTATGGGTAATCATAGGCGATGATACCATAGGAAAGAGGATCGTGAAATGCCCCGTTGACCAAAGGGACGGGTAATCGCTATGTTCAAGTATGCTCAGAGCTTCCGGGAATAAGGCGGATACAGATGAAGCAGGCTGAGAAACAGTCCGATCCCCCACCGGCAGAGGAAAAAAAGGGTATCCGGCTGCTGCTCGTAACGGGCTTGTGCATCTTTGTGGGGGTGTTAGGCGTAACGAGTGTTATCTTTGTCCGTACCTTGTTCGTGCTTGATGGGGCCTCCGTAACGGGAGAGGATCCTCAAGGCTATCCTGCAGATGCGCCTCAAGAGCCTTGGGTTCCTGCGGAGCCAGAGGAGCCCCCGGTTTCTCAAGAGCCTGCAGAAGAGGAAGCTATCAGGCCCGATGCGGAGTCGAAGGACACGGAAGCCTCTGGGCCCCCTGCTGAGCAGCCCCCAAAACCCCGGTACCAGGGAAGGCTGGTGTTTGTCATTGATGATGCCGGCAATAACCTGGAGGAATTGGAGCCGTTTCTGCGCTTTTCCGGCCCCCTTACCATTGCGGTATTGCCGGGGCTTCCCTATTCCGTGGAAGCTGCCCGGCGTATACGGGCTGCAGGAAAGGAACTGTTCCTCCATCAGCCTATGGAGGCGCTGGGAGGGCAGGATCCTGGACCGGGGGCCATTTATGCAGGGATGTCTGCAGAAACAATCCGGGCGGTGGTGGAAGGTAATTTAGCGGAAATAGGTCCTGTGGCAGGGATGAATAACCACCAAGGTTCCAAGATAACCAGGGATCCTGAGGCTATGGAGACCATACTGACCCTATGCCGGGAACGGGGTATCTATTTTCTTGATTCCAGAACGATAGCGGATACCGCAGCGCCGGATGTGGCAAAACGCCTGGGAATACCTATTGGGGAACGGGATGTGTTTATAGACAATATTCAGGCAAAGACCGCCATGATCCAATGTGTGGAAACAGGGCTTCACAGGGCAGCGCAGAAGGGAGTTGCGGTGCTGATCGGTCATACCTGGTCCCCTGAACTGGCTGCGACCCTGGAGGAGTTATATCCCGCCCTGGTGGAACGGGGGTATTCTTTTGCCACACTATCCCCTCTCATGCAGGCACATCCCTGATAATCGGTCCCCTCAGGGCAAAAGTCCAGGGGCCGCCGGGCTTTTTTTATTGCCCTATAATCCTTTGTAGATTCCGGTGTAGATTCCGGCGGGTTAAACGCCGGAAACGCTTCTTGCCTAGCCTGTGCAACCAGGGTATGCTGGAGAAAATGAAAATTCTTGGTATTGAATCGTCCTGTGATGAATGTGCCGCTGCAGTGGTGGAAGACGGAACATGGGTTCTCTCCAATGTAGTTGCTACCCAGATTCCCTTTCACGCTCTGTATAAAGGGGTGGTTCCGGAGATTGCGAGCCGTAAACATACCGAGTGGATTTATGGAGTTGTTCAAGAGGCGCTCCTTAAGGCCGGTTTAGAACCTGCCGGCCTGGATGGAGTGGCGGTAACCGCGCACCCCGGTCTGTTAGGCTCCCTCCTGGTAGGGCTTTCCTTTGCTAAGGCCTTTGCCTGGGCTCAAAATATCCCCTTTATCGCCGTGGACCACATGCTGGCTCACCTCTACGCATCCCAGCTATCCGAATCCCCGGCTGCCCCGACCGTACCTGCGGAATACCCCTTTTTAGGGCTGCTGGTTTCCGGTGGACACAGTATTATCTGCCGAGTGGATGATTTTGATGCGGTTACGGTTCTGGGAACCACCATCGACGACGCCGTAGGGGAAGCCTTTGATAAGGTGTCCAACCATTACGGCTTTGGGTATCCTGGAGGGGTAGCCATAGACAAACTCGCTCAAACAGGAGACCCTTTAGCCTTCAAGTTTCCCCTGCCCAACCTGTACAAGGGGGAACATCGGTATGATCTCTCCTATTCAGGGCTCAAGACCGCGGTAATCAATCAACTGGAGCAGTTCCGTAAGAAACCGGTTTCCGAGGTGAGCCTGGGGGATATTGCGGCCTCCTTTCAGAAAACCGCTGTAGACATCCTCCTCCGCAGTCTTTTTCGGGCGGTAGAAGATACGGGGCTTCGTACCATTGTAGGCGGCGGCGGAGTGGCAGCCAATTCCTATCTCCGGCGGCTTCTGGGTGAACGGCAGGACCTACACTGTATCTTTCCCTCACTAGCGCTTTGCGGAGATAACGGCGCCATGATCGCCGGTTTGGGTTATCGATACCTTATCCGGGGGGAACGGTCTCCCCTCACCATCCGAGCCTCTGCCCGGGTAAAAGCCTTCAAACGGTCCTATCCCTAAAGGAAGCGAAACAACCGGTTAATCCAAAAAGCCGTAGATCGTTTCTTGTTTCAATCCACGCGCTCACATGAAACGCGACAGCGCCCTTACCGTGGGTTTAATACCCCGCCCCCTGGGGCGTAAAACCGGGGGCGCGGGGGATTTGTTCCCCCGCATGCGATACGCTTTCAAGGAGAAAGCTTCAATACCCCGCCATTCATGGCGGGGATTCTTTATTTAATATCCATAAAAAGCAAAAAGCCCTTGCCCCGCAGCGGACGACCGTGGTTTCTGTCCCGCTGCGGAGTACCCCAAACAAGCTCTTCCATGCCTCGGTTAACCCCGATTTCCTTTCGGCTCGCCTAGTGAATACTAAGGGTCCGCGAATGAACGCTCATGTTCACGGATTATTCGGATACCTTCGCGTTAATTCGCGTCATTGCGGACTTTAGTCCCGCGGACTTTTTCCTTTTTGTCGTACCTCAGGGTATTTTAAATCCGTTTCCACAACTTCAGGGCCTGTTCCCGGGACTTTGCCAAAAGCCCTGCTTCATCGATCCCCACAAGTTCCCGGTCTTTCATAATGACTTTGCCGTTGATAATGGTGGTATCCACATGCCTGCCTGAGATACCAAAGAGGATGTGACTGTTGATGGTGTTTTCATGTACCGGTGTCGGCCCCGTATAATCCACGACGATAAGATCCGCATAGTGATCCTTTTTGAGCGTACCGATCTTGCCCTGAATGAACCGTTCCATAATCCGCTTGTTGTTCTCGAAAAGCATCTGCGGCGGTTCTGCCCAGGCAACCGAAGGGATCCGCGCCGCGTGTTTATGCAAAATCGCCGCAACCTTATAGGATTCGGTCATATCCGCGGTGTAGCCGTCGGTACCCAGACCTACCAGGATCCCCTGCTTCATCATGGTCAGGACCGGCGAAACCCCTACGGTATTTCCCATGTTCGACTCAGGGTTGTGTACTACCGCAACCCGGCTGTCTTTGAGGAGCTCCATCTCTTCCTGGGTGATGTGGATGCAATGGACCGCTATGGTTTTGTCGGAAAGTACCTTATAGTGATGCAGCCGTTCAATGACCCGCATCTGGTATTTTGCCAAGGCGTCAACCACATCTTCTATACCCTCTGCCGCGTGAAGGTGAAACCCCACATCCAGGCCGGCCGCAGCCTCGAGGCACTGATTCAGGGTCTTTTCGCTGATGGTCATCTGGGCATGGATCCCCATAAGGGCTTTCAGCATATCGGTGTTTTGCGCTTTGCAGTACTTCGCAAAATCCACGTTTTCTTTGATCCCGGCATCTTTTATGGATTCACCGTCCCGGTCGGAAATCTCGTAACAGAGGTTGCTGCGGATACCGAAGCGCTGGGCTGCCTCGGTAATCTTGAAGAGGCTCCCTTCCACCGCATAGGGGCTGGCGTGATGATCGATCACCGAGGTAACCCCCGAACGGATTTCGTCAATCATGGGGCCCACCGCGCTGTAATACACATCCTCCAGGGTAAGTTGCTTGTCGAGCCGCCACCACAGTCCCCGCAGCACTTCGCCGAAGGTGGTTGCCGGTTTACCGCCAAGACTCATACCCCGGGCAAAGGTACTGTAGTAGTGCATGTGGGTGTTGATAAAACCGGGCATAACCAAACGCCCCCGGGCATCCATGTAGTCCGCATCCGGGTATTTTGCCTTGACTACCCCGGTTTCACCCACTTCGGTGATCATCGTGCCGTCTATGGCGACCGCCCCGTTTTCAATAAACGGACACGCGTCGTCTCTTGTAACGACTTTTCCATTTCCAATTACGAGCATGGTTAAACCTCCGTTACCATATAGCTATAGGTCTGCATAAGCAGATCGATCATCCGGGCCATGTCTTGGGGAATGCCTCCCGGTTCCCCGTGCCAGGTAAGTACCGATTTATCCGCAAGCCTGACCCGGAAGGCCCCTGTACCGAGGGACAAGAAGCCCCTATTCTGGCTATGGGTGAAATCTTCCTCACAGGAAAACACGGTGAACTTGTCCTTATACGGGGCTCCCTCGTGAGGGCAGAAGACGGCGCAGTTTCCGCACTCATTGCATAGCCGGTCGATGTGTACCACCTGATGGCCTCCCGCGCTCAAAGACGATGCAGGGTTCACCATAACATTCGCCCGGTTCGGGCATACGTCACAGCAGAGTTCGCAAATTTCCCCGCAGGAAAGACACCGGTAGGCGTCGGTGTTCCCCGGCAGCGAAGGGGCCGCTATCCCTTTCCTGGCGTAGAGGATCTCTGTATCCTGCTGGGGTTTCACCGGCACAAAATCAGCGGGGATATGGAGTTTCCGTAAAATGTCCGCTGCTATGGTTTTGCTGTCTGCCAGGGCCTTAACCACGGTGGCCGCCCCAGCCTTGCAGTCCCCGGCAATGTAGACATCTGGGACAGAACTTTCCAGGGCGGCATTCAGAACCGGAAACCCCTTGGGATTCAGGGTTACGCCGTTCCGGGTAAACAAGGCGGTATCCACCCGAGCGCCTACCGCACTAATTACCCGATCACAGGGCAGTTCTACATAGGTACCCGTACCGGCTATGCTCCGCCGTCCCGATGCGTCGTAATCCCCCAGGCGCATCACTTCACACCGGAGCATACCCGCCTTAAAACGTTCCGGCGCACACAGTTCCATGATGCCTACCCCTTCTGCCACGGCTCCTTCCCGTTCTTCCTGCTGGGCGGGCATAAATTCCTTGGTCCTCCGGTATAGGATGCTTACGTTTTCGACTCCCCGGTTCCGTTTCGCCGCTCGGGCGCAGTCCATAGCCACATCCCCCCCGCCGATAACCGCCACCCGCTTACCCAGGTCCAAAGCGCCTCCTGAGGCTTTGAAGGCTTCCAGGAATTGGAGCGCATCCAGGGTATCACCGGCATCCAGGGGGGAACTTCCCGCTTTCCATGCTCCCGTGGCAAGCACTACAAAGGCATGATCCTTTTTAAGGCTGGAGAGGGCATACTGCTCATCCACGCCAAAAATGAACTCCACCCCAAGCTTTTCCGCAAGCCGCAAATCCCGATCCACCGCTTCACGGCTGATCCTAAAAGAAGGGATCACATGCCGAACAATGCCATAGGCGGTATCCCGTTTTTCATACACCCTCACCGGTACCCCCTTTCTCCTGAGGTACACCGCCGCGGCTATACCCGCAGGCCCTGCACCGATAATCCCCACGGATCTATCGGTCTTCAGCGGAACCGGCTCAAGGCCGTTGATGTACGTATCTTCCGCATGTTCTGCAGCAAGACGCTTGGCCCGGCGGATTTCCAGGGAATTATCATAATCCACCCGGGTACAGATCTGTTGACACCGGTGATCGCAGAGGGTGCCGGTGATAGAAGGAGCGGTATTATCCCGGATGATAATTTCAAAAGCCCCATCATAATCACCGGCAGCAACTTTTTCCAGATACGCGGGAATCTGCTGATGCAAGGGGCAGCCTCCCTCTTGGCAGGGCGCTTTTGCACAGTCAAAGAGGGGCAGAACCGAAGCGGTTTTCCGCAAGCCCCCTTGCCGGTGTTCTTTACGGTGCCGCTTGTGCTCGGTAAGCTGTTCTGCCAGGGTATTCAGGGCAGGTACCTGGATACGGGTAAACCCAGGATCCAGCCGGGACAATAGGGTTTCGGC
Organism: Treponema sp.; assembly: GCA_031258005.1. Classification (GTDB taxonomy): domain Bacteria; phylum Spirochaetota; class Spirochaetia; order Treponematales; family Breznakiellaceae; genus JAIRLU01. The sequence continues at coordinate 30,923 of JAIRNP010000073.1, forward strand.
AAGCTCCGCAAGCTGATTGAGCCGTTCGTATCCTCCCGGCTTAAGCAGGTTGGTTGCCATGGTAACCGGACGGATACCGGTTTCGAGGATGGACGCCAGATTAAAGAAATCCGCTCCGCCGGAATAGGAGATGGAAAGGGTTCCGTTAAAGGCTTGGGATAAACGCTGCGCCACGGTAATGGAAAGGGGAAACAGGGAGCGCCCGGACATATACATTTCCTCGCCAGGGAGTTCTTGCCTGGTAATGGCTACGGGGAAGGTGTTGGTAATCTTTACCCCAAAGGCCAGGTTTTGCTCCTCAGCCTGTACCTGCAAGCGCCGGAGCATGGCCACGGCATCGCTAAACTGGAGGTCGTTCTTGAAGTGGTGATCGTCAAAGGAAATATACCCATACCCCATATCGTCCAAGAGCCGGCGGGCGGTTTCATACCCGAGCAAGGTTGGGTTGCATTTAATGTACGTATGCATCCCCTTAGTTACCAACAGATAGGAGGCGATCCGTTCGATCTCCTCTTTGGGACAACCGTGGAGGGTGGATAAGGTAATACTGGAAGAAACGGTACCGGGTATGGCGTCTAAATCCTTTTGGGTGAACCTTTTGAACGAAGCGATGTTCGCTTTAAGGTAATCATAACAGGTAGTCCAGACCGGTGAACCGCAGGCGTTCCGCATCCCTTCGATATAGGTATCGATCTTGGGGGACTGAATACCTTCCAGGCTGTAACCCACGCTCATGTTAAAGATAACCCGGCAAGGGTCCTCTAAATCGAACTCCTTAGCCAAGACATGCACTAAAAACCATGCCTTCACATACTCGTCAAAGGCCTGCTGCACCGTAAGCTCGGTGGACCATTCCACATTGTATCCCTCATCCGTAGCATTGATGCAGGGGCGGGCTACGCATTTCCGCAATTCCTCCCCGTCCATGATCTGCACGGTCTTAAGCTCGATGAATCGGCTTCCTGCGAGGTATGCTGCCAGAATGTTTTGGGTAAGCTGGGTGTGGGGCCCTGCGGCAGGTCCCAGGGGCGAAGCGATCCTGGTTCCAAACAGGATGATTCCTGCACCGCTTGAGTTCCGGTAGAAGCGATCCTTCCGTATCCCAAACACCGAATTACTGTTCTTTGCTTCCGTTTGAATCCAACGGACAAGATCCGGAAATGCGAGGGGACGCATTATTTCACTCATGATACACCTCTCTATGGTATATTGTCATCCAAATGATGCCGGTCTACGGTGCTCCTTGGTACTGATTGGACGCGGGAAAGCATCCTATGGTTCTTGCGGCCTTTTAGTCTATACCAAGTCTCGCAAAATGCACAGCATGTTGCGGTTTTTTAAGCGGAACCGATAAACCGGGCCGTCCTGCAAGCTGATAGATTAACCTTCGATCATCCGCCGGGGCGCCCGTATGTTTTCCATACCATCGCTCCTTCGATAGCCTCGCCTTGTACGGAAGGAGCCTCTTACCGGCTAATCACCGTACCGGTGTTGCCTTCAATACCTTCTTTTGCCTTGGCCAGCATCGTAATGAGCGCGGTATGCTGAGGGTTTGCCCGAACAAATGCGGCAGCCGCCTCAACCTTGGGCAGCATGGAACCTTTGGCAAACTGACCCTCGGCGATGAACCGTTCCGCTTCGGCCAGGGTGAGGCTATCCAACCATTGCTGATTCGGTTTACCAAAGTTAATAGCCACTTTTTCAACTGCCGTGAGTATGATGAGCATATCCGCACCGATTATTTCCGCAAGTTTCGCTGCAGCAAAGTCTTTGTCCACTACGGCGTTCATGCCCCGATATTGACCGTCCTTGAGCGCCACGGGAATCCCGCCCCCTCCTGCGGCAATGGGAATCTGCCCTGCCTCAAGGAGAGCCTGGATGGTCTCGCGCTCCAGGATGTTCACCGGTTTTGGAGAAGCCACCACCCTGCGCCAGCCTCGACCGGCATCTTCCATCACCGGTACACCTGTAGCTGCCAGGTTCGCGGCTTCCTCCTGGGTCATAAATCCCCCAATCGGTTTAGTGGGCTGGGCAAAAGCCTTATCTTCGGGGTCAACCACGACCTGGGTGATGATCGTGGCTACCGGAATCGTGAGGTGCCGGGCATCCAATTCTTTTCGCAGCACATTTTGCAAATCATATCCAATGTAGCCCTGGCTCAGGGCAACACACACACTCATGGGCAGCAGGGGGAAGTGGGGATCCGCTTTCGATGCGGTTTCAAAGGCGGTGTTAATCATACCCACTTGGGGCCCATTGCCATGGACTACCACCACATCATACCCCCCTTCAACCATATCCGCCAATACCGCGGCGGTCCCCTGGACCGCGCTCATTTGTTCTTTTAAGGTATCCCCCAGGGCGTTACCTCCCAGGGCAATGACCACTCTTTTTTTCATATTTTACCCCTTACCATTATCCTCTTAACGAGAAAGCGCTTTTGGGTAAAGCAGAGGCTTCAAAGAAAAGAGAAGCCTCCCCGCTCCCCAGGTGTTTCACCTTATCACCGTTCATGTACGCCCGGTTCCTTAGAATCCCCAAAAACGCGCCTTATGGCGAGAGGCAAGTTCCTCCAACAGCTGCTGGGGATACTTGATCTTACTTAAAAAGATCATCGCCCCAATGATGTAGGGCTTATGACTTGCCTGCTTATAGAGGGGCACCCGGTAACGGTCAAACACCGAAGCAGCCACTTCTCCTTCCCTGCAACTGACCCCGGAAATATCCGCCGGAAGACAGTGCAGATACAGGGCCTTACCGTCCCGGGTCGTCTGCATCATCGGTTCCGTACATTCCCAGTCCTTATGACGGGCATTTTCCGCGAGCAGTTCTTTTTCAAGGGCCTTTATCCCTTCAAGGTCGCCGTCGCCGTATAGTTTTGTCCGTTTCTCCATCGCGGCAAAGGGGGCCCAGCTTTTCGGATACACGATATCCGCATCTTTGAAGGCGGCTTCCATGGAATCCGAGGTAGTAAAGGCGCCGCCACTGGCCGCCGCGTTCTTTTGGGCCATCCTTTCTATTTCCGGCATCACCTCATAGCCTTTTGGGTGGGCTAAGGATACTTCCATGCCAAAACGGGTCATTAACCCAATAACCCCCTGGGGAACCGAAAGGGGCTTGCCATAAGAGGGTGAATACGCCCAGGTCATGGCGACTTTTTTGCCTTTGAGGTTTTCAACCCCGCCGAAATGATGGATAATATGGTTCATATCCGCCATGATCTGGGTGGGATGATCGATATCGCACTGCAGATTAACCAGGGTTGGACACTGTTCGAGGACACCCTCAAGGTACCCGTCCCGCACTGCTTTGGCGACTTCACGCATATAGGCGTTTCCCTTGCCTATATACATATCGTCTCGAATACCGATAACATCCGCCATAAAGGAAATCATGTTTGCCGTTTCCCGTAGGGTTTCTCCATGGGCGATCTGCGATTTCCCTTCGTCCAGATCCTGGACTTCGAGACCTAACAGATTACAGGCCGAACCAAAGCTAAACCGGGTACGGGTCGAATTATCTCGGAACAGGGAAATACCCAGACCGCTGTCGAAAATTTTCGTCGAAACATTATCTTCCCGAAGCGCCCGCAACGCATCGGCCACGGTATAGGTCGCGATAATCTCATCCAGGGTTTTTTCCCAGGTAAGAAAAAAATCCCCTTGGTACATATGTTTAAAATTGAGCTGGTCCAGTTTACGGGTAAACTGCTTCATATACGTCATTATGCTATCTCCTTACATCAGAAACCTATCCTTTTAGGATTCCTGTATGTTACTGTGGTGAAACTCCCGCGCTAGGTACCCGCGACATAAATCGAAGGAAGCGCCGCATACACTGCGGCGCAACGGACCAGATCCGCTTTCCAGGTCTTTTCATTGGGAGCGTGAGCCTCCTCTTCCTTACCGGGCCCCAAACCGATACAGGGAATTCCGTTCCGTCCCATGATAGCCACTCCATTGGTGGAGAAGGTCCACTTGTCCACCTTGGGCTTACCGTACATACCCTCGTAAGCCTGTACCATTGCTTTAGTTGCCGGTGCATCTTCAGGAATAACCCAGGTGGGGAAATAACAGTCTATGGGGTAGACTACACCGGTATAACTGGGACGGTCGTATTGGTACATGGTTACCGCCGCACCGTATTTTTTTACGGTAGGAAGGGCTTTAATCTCATCCAGGGCGGAGATATAGGTTTCCCCTTGGGTGAGTCTCCGATCAATCGAAATGGCACACATATCCGCCACCGCGCACCGGGAAGGAGAGCTAAAGTAAATCTGAGAGACTGCCAAGGTCCCCTTGCCAAGAAAGGGGTCGTGTTTGAGCCGTTCATTCAGGGCCTTTACTTCACCGATGATTTCTCCCATCTTGTAGATCGCATTATCACCCCGTTCAGGAGCTGACCCGTGGCAGGAAACCCCCTGTACTTCAACCCGGATCTCCATACGTCCCCGGTGCCCCCGGTAAATGTTACCGTTTGTCGGTTCGGTAATCACCACGAACTCAGGCAGAATTTTTTCTTCTTTAATAAGATACTCCCAGCATAATCCGTCGCAATCTTCTTCCTGGACCGTACCGGTAACCAGCACCCGGTACTGATCATTCAAAAGTCCCAGGTCTTTCATGATCTTGGCCCCGTACACCGCCGCTACCGGTCCGCCCAGTTGATCTGAGGTTCCCCGTCCGCCGATTTCTTCCGCGGTTTCATAGCCTTGAAAGGGATCGAACTTCCAGTTATCGGGGTTTCCTACGCCCACGGTGTCGATGTGTCCATCAAAGGCGATGAGCCTTTTACCGGCACCCATGTACCCGACAACATTGCCCATCTTATCGATACCCGCTTCATCAAAATCAAGCTTTTTCATCTCTTCCAGGATCCGAGCTGCTGTTTCTTTTTCACCGCAGCTCTCGCCAGGAAGCCGTACCAGGTCCCGTAGAAACTTAGTCATATCCGCTTCGTAAGCCTCTGCCGCCTTCTTAATCGCCGCAAAATTCATTGTTTGCTCCATAGCTTTCAATTTGTCAGACTTCAATAAGGTTGTTCAAAAACTAACGTTTTTGAACAACCCTCCTATACCGAACTCCATGCCCCGTCCCAGAGGATACTCCGGTATCGCTCAGGATCCGTATCCCCTTCAGTACTGAATACCACCACTACCGAATCCCTTTGCAGCCCCAGGATCTCCCGCAAATCCCGGTACGCATCATGTTCACCTATCGCCGCAAGGAGCCCGGTCGTTACCGCCCCGGATTCTCCTGAGATAACCGGCCTATCTCCCCGAAGGGGCGCGCCTAACACCCGCATCCCTTTAGCCGCAACCCAGTCCGGCGCAGAAACGAAACAGGCGCTGTGCTGCTTGAGGATTGGCCAGGAAATCGTATTTGCCTTGCCGCATGCAAGACCGGCCATAATGGTTTGTAACTTGCCTGCTACCTGGACGAGGTTGTTTTCCCTTGCCGAACGGTACAGGCAGTCTGCGGCAGCAGCCTCTACCACGGTTACTACCGGCGGCTGCGCTGCATAGGCCTGGGCAAAATACCCCTGTACCGAACCTGCCAGGGAACCGACTCCGGCTTGAACAAAGATGTGGGTAGGGGACACTCCGTAACGGGTGAGTTCCTGGTGTACTTCATAGGACATGGTTCCATAGCCCTGCATGATCCACCCGGGGATCTCTTCATACCCCTCCCAAGCCGTATCCTGTACTATGATCCCTTGGGGATCTTTTGACGCTTGCTCATGGGCAAAACACACCGCCTCGTCATAGTTCAAATCCGTAACCTGTGCCGCCGCCCCTTCTTTCAAAATGTTTTGGAGGCGGGCCCGAGCAGAACCGGCAGGCATGTACACCACCGACTTTTGACGCAGGGTATTCGCTGCCCACGCCACACCCCGTCCGTGGTTCCCATCGGTAGCCGTATAAAAGGTAATATCCCCAAGCTTTTTCTTGATTGCATCCGAGATAAGCACTTCGTAGGGTAATGCGGAAATATCCTGTCCCAGTTTTTGTGCAATGAACTGTGCCATAGCATAAGAACCCCCCAGGACTTTAAAGGCATGCAAGTTAAAGCGATAAGACTCATCTTTGAGATACAAGGCCCGGATCCCCAGCCTTTGGGCCAAATGGGGAAGATTGATCAGCGGCGTTACCTGGTAACAGGGAAAACTCCGGTGAAAATTCCACGCTTTCTTTACCGCTTCCTCAGTCATGAGAGCCATAGGGGGCACTGAATCGGTTTTTGACATGGTATTTCTTACCCACTTAATGGACTCTTTCACGCTCTATATTCCTCCATAACCATGAACCTATTGTACCACTGGTATAATGTTCTGTCAAATACTAAACTTTTTCTTATTCAAATGCGCAACCATCCTTGGGAGGCTGAACCGGAAGATCAAACCTACCGCTCGGTATTTTCCAGGGTCCGGATATGCATATACACCGTATTCCGGGAGATACCGAGATTTTCAGAAATGATTTTCACGGCGTTCTTTAATTTGAATATCCCCTGGTAATATAAGAGGGTTATGATCTCTTTGTTTTTTTGAGAGGCTAAAATACTCGTATCCTGGCTCACTTCCTCCTTCGCCTTTTCCAAAACCCGGATGATCAATTCATCCGAATCATTGATAAAACTTTCAGCCATATAGACTTTGGAATCATCTAAAGAAAAAGAGTGCAGCAGGGACATAAGGGGGCTATCCAGGTACATATTAATACACAGCAGCCCAATCGGGGTATCTTCCTCTCCGAAAATTGCCATGGTGGTTGATTTGACCGGTTTACCGTATTTGCTTTTGGAATAATAGGTGCTAAACCGCTCGGCATCGCTTTTTTCACTGGTACCCTTATGGATCTTTTCCAGCATCACCAGGGCGAGATCCGTAATCGGCGCCCCTTCCTTACGTCCCGAGTGAAAACCGTTCACAATCTTGATGATCGAATGATCCAGATCGCCCAGATCATGGAGTACGATTTCAAAGGCTTCCCCCAAATAGGCCGCCAAGGCGTCAATGGCGGTTTTGTATGAATTGATGATCAACCTATCGCTCTCAGAATCCTTTTTCATAGGGCCCTCCCTTTAGGCTTCCCCTGGTGTTATTTCTTTCTATAAAAAGTATCTTCCATAGGCAGTTTGCTCCGGAGCGTTCGATCCTTGGCATAATAGGCCCCGGTTATGGCGGGACATACCGGAATGGTCGCCAATTCACCCACCCCCTTTGCTCCATAGGCCGGGGGAGCCGGGTTCTTCGGTTGTATCAGGAGGATCTCCATAGGCGGCGCTTCAGTAGCCCGAATAAGCCCTAAGGTTCCGTATTTCACCTTGGGATAGCCCCCTTCTAAAGGGAAGTCCTCCGTAAGGGCATAGCCCATGCCCATGAGGATCCCCCCTTCGATTTGGCCTTCCGCAGCTCTGGGATTGACCACGGTCCCCAGGTCATAGGCAGCGATGATCTTTTCCACTTTACCCGTATCTTCCAGGATGACTACGGTTGCGGCATAGCCGTATGCCAGATGGCTCACGGGGTTGGGTTTATCGCTTCCCATAGGATCGGTTACCCCTGAAAACTCGGCAAAAAATTCCTGTCCCTCAAGACGAGCAAGGTCCTTCCCTGCTGCTTCCAGCGCGGCTTTCAGCTTCAGCGCGGCCTGACGGGTCGCCTCTCCGGTGAATAGGGTCTGCCGCGAGGCGGTGGTGGTCCCTGAGTTGGGGGTCCGCCGGGTGTCGGGAGGTTCGGCCACCACTTTTTCCGGCGGGATCTTCAGGGTCTCACAGACGATCTGGGTGGTAACCGTGGCAAGTCCCTGGCCGATACACGCGGCGCTGGTCCGTATATGGATCATCCCCTGCTCCACCGAAAGGATACAACGGCCTATATCAGGAAGCCCGACCCCGATCCCCGCGTTCTTTAAGGCGCAGGCAATGCCTACGGCTTTTCCCTGAGACCGGGCCTGGTCATAGGTCTCCTGTACTGCCTTGAGACAGGCTTCCAGTTCCACATCATCCCCGGCTATCTGGCCATTGGGAAGAACCTGCCCGGGTCTAATGGCGTTCCGGTACCGAATCTCCCAGGGAGAAATACCCAGGTGCTCCGCCAGAAGGTTGAGGTTATTTTCCGTGGCAAAACAGCTTTGACATACCCCGAAACCCCGGAATGCCCCTCCCGGAGGGTTATTCGTATACACCGCCTTACCGTCAATATCGATCACCTGGTAATTGTACGGACCTGCTGCATGGGTACAGGCCCGCTGTAAAACCGGGCCCCCGAGGGAAGCATAGGCCCCGGTATCGGCGACAATCACCGCTTTCATGGCCGTGAGTTTTCCCGCGGCATCGCAGCCGGTCGTGAAATCCATTTCCATGGCATGCCGTTTAGGATGCAGATTGATACTTTCCTGCCTGCTTAAAAGCACCTTTACCGGCTTTTTAAGGCACCACGCGGCAAGGCAGGCATGATGCTGAACGCTCATATCTTCTTTGCCCCCAAAGCCGCCGCCTACAAGCTGTCCCTTGACATGGACCTGCTCAGGAGCAATGCCCAGCATCCGGGCACATTCCCGCTGTTCGTCATAGATGCTCTGACCTGCGGAATAGAGGGTAATTCCCCTATCCCCGTCAGGAAGGGCAATCGCACACTCAGGCTCCATGAAGGCATGTTCGGTAAAAGGGACCGAATAATGACGGGTTACCACATGGGCCGATTGAGCAAGGACCGCGTCCGCATCGCCCCGGACCAGGTGTTCATGGGAGAGGATGTTCCGTTCTTTCGCATGAATCAAGGGCGCTCCCTTGGCCATAGCCGCCCTGGGGCTTGTCAGGGGTTCCAGCACTTCATATTCCACATAGACCAGTTCCTTTATTTCATTGAGGGTTTCTTTGCGTGTCCCTACCGCCACTGCCAGGGTGTCGCCGATAAAACGGGTAATGCCCCCTTCGGCGATGAGCACATCATAGTCGGAAAGAAACGCAAGGTGTCCGATTTTGATGTTTCCCGGTACATCCTCCGCAGTAAGCACCGCGACACAATCCGGGTGGGCCTTGGCCTGGGCCGTATCGATCTTGAGCACCCTGGCCCGGGGATAGGCGGAACGGACCGCCGAGGCATGGAGCATTCCTTCAAAAACCAGATCATCCACGTATTTTCCCGTACCCAGGGTTTTAGCCACCGCATCCACCCGGTGGAAATTTTCGCCCAGCGCGCCGGTGAAAGCCGGTTGGGGTACCGGGGTCTGCTCCCGGAATAAGCGGGCCGCATAGCGGATCCCGTCCTGTATCTTGACATACCCGGTACACCGGCACATATTAGCACGGATGCCTTTACGGATAGCCTCATCGTCAGGATCCGGATTGCGATCCAGCAGGGCTTTGGCGCTCATCACCATCCCGGGGATGCAAAATCCGCATTGGACCGCGCCGGTTTCGGCAAAGGCAAAGGCATACACCCCTTGTTCCCGCGGGGAAAGGCCTTCCAGGGTAATAACCTGTTTGTTTGCGAGTTTTGCCAAAGTAGGAATGCAGGAGCGCTGGGGCTTTCCATCAAGTAACACCGTACAAGCCCCGCAGGCTCCAGAACCGCAGCCGTTTTTTGCTGCCGTGAGGCGCAGGTCTTCCCGTAGAAAATCCAGCAGTTTCTTATGGGCCGGGCCCTGTACCGGCGCTCCATTTACCTGTAATACAACCTGTTCCGCATCCATCCTTCTTTCTTATCCATCTCTTTCAATAAGCTGTAGCTAGTGTAAAATATAACATGTACCCTGTCAATAAAAAAAAATAATGCAGATACTAAAAAAAAGTACTGTTTTGCTCTTGTAGAGAGCAGTAACGAGGAGACGGCCAGGTGCCACGGTTCACATCCACTGGCATGGGGGTATTTTCATTGGTATGAGGATATTCTTTGAGAAAAGACACCGGGCTTAGAGCATAAGAGCAGTTCTTTATAGGGCGGGTATGGAAGAAAGGTTGGGATGCCCGGCGCAGGACTGTTCTTTAGGCTGCTCTTTCAAAACCGAAGTTTTGAAAGAGGCTCCTCCATTAGAACATAAAGCCTAGACCGGCTTTCGCGAGGAAACCGTGGCCTACTTTCGGATCTAAGTCTCCGCCTAAGGGAACAGCCGCGCCGTAGATGACGTGGCCTCTCAAGAAGAAGGTATCGCTGAAGAAAAAGTCGATACCCGCGCCTCCGCGGATCCAGAGATCGTTCCACCAGTACTCCTCAAAATTCAATTCGAAATCCACCCCTCCGGTGGGAAAGAACACAAACCTGTCTGAAATGGGGATGGGGTATTTCCCATAAGCCCCAAACCCGAGGGCGACAGTAGGCTGAGGAACAGAATCGCTGGGGGCCGAGTACGTCTGACCCTGATAGGTTACGGTTGCCTCACCGGTTTTATACATGAAGGCGATATTGAACTCCACATATTGGCTGAGGCTGAAAAACCCGAAGCCGCCGAAGGATGTACGGTCAAAGGTCCAAGTGTCGCCAGACGCCCCCGGAACATCCCCGCCCTGGAAGGTCCCTCCTACTAGGATCCCTCCCCCTGCGGCCTTCTCCAAAGCAAATGCCCCGCTCCCCAGGAGCAGGAGCAGACAAAACCCTAAAACAACACCCTTTTTCATAAAATACCTCTTTAACGAGAGAACGTTCATATTCATGGAAAACTTCCATGTCTGAATCGATCCCTGGTCGGGATCGGTTTCATTCATTACTACCGGCTGGCGCTTTAAAACCGCTCCGACGCCATAGCCATGATTTCCGCGGTCTTCACGTCCAGGGCCTTTGCCCGCAGCCGCCGAGTTGCGCCGCTGCCGCTGATGCTTCCGGTAACGACAATAGTTGCCCCCAGCATTTTCCCTATGGATACTGCGGAATTATCATCCACCTCGCCGGAGAATTGGAAATCCTGTTCCGCCCGGATAGCATCAAGGCTCTTTCTATCCACGATTTTGAATTTTCTGGTTTCCACCAGCAGATAGGCCAGTTCTTCGATGACAAAGTCCGACATATCCCGGTCCCTTGAAGCAATACTTATGATTGCCAGGGTCGAGTTCCTCGGCAGGACCTGGATTAATTCTTCTGCGGCCCGGTATACCGCCCCTTCTATGGTGGTATCATTGCTGACCTGGGGCCGGGGATTCTGTACCGGTTCAGGATTCCGCGCCGGTTCAGGACTCCGTACCGGCTCAGGCTTCCGTGGCTCAGGGACTTCCAAGGCCCTGGCATCTGCCAGGGAACTCTGAGCAGGGCTTCTCTCCTGGGGCCTTATGGCGATAGCCTGTTGGACCTCCGCATTGATAAGCCTGCCATAGCGCATGAGGATTCTGATGGTTACCCGATTTGAGACGGAATCTACTATCACCTGTTTTTTATCCCCTATATTCCAGCTACCCCCTTTCGCGGTAGTTTCCGCGAGGTGAATAATATTTCTTCCATCCTTGACGATTATTTTTTCCGTGGTTTTTGGAAATACATGGGCTGCAATGACGTCATTAACCCAGACGGCAATATCTTTTTCTACATTTGTCCCATTAATGATGATTTCCGACTCTCCCTGCCTGGCCGCGGCGTTTAGAGCATTCGGCGGCGCCAGTCTTGACTGAGGATACAGCCCTAGGGTGAAGACAAGTCCCCACCATAACCCTACTATTGTCCCTTTCATGTTTTTCTCCGTTACTCCACTACAAACCTATGGCTCGGCTGGGCGTATAGATAGCGCTGAACGGTATACCGCGCTATCTATACCGCGCCGATTGGTTATAAGCCCAACAGTTGGTTCAGTTCTTGGTCGGTCTTCTCAAACACCGCGTCCACATACTCGTTGATGTCTTTCTTGAAACTGTTCTTATCCAAATAGACCACTATGTACGTGTTGCCCCGGCCGTTCATATAGGGGCCGAAGGTCTTCACCCTGCGCAGGGTTTGGGTAACGATCTGCTTGGTGGAATCCTGGAAACGGGCAACCCGGTCGGTTTCCCCCTGGGCTTCAGCCCGGCGGACCGCGTTCTCTCCGATGGCCGCTACTTCGGTCTCAAGGCTCCCCGCCAGGTTTTCCCGGGCCAGGATGGTAGCCTGCTGCAATGCGTCGGACTCGTTATCGAATTCCGAAATCCCCATGCCGTAGTACACGTCATCCGCGTTCTGATGCTGCTGTATCCACTGGGAGACCTCACTCGGCGGCCCCCCTTGGGCTTGGCTTGGCGCTGCTGGCTCTGAGGGGGGAGCGCTGACACAGCTTACCAGCAAAGCCGCTGCCGCCGCCGCGCCCCATACTACTGATGCAATTCGTTTCTTCATTTTCAATCCTCCTTAGATTGATACGAAATAGAAAAAATAATGATTTAATCGCCTAAAAAGGCGTTAAATGCCAGGATAAAGTTGGCTTCCAGGTCCTTTTCCATTTCCCGGAACGCGATGTTGTAGGCCATGTTCAGGCTCCGGGCCCCCTGGCGCTCATAATTCTTGGTGTAGGAGAAGAGGAGGTCCCCTGCCCTGTTGTTGAGCTGCAAGCTGATACCCGAATGGATGAAGAATGCCTTGGGGAAGGTCTCTTCATCACAAAAGATCTCCCCGGTAATGGTATAGTCTCCCTGGTTTCGCACCGCCACATAGCCGTTTTGTTCCAGCACATCCAAGAGTTTACGCTGGATCCGTCCTTGCCGATCCGCTTCAATCGCCGCGCTAAACCGCAACTGGGAACGAAAGGCCCTGCTGTCGGCCATAACTTTCCGGGTATATTCCAGGGTTTCCCGGTGCGCGGTGGAGGCGTCGGATAGTTCTCCCAAGCCCAGGATATCCGCTTCGATACACCGGGCAATGGAAGCGGCCCGCTTAAACGCCTGATATTGCTGCAGGGGTTCCTTGGTTTCTGTAAGCATGGTCTCCAGCATGGTCAGGTTCGCGGCGATCCGGTTTTGATAGAGTTCCACCGCTTCCTGTTTGTTGATGTAGGCCAGGACATACCAGTTCCGGTTCTGTTCGTTATACCAGGGAGAGGTAAAATGGGCGCCCAAGAATTCCGCCTGACTTGCGATCTGCACCTGGTTACTCATCGCGGTGCCCTTCTCCGTCTTTTTCTGAGTACCGGAAACAACTTCGTTATACTGGGTAAGGATCTGCTGCTGCACGGAAACGGTGCTCTTAAAATAGAGGGCCAGCCCGTTCATCGCCGCGTTCTTCGCTTCCTCATCCCCTTTCCCCATACCCAGGGCGCTTATGAAGCGGGAATCCGGGTATTCCTGTTCCCGAAAGCGGACCCACCGCGGCTCAGGCCCGGCAGCCAGGAGCCTGGTTCCTGCCACGATGGTCAGGATCAGGAGCATGTTTTTGTTCATACGCCGCCTCCTTAGGGGGACAAAAGCTGGTTATACATGGTGAGGTACTTGCCCCCGGAAAGCTCCGTGCTCCCGCTGGTCAAGACCGCGCCGGTTCGGGTATCAATGGTTTTCATGTGGACCTCGATCTTCCGGCCCACCTTGATCAACGTCCCCAGGACCACCGCAGAGGCCCCGAGCATTCCCCCCAGGGCTATCGCGGAATGATCGCTCACGTAGCCGGAAGCGCTGAAATCAAACTCTTCCGCAAGCCGGTCGATCTGGGTGCGTTCCACCAGGATGATCTGGGGGCGCTTCGCGAGATAATGGCCGGTCTGTTCCGCGAAATAGCGGCCCAGGACGCTGTGGCTTCCGTCCACATTAAGGAAATCCAAGACCGCTACGGTCATCTTTTCCTCCGGCGTACCGGATGTGGAAGCGCCGGAACCGGCAAGGCCCTGTAAGAGGCCCTTTTTTTCCATGTCCCGGCTTACGGTACGGTCCTCCTGAGAAAATCCGAACCCCCCGGCCACAAGCAGCATCGCTGCCGCAGCAAAGCATATCCTTTTCATGCATGCCTCCTTACAAACATGCAGTCCTCATCCTGCGGCTAAAACCCCAGGGCCTCAGCCGCAGATCCGTTCTGCAGAGGATTTACCGCATTTGCTGGGTAGCCAGTTTCTTCTGCGCCGGGGGCACGGTCCCTACCGAATAGTACGGTAAAGAAGCAGATGCATAGGCCGATTGCTCGCTTTCTACCCCTGCGGCGTTGACCGCGGTTACTTTGAAATATGCGGTACTTATCCCATCCCAACCTGTACTGGTAAATGAAGTACCCTCAACCTTATGGTCGTAATAATATGTCCCGCTTGAAGAGGTTGCCCAATAGATGATATAGCTCGTAGCGCCGCTCACCGGATTCCAGGAAACATATACCTCATCTGATGATATGCCGTATGCCCATACACCGGTTGGCGCAGGAAGAACAGACCCGCTGCTTCCACTTGAAGACCAGGTTGTTGCATAAGCGTATGATGATTGAGAGCCTTCCGTCCCAGCGCTATTAACCGCGCTTACTTTGTAATAATAGGTAGTGTTTGACGATAATCCCGTATCGGTATATGAGGCAGATGAAGCAGATACCGTGTCAATGAGCGTATAGTAGATGTTTGCTTGACTACGGTAAATCTTATAATTGGTAGCCCCATAAACCTGATTCCAGGATACCGTAATCTGGTCTGAAGAGCCTGCCGATGCATGTATGCTTGGAGCGGAAGGGGTGCCTGCTAGGGTTGTTGCCGAAGCAGCCGTTGATTTTGAGCTTTCTCCATACTCATTATACGCAACTATGGTATAATAATACGTGGTCCCCTGGTATAAGCCCGTATCGGTATAGGTGGTATCACTTGCGCTGGTCAGGAACGATTCATACGAATCGTCCTTCATCTTACGGTATATCCAATAACCGGAAGCGCCGGAAACCGGAGACCAGGATAGGGTAATGCTGCTTGCAGAGCTTGCCGAGGCAGTAACGTTATAAGGAACGGAAGGCGGGGACCCGCTGTTTCCTCCGCCTGTATATGCTCCAACCCGGGCATAGTCAGACTGAGGGCCCTCCCCTGCGGCATTGAAGGCGCTTACTTTGAAATATCCCTGATCATAGTCCGTCCAGTTTTTACTGGTATGTGAAGGTGTACTAACCTTAGCTTCGTACTCATAGGGCCCTGCTGCTTCCAATGCCCAATAAACGAAATAGAATGTAGCGCCGGCCACCGGATTCCATATAACATTTACCTGATCTGGGGATATACGGGTTGCGGTTACATTGGTTGGCGCACTGGGCGCAGAACCTTGGCTGTTTTCACCTTGGGTTATTACTGCATTAACGCTTGATGATAAAGTACCCTCTCCCGCGCTATTATACGCGCGTACTTTATAATAATAGGGGATATTCGGTGATAATCCGCTATCCGTATAGGATGCATTATTTGTCTCCCCCAGAAGATTATAGGAGCCCTCAGTATGCTCTGCCCGGTATACCCTATAACCAGAAGCGCCGGAGACTAAAGACCACCTTATGGTAATGCTGCTTTGGGATGCTACGAGGGTAACTAAGTCTGTAGGAACCGCAGGGATAGTGTTACTGGATCCGCCGCCCCTCCCCGTAACCTGGTCGGCGAAGGCCCCCAAGCCGCCGCCGCCGCTATCATTCTCACAGGCCATCAGCGTTAATCCGAATACCAGCGCCAGGCTGCATATTCCCGTCATAATTACGTGATACTTTTTCATGAAGTACCTCCTTTTCTAGGAACTCACCGGTTCCCAGGTTTAACCACCGAAGACGGGAAACCGCCCCCCAGGGCCAGGCTCCTGAAGACCGGAAGGTTCCGTGGGTTACGCGGGAAGAAGGCTCACCGCAGGCTACCGTTGCCGCAGCAAAGCATCCGCCTTTCATAGGTTTTCCCGTAGATATGGCATAACTTCTCAGCGGACTAAAGTCCGAATGAACTACCAAACCTAAGGCTCCGTTGGGCATAGGATAAGTAAGCGAAGGTTCTTTTGTGCATCTCACCACCGCTATTTGATAGTATTGTTAATACCATACTTTTACTTGTTATTACCAAGTAAATATGAAAAAAAATCCGGTATTGACTAAGTATATACTTGCTATTACCTAGTTGTCAATACACGGTAAAGCCCTATTATTCGATTTATGAGGAATTTAAACAAACTATGAATTTAGGACCCGAACGATTGCGAAAGTGGCTATCTCTGAATATCAAGAGCCGCAGGAGGGACTTAGGCATATCCCAGGAGAAACTGGCGGAAACCGCAGACCTCTCGGCTCAGACGGTGAACGATATCGAGGGCTGCCGTATGTGGGTGAGCGACAAGACCATCGTGAAACTCGCCCGGGCCCTTAAGGTCGAGGCATACCAGCTTTTGGTTCCCAATATTGAAGAAAAAAAGACAGGAGAAACCCCGGAATCTCCTCATTCCCCGGCAGAAATCTTACTCACGCTTCAGCATAATCTCAAAAAACAAATCGACCGGCAATTTGATGAGGCCCTCAGATCCGGCCTATGGCGTTAAGCTTCCGCGTATGAACCCGGCAAAGCATGGGTAAACCCTTGCTCATACCAAGAGACACCTAGATAGTAACAACCCCTTTATTGGTTTTAACAAGTTGTCATTCCTTATGATTACTGAGTAGGGTAATGAGAGCCATACTATGTATAAAAGGGGTTTATAAAAGCACTATGAGCACCATGAGTGGAGGACCAGAATTATTACGGACCCTGTTATCTATGAACATCAAACACCGGCGAAAAGTCTTAGGTTTTTCCCAGGCAAAACTCGCCCAAGCCGCGGAACTTTCGGTTCAGACGGTGAACGATATCGAGGGCTGCCGTATATGGGTGAGCGACAAGACCATTGTGAAACTCGCCCAGGCCCTCAAGGTCGAGGCGTACCAGCTTTTAGTTCCGTTTTTTGAAGCGGGAAAAGGAGGAGAAAACGAGATTCCTCGTTCTTCAGCGGTAGAAATCTTACTCACCTTACAGCAGAAGATTAAAAATGAGATCGATCTACAATTTTATAGTATCCTGAAATCCCGGGTATTGTAGTAAACCGGCGCTAACCTGAAGAGGGGCTCCGGGTGCTTTCCCGGATAAGCTGAGACAAGATCCTATCAAAACTGTCTGCAAAGGCTTTGAGTTCCCGTTTACCGTAGGTGCGAACCCGCGCTCCGATAAGGCCCTTTTCTGCCAGGCCCAGCATAAAATCCCTGAGGGAACGGTGTTCCCTCAGGTTTTCCTGGGTATACACCCGCCCCCGGTCGTCAATAACCCGAATCGACCCTTCCACCAAACGACAAGCTAAAGGGATGTCCCGGGTTACTGCCAAGTCTCCGGGACGGGCTAACTCGACCATACGGTCGTCAGCAGTTCCCTCTCCGGCAGGACAGCGTTCCATCACCGCCTTATCCCCAACTATACCTGGGATGAGGCGGTTTGCCACAAAAACCGCCTGTATCCCGGTTCTCCGGGCGGCCCGCAACACCGCTTCCCGGGCTAGACGGGGACAAGAATCAGCATCCACCAGTATTTTCATGTTTTCTTCTATAAAATAGAGTCTGTCCCCAAACTAAGCGACTTGGAGGATGGGTTCCTCCTTGAGGCGAGGCAGTTTTACAGCCCGCGAACTGAAAGTTCGCACGAACTGGAAGTTCGAGTTTTGCAAGAAGCTCCTCTTATAAGGAACCCCGTCCTGCCCCATAGAGGATGTAGGTTCCGCTCAAGCGGATATTTTCCGGCTTGCCTGCAGGGATGAATACCGATTCCCCTTGTTGGAGGTTCCATTCCTCTTCCCCGCTGGCAAAAGTGATGTGCAGCTCCCCCTGGGTTACGATAAGGATTGCAGGAAGGCTCTCCGGGTGTTGTACGCGGGCCTCCGAGCCTTTCCTTACCCACAGGGAGAATTCTTTGGCCGGCGTTTTGTACCCGGAGCCCGGATCCCGGAGGATCTGGGGATGAAACACCGAGAAATCCACTATATGTACCAGCTCTTGGCTGTCCACATGCTTGGCGCTTAATCCTCCCCGAAGTACGTTGTCTGAGTTTGCCATAAGCTCCACGCCAAAACCGCGTATATACCCGTGGAGGACCCCTGCAGGAAGATAGAGCCCTTCACCGGGTTCGAGAGTAATCTGGTTGAGGTACAGGGGAGATAGCACCGCCGGATCCCCTGGGTATAATTCCGCAAAATAGGCAATGAGCTGCCATGCTTCCTGATATGCAGGATGCTCGTGGATAAGCCTTTCTTTGTGGTCTCTCCCATAGGCGCTCAATGCCTGCCCTAGTACTGAGGGAAGCGCGAAGATCCCTTGGAGAAATGCCCGGAGGCTTTGATCCACAGCGCCGGTTTGCAGGGTTTGAATCAGCGTATTCAAGGCCCTATGCAGCGGTTCAGGCGCGGATTGAGCAAAGGCCGTCAAGCCCCGGACAATCTGTGCTGGTTCTTGGAATCCGCAAAGGGCCTTGAAGGGACTCAGGGCACAGATAATTTCCGGTTTATGACCGGGATCCTTGTAATTCCGGTTGGGTGCCTTAAGGGGTATATGGCGTTGATTTTCCCGTTCCCAGCCCCTTTGGGCTTGCTCCTTGTTTGGATGGGCTTGGATAGAAAGGGGCTTCTCCACAGCTAGGAGTTTAAACAAAAACGGGAGGGTCCCAAAGACCTGCTGTACCTCGGTTCCTATATACAAAGCAGGATCTTGGGCTATCAGCAAAGAGAGGGGCAACGCCATCCCCTCATATTCGGTACAGGACGGCCCTTCGGGATGAACCCCCATCCATAATTCCGCCCAGGGAAGCCCTTCAGGATTTGCCAGCCCCAATAACTGGGGAATCCACTGAGGAGATCCCCAGTCATAGTGCTTAATGGGATTTTTGAGTCTAAACATACGGTTCATATCATGCCATAGGGATCCTTACATTACGATTCATACGATAATACTTCGTTGATACGGGAGATTAAATTCAACGTAATCTGTTCGGTTTCCCGAGCTTCGGCCTCTTGCTCCGCCGCTTCTCGATTGAATATGCGTTGTATTTCATCACACAGTAAAAATCCCGTGAGAATGGCAATTTTAAGGGGATCCCGTAAACCCGTTGAATTCTGCGTGCTTTCTAAAGCTAAACGGTAATTGTTCAGGACGCTTTCTAGGTACACGGGATTTTCTTCGGCAGCAATAGAAAAAGAGGTCCCTAATAGTTCGATCCGTAAATCACTTTTCATGAATCGAACATTTTTTGAAACTTGACCACTTTTTGACATGAGCACCTCTTACGATTGATGCGCAGCCTGATCCGCGTGTGTCGTATCATCATGTGGGGGAGGGGCTTCGTAGTCTCCCGTACCAAGTGCAGCCGGGTCGGTAGTAGTCAGTACCTGGGAAAGGCGATCTTCCATGGCATCTTCAACTTGATTGAGCTGATTAAGGGCGGAAAGGATCCGCTCCTCAATCTGAGCATCTTCGTCTTTATATCTTTGAATCACTTGATTCAGTTCTTCAATCTGTTTCTTCTGGGTTTGGGCCAGCTCTTTTAACCGACTGTTTTCTTCGGTTATCCGCTTCACAAAATCAAGGGCGCTGATAACCTTGGTTTCCAGTAATTTGACATGATCCAGTGTCCCCATTTTAAGCCCCCAATGCCGCTTTAGCCTGAGACACCACCGCCTTAAAAGCCGTGGTATCCTCCACCGCGAGGAAGGCCAGGGCTTTCCGGTTGATGGTTACCCCGGCCTTATAGAGGCCCGCAATAAACCGGGAATAGGAGAGTCCCTCTCCCCGGCAGGCCGCGTTAATACGGATGATCCATAACTGCCTAAAGTCGCCTTTCCGGTCTCGCCGGTCTCGGTAGGCATAAGCCAGGCCCTTAGCGACCGCATCCTTGGCGGCTTTATAGTTTGAATGGCGACGTCCCCAATAGCCCTTGGCCTGTTTAAGGATCTGCTTCCTGTGGTCCTTTCTTCTTGAACCGTCTACTGCTCTTGACATGACATACCGCTCCTATCCGTAGGGTAATAATCGTTTTTTGATTACCGGTACATTATCGCTGGACAATATACCGGCATGGCGGAGATTCCGCTTTCGTTTACGTGACTTCTTGGTAAGAATATGGCGAAGGTTCTGTTTTTTATATTTTACCTTCCCCGTCCCTGTAAAAGAATAACGCTTGGCAGCGCTTTTCTTGGTTTTCATTTTTGGCATCTTGTTACCCTCAATGTAAAAAAATGTAAAAATCCAAGCCTTTCCCCAATACTACCGTTGAGGAAAGCCTCGGTATATACCTGTATCCTTATTTTTTAGACTTGGGACTCACGACCATAGACATGAACCTGCCTTCCATAGTCGGCGCCTTATCCATCACGTATTCCCCTTCAATACGTTTCAGCACGTCTTTAAGGACATCTAATCCCAATTCGGTGTGGGCAAGTTCCCTGCCTCTGAAACGGATGGTAACCTTGACCTTATTACCTTCAGCAAGAAATTCCCGTACATGCTTTGACTTGAACTCAATATCATGTTCATCGATCTTCGGCTGCATACGGATTTCTTTGAGTTTCAGCAACTTCTGCTTCTTTTTTGAATCCCGGACCTTCTTTTCATTCTCGAATTTGAACTTACCATAATCCATGATTTTGACCACCGGTGGAACCGCCTGGGGGGCAACTTCCACGAGATCAAGACCTTGTCCCCTGGCAATCGCTAGTGCTTCCAGGGTAGGAATAATTCCCTGTTGTTCACCCTCATCCCGAACGAGGCGAACTTCCCGCACCCGAATTTGTTCATTAATCCGTAAATCCTTATCCGCCAACTGACCTCCTCGTACAGTCCCTTCAGGAACTGAAGTTCCCGGTGCAACGGGGTATGCACCGATCGCTTAACTAATATTATAACGAATAAAGGATTTGTATGTCTAGTAGGCGCATTGCCTCATCAAAAATGTTGTCGAAAAGAGGTCATGCCTCAAATTGAAACGTCAACTTGTTGACGCTGTTGCCCAAATTATAATGGGGATACCGCATGGAGGGTGTCCC
>JAIRNP010000091.1 GCA_031258005.1 Treponema sp.
TACCTAAAGGAGACAAGGTAATTCAAAATGAGAATAGGGTTAAGACGAGGAAGGATATTTTTATGGGTGATATTTTCGCGGAGCGTCTAAGAGAAGTCCGGGATAAACGAGGCTTGACACAAGTCGAACTCGGAACAAAGGCTGGCATTCCTGGAACATCAATAGAAAAGTGACCGAAGAAAGTCTGCATTCAACTAGAATTAGACTTTTCTGAGCAGAAGCTCTTTTGAATACCCCGTGGATCGTTCCGCCATGATTTTAAGAAAATTCTCTTTCGAGAGATCGGAAAGGCGAAATACTTCTTCCGGCCGCATGCCTAGCTCTTTGCCGATTTCCTTAATGCTCTTCCCCTGGTCAAGCAGGCGCTTCACGATATTCTTCATAGGTTCCAGCAGATGGGTCCCCCGGGCGCGGTTGTGGGTGACAGTTCCGTATACGTCCCCGGCTTCATCCTCATGTTTCACAATCACAATAGGGACCTTCCCGCCCAGCTTGGATTTCAGGGGCTCTTCCCCGGCTACAGTCCACCGGTGAAAGCCGTCGATGATCGTCAAATCGGGACGGCAAACAATAGGGAGAGTCCAGCCATTTGAGAGGATAGACCTGGCCAGCAGTTCCAGATTTTCCCTGGAAACCTTGTTGGGGTTATAGTCATTGGGCCGCAATTTATCCCGGTCCACCCATTGGAGGGTAGAGAGCGGGGCGGTTAAGTTATTTTCCACGATGTTCTCCTTTCGCAAGCCGTGAATATTGCATGTTTATGGTTGTGATGAGGGACCGCAGTGTCCGCTGTTTTGGATCGCCGCCGATAAGACAGCCGTGTATTGCCTTATAGACCTTTGGTTCAATCAAAGGGCCGTACTTGATGAGTAACTGAATTATTCCCCGGGCATTCTCCATAGAAGCCTTCGTAATGAAATGCTTCCGGGAATTGTTGAGCAGTTTGAAAACCTCGGTCTTATAGTCTTTCTTGTCCTCAAGCTCCCTGCGGCCCTTGGTGGAGCGGCGAAACATTTCGCTATCCCAATAGAGGGCCGCGAGGTAGGCGTTCGGTTCCCGCCGTATAATCCGGTCCATGAGATCAGGATAATACTCGTTCATTTTGACCAGGGACTTTGCGGTGTCCACGCTGAAAAACTGAGAAACCCGCAACTCGTTCAGCCGACTCCCGGTCTGATAGAGGAATAGGTAGACCTCTGGGATATCGATACGCTCATCGTACAGGTACCGCCAGACATCAGTGTCCTTCCAATCGTAGATGGGCCATACCATATTTCCACGGGCCAGCCCGATTTTTGAGGAAAAGGAACTGGCCATGTACTTTGACCGCTGGATAGATTCAGCCATTCTGACGCCGGTCAGGCATATTCCATCGGCATTATGTTTCACCAGGAATTCCTGATAGGTGTTTTTCCGCTTCTTGAGACAGGTATGGTCCAGTATTGCGAAGCCGGGCGGTGTGCGTATCCAGACATCTTTTTTGGTACTGTCCCAGCAGATGAAACTTTCATCCTCTTCAAGGTGGTTGAAGCAGCAGAAATGTTTTACCTCAAGACAGAACCAGTTGAAATGCCCGCCAGCCAGCGATACCTTTTTCCGCCACTCATGGACGGTTTTTTCGATACACTCAAAAATGGCTTCCTCGTCGATGAACTCGACGATCATCCGCGAGGCATCAATTTCCCCCTGACTGACAAGCTGTAGGACTAAATGGAGCAGACAGAGGGAATCTTTACCGCCCGAAAAGGACACGTACACCTTTTTTTTGTTTGAAAAGGCATTGATGATTCGTTTCCGGGCGGCCTCCACTACCGAGCGGCTGCCTTCCCGCTTTATAACCATAATTCAGCCCCGCACTTGGGACAAATGACGAGCTTCCTCTCCGGTTCGGGACACTGATCCTCTATAGCTGGATCGGCATCTTCCCCATCATTTTCCAGTTGGGCGCCGTCATTTATCCTACTCTTGGCTTCTATGTCCTCAAGGTTTTTGGGGGTAGCGATGCCATAATTTTTCAGGGCTTGGGAAATTTCCTCTGATGCCGCGTTGATGGAGCTAAGGATATCATCGTCAAAGCCAGGAATATCGAAATCCCCCTGTAATTCCCCGATGAGGAATTCGATGTTGTTCAGATTATCGATACCCAGGCCGGCGGTCTTATTGTCCGCCAGCATGAACTTGATCTTGTCATTTTCGGAGATGCCGGTGACCATGACTACCCAGACAGTTTTGAAATCCTCTGCCCTCATAGCCTCCACCAGGCCGTTCCCCGCCAGAATCAGGTATTGCTCATCCACCACCACATCCCGGTACTGCCCCCATTTCTTCAAAGAACGGCGGATCTCCCTGATCTGCTTCTCCGGATGGATGCGGGTATTACGCTCCGGGGTCTTGAGGAGGCTTATATCGACCTTTTTACGCTCTTTTTTCATAGTGTCCCCCTATGAGGGCAATAGCCCCCGAAGCGGCTAGAGTGACCAAGCTTCCCGCGATTTTGACCGGAGACAAATTCACAAAGGTACCCCAGGCAAAGAGGGGCAACCCCACTAACAGGGAGACCATCACTCCCGGCGCAACCCACCGGAGGCGTCGTCCCCGCAAGGTCAAAACCGTAGGGGCGAAGGTGGATGCCCTCAGTGTCCCGTAAAACAAGAAAAGATTAGTGACAGTCATTCCGGGGAGGTTGGCAATGAGGATGCCCAGGGCAAGGTTTACCAGCATGGCCACGCGGGGAATGGCCATGTTTTTAGAAGCAGTGATGTCGGTAGTCAGGGAGGCCATGGCGCAAAGGTTGCTGTCTACAGTGGACAGCAACCCCGAAACCAGCATGAAAACAAAAGGCCATGTAGACCATGCAGGGAAAAGGCTGGTGACGATCTCCAGATTCACCATACCGATGTTCTGAGGGACAAAACCGCCTCCCCGGGCTATGTAGCCCAGGAAACCCATTGAGAGAGGCACCACGGCAAAAGCCAAGGCACCCAACAGAAACGCCTTGCCGATATTTCTCTTGCGGATAGAAAATGCCCGCTGCCAGAAGTTCTGGTCCCCGAAAGGGCCGGCGATGAGACCGATAGCCGTAGGAAGACCGAATGACAGAAACACGTCGAGCCCTTTCCGGGAGAAGATATTCCCGTATTCCCCCAGGGGGCCTAAGCTGCCGACCGCCAGGCTTCCAAGCCCGTTACGCTGTATTGACCAGGGGACGAAAAGAAAGCAAGCGGCTAGAATCAGCACCATCTGAACTGCGTCGGTGAGGACCGAGGCTTTGATCCCGGAAAATTGGGAATAGGAATAGGCAATGGCGGCCAGGATTACGGTCAGTACGGGAAAGGGAATGCCCGTAATGGTTCTCAATACTGCGGCCCCGGCAAGGAGATTAACCCCGGTGGAGATCACTGATAGGGCGGATAACTGAAAGAGGTACACCCTCTTGGCGCTGGGGCCGTACCGCTCCCCCATGAAACCGGAAAGGGTGATGCCCTTGGGCATGGAATCCCGGATTTTTTTTGCAAAGGGGATAAAGATGATCAGGCAGAGGACATTGGGGACCAGGAACCAGAACAGCCCGATAATGCCTTGGATGTATGCCCGTTCTGCGGAGACAAACAGCGCCGGGGCCCAAATCCATGTAGCCGCGATGCTGAAAGCCGATTGCCAAAGCCCCATGTCCCGGTCGGCGACATGGAACTCCAAAGAATCACGAGGTTTCCGGGTAACGGAAACCGTCAGCAGCACCATTAAAGTCGCATATGCGATGAGCATGATTATACCGTCCATGACGCTCTCCCGGCCACAACTGATGTTGCGGATACGGCTTCGATGAAGCTGAAAGGGTGAATTGATACCAGAGGATTATCAATGTCCGGCGAGATTTTCAGGGTGTTCCTGAAAACAACAGAGTTGGGCACAATGACCCGATTTTGAGAAAAAGTATACATGTTAGTTCTCCAGATACGGAGGAGTATATAACAACGGGAAATTCTTGTCAAAATTTTTCTGTTTGCATACTGTTCCAAATAATGTATATCATGTAATTATACGCCTATTGTCTAAGCGATTAGACAAAAATATTTTTTGGGGAAAGAAACGTGACTTGCCTTTCTTGAAAAATTTTGTATAATCGAAAACGGATAAGAAACGGCTATGTCCAGGAAAAGAGAAGACATACTCAAAGATGGGGAAAAGACCAGATTCTCAAGTACAAACCAACCCGGTAACCGGGGACGCAAGCCCTCGAAGCTTAAAAAGTGGATCAAAGAAAGCGGCGTGTCCAGCGAGGATATTATTACTATTTTTAAGAACATTATCGTCAACAACACCCTTGAGGAGATTCAGCAGATGGTTGAGGGCGACAACAAGACTAAGCTGCCGGTGATAGTGGTGCTTGGCATTTCGGCGTTCCTTCACGACATGAGAACCGGCACCCTCGCGGCGGCGAACAGTGTACTTGACCGCATCATGGGCAAGCCAACCCAGCAGGTTATTCTGGAAACTGGCGACCGTGCGGAACTCCCGTCTGACCCAGAAGAGCGCCGTGCGCTGGCAGAGAAGCTGCGACAGGAACTCGGACTCGGAAAACTGCCTTCCGAGTCCGCTCTTGTGGCGGCCAAAACTCCTGACAGCAAGCAAAAGGTGAAGCCAAATGCGCCGAGATGAAAATTTCATGGAGGATATAAAGCTGCCAACTTTTAGTTTTGACATTGAGTTCGAGGGTGAAAAACGCGAATCGGGAACCATGACCTATCGGGCATGGCGTGAGGCTGTATTTAGACGTGATAATTACACTTGCCAGCAATGTCATAAGCAATTACCAGCAGACAAACTAGAAGCGCATCATATTAGACCGTTTTCGGTCGCCCCGGAGTTACAATTCAGCGTTGAAAACGGTCTAGCTTTATGCCATGACTGCCATGTAAAAACAGATTCGTATGGACGTAAAGCAAAAATCTTGAAGGAGATAAATGAAGAATGCAAAAAATCGTTGTCGTGCTAGTTTTAAGCATCTTGATGACCGCTTGCACAACAACAAGACAGAAAATTCCAGCCATTACCTTTCACTTATTTCTATTCCATGATTGCAGGGGAGAGGAAATGGACTCTCTACCTATGAATCTTTGGTATTGGAATGGAATTGATAGGGACGCTATACGCGATTATTTAACATTGCTACGCGAGGAAGCGGATGTTGAACGCATGAAAACCTTGCGTGATAAATCCGGTGGAATGAGGTCTTTAGCAAAAAAGTCAGCAGAGAAGACGGATTTTCTTCTTGAGAAAATGGAAAGGGTGAAAGCAAGGAGAAATGTCGCAGAGTAGGATT
>JAIRNP010000092.1 GCA_031258005.1 Treponema sp.
TATACGCTTACTATGACAATGAGGGCAATAGAGGTCTGTTGATAGTTGCATAGCTTATAGTACCTCTTCTTGCTCTCTTTGTCATTCTTCCTTTTAGCATACTTTGTCGATCACCACCCGAAATTCAATTCAGGAAATATGGAGGTAGATTCCGCAGCAGCCTTATTTTCAGATTTAATGGCATCAAATACTTCTTGCCTGAAAACTTTTATCGTCTTGGGAGCATCAACCCCAATGCGGATATGATCTCCCTGGATTTCTATGATCGATATGGAGATATCCTCTCCAATCATGATCTTTTCGTTCACCTTACGGGATAGGATTAGCATGGGCCGTCCCTCTCTTTTCTCCAGCTTCGCAGCTCTGCCATGACATCATGCTTAATCTTCCATCGGGGGTCGGATAATACCGCCTGCATACCAAGCCGGGTTTCCCGGTTAATAACCAGGGGCCCTTGCAGGTTCGCGGTCATCAAACCCTCTTCCAGCGGGATAGTAAGGATTGAAAGAATCAGGGCCTTACTCGGATCTGAAAGGCCTATTTCTAAAAGCTCTTCATTATCAATATTAACTTCATAATCAGGCCTGAAAAGAAAGGGGTTGATCACAATAAAGGCAATGTTTTCCGCATCGACTGATTGGAGCCAGTAAAAAGGCTGCCGTTCTGCATCAAGGAGTACATACTGCTTATACGGGGCAAAGCCCAAAAGCCCCCGGGAAAAGGTTATCTCTTGACATGCATCCACCTCGATTAGTCCGTATGCCTTTGTTGCTACCTTCACATACTGCTCCTCATTATTCGGCTACCTAAAAGGACTCGTTACTACCGTAAGAAATCAAGTAAGGTTGGTGAAAGAACCTTGGCCGCGGTCTGGAGGGCGGCTTTATGGGCAAATTCGAGCATTCCCAAGTCCGTAGCTGCGGTGGCAAAGTCCAAGGAGGCTTCCCGGCTTAAGGCAGCGGTAACCTGGGGGATCTCCTCATTGAGCCTTCTCCAGGTCATCTCCGCCCGTTCTCCTCGACTGCCAATCTCTGCCAGGCGGCTCTGCAGGTTGTTTAAGGCCAGATCCATACCCCCTACCCCTTGACTACCGATAAAATCCACATCCCCTCGGAAGAGGCTGTCTCTCAGGCGCAGGACCATGTCAAAAACCGACCCTCCAGAAACCCGGGCTGTGGGGTTCCAGTTCGGCGCTCCGGGATCCGCATTGGCGAGGATGATCCCTAAATCCTGCAATACCCGGGAATCCTGGCTGTCCTCCATACGAATAAGGTGGGGGTTGGTCCCTTCGAGCGAAAGTCCTCTGGTTTCAGGGTCCACATAGGCTTTTACCGGAGCCGCAGATTCGTTTATTTTTGCCACAATTGCCTGGAGGGTATCCCCGGGATTGAGGGTAATCTCTTCCCCGTCTACATAAAAAGCCCCGGGTTTAGTTACCCGATACTCCGATGCATCCACCCCAGAAAAAATCTGCATCTTTTCCGCCCAAAAAGCTTCACCTCCCCCCATATCCAGGGTTACATAGGTTCCATCGGTAACTTCAGTTTTTCGGGAAGCCCCGGCGCCCCGGTATTCCACCCCTACCACCATGGTTTCTCTCCCCCCCTGGATAGTTCCCTCTACCATACGGAAGGGTTCGGTAAAGGCCTTATCCCCGGCAAAGATCTGCCGTCCATCCGGGCCAAGGGCATTGGAAACAGCAACCAATTCTTTGAGGAGTTCATTCACCTCTACCGCCATGTAACCCATATCCTCTTCTGCATAGGTACCGTTGGCTCCCTGAACCGCAATCTCCCGGATTCGCTGCATCACGTCGTTAGCCTGCCGCAGATAGGCATCGGTTTGATTCAGGTGATCCCGGGCATAAAGGGTATTTTTTTCAAACCGTTCGAGTCTGGACAGGTAAGACGCATAACGCACCGCATGGGATGCTGCCAGGGGATCATCCCGCAGTTCATGGATCCTGGTTTGTCCTGCGATCTTCGCCTGTATGTTTGCAAGCCCCTCTTCCTGACGTCTGAGGTAGAATTGCATATCCCTATTCGGCATATCCGTAGAAATTCTGCGCATTTGTAAACTCCTTGTATCCTAGGTGGGAGATAAGGCACGCGGGCTTTACCGAATTGCCTTATCCGCTCATCACTATACTCCCATCCGGTTAATCAGGGTATCCAGCAGGGAGTTCATGGTGGTGATAAACCGGGCTGCGGCGGCGTAGCCATGTTGGTACTTGATCATGTTCGCCAGTTCTTCATCCATATTAACCCCTGAAACAGACTCCCGCATATCTTTGAGTTGTTTCATCACCAGGTTTTGGGTTTCCAATGCCCGGTTACTCTGTTCTCCTAAAAGCCCGATACGACCTACGGCATCGGCAAAGTAATCATCAAAGGTTCCCAACTGCCCCACCATAACCTCGGTGTTCCTGATGGCGGCGATGGCCAAGGCGGCATCTCCGTTCCCCGGGTTAGCAGGCTTGCCGTTTTCACCTAAACCGGCGGCTACTGAGGCCGGTTCCGTAATGAGCGCCGGGTTCACCTCGATCCACCCTGAGGGATGCGCTACCGGGGCAGTAGAAAAGTCGGCGGTGCTTCCCCGCAGGGCAGCAACCGCATCAGGCCGAGCCCAGTCATACGCGCCTTCAGGACCGGGGCGGTTCAAAATCCCTGCATACCCTTCAAGGAAACGGCCTGAATCTTCAATATGCCGGATCACAAAGTCCGGATTATCCTGGGCTTCTGAAGGGGTTCCTTTGAGGCTGAGCCGGCCTTCCCGGTTCAACCGGGCTACCACTTCCGCCCCGGCATTATTCATACGGGAGATAATATCCCCTACCGTATCGGTGGGATAATAGGGTACCCGGGTTTCGCCATGAGATGATGCAAGGGTAATCACCCCGCTCAAGCCCACCTGGGCCTGGTTTTCCAAGGT
The DNA here is from genome assembly GCA_031258005.1 of Treponema sp. Classification (GTDB taxonomy): domain Bacteria; phylum Spirochaetota; class Spirochaetia; order Treponematales; family Breznakiellaceae; genus JAIRLU01. The sequence continues at coordinate 2,932 of JAIRNP010000092.1, forward strand.
ATTGGTTCCGGTGATACGGAAAATATAGCTTGAATCAAAAGCGCCGTCCCCATCCCGATCATAATTTCCGTTTACATTGGTTACAAAATGGTGTTCCGTAAAGAAGTCTTGCCCGGTAAGGCCGTTGATGCCATAGCCGCTGCGATGGACTTCGTTTACGAGGTCCACAAAATTCATGGTCATAGAATCCAGGCTTTGTATCTCCGATTGAATCGTCGTATCCCGGAGGTCCGCCAGGGCCGCGAGGCTGCCGTTACGGAACCGGATCCGTTCCCCCGTATCGGCCCAGTGGATCCGGGAATACCCCTCGGTCTCCATACCTGATTCCAGGACAAATTGCCGGCCTATAGGGCCTTGAACTACTACCATTCCCCCGGTATGGACCATAAATTCATCCGGATCCCGGCTGTCAATGGTAACATCAATGATCGATGATAACTTATCCACCAGGAGGTCCCGCCGGTCCAGGAGGTCATTGGGATTATCCCCCTGGGCTCGTACCTTTTGAATGTCCTGGTTTAAGCCGGCGATCTGCCGGGAAAGTTCGTTCACCCGTCTTACCGTAAGCTGAATATCCTCTTCAACCATGTCTTTCAAGCCTTGGAGAGACTGGTACCGGTCATGGATACCGTCGATGAGGGTCTTGCCCCGTTCGAGCACCGACATACGGGGAGCCGTATCAGCAGGATATAGAGAAAGTTCCTGCCAGGCATCCCAAAACGCATCCATCTTGCTCCGAATTGAATTATCCCCCGGTTCCAGGTAAATCTGTTCCAGCATACGCACATACGGATCCCGGGTTCCCCAGTAACCCTCCCCCCCTGCCTGGGCTGCGATACGTTTATCCAAAACCTGGTCTCTCAGGCGTTCTATCCGTTCTACCCCCATCCCCTGTCCTAGCTGACCGGGGGTCTCTTCCCGGTTAAGGCCGGGTACGTATATCGGACGAAAGGCGGAAAATTCCACCCGCTGCCGCGAATACCCTTCGGTAGAAGCGTTTGAAAGATTATGCCCCGTGGTATTGAGGGCCTGCTCATGGGCGGACACCGCCCGTTTCCCCAGTTCTATGCCTAAAAAGGTCGATGCCATGACGATTTTCTCCTAAGTCAGAGGCTATGATTTACCATCATACTCCGAGCATCCATCGCTACCCTGGTTCCCCACCGGGAATAGAACCGGGTCTTACGTTCAGGACACGCGGTCTCAAGGAAACAGTTTACCAGGGTTTTCGCTTCAGTGAGATACGCTGCCAAAGATTCATTGGCCATCCGTATTTTAAGAACCCTCAGTTTCAGGTTCCGGTACATTTCGGTTAAGCCCTTCCGGTCTTGTTCCGGGAGCCGGGAAACCAAGCGATAAAAATGCAACGTGTTATCCTGACTGCCCTTTGGGGAAGGAGATTCGGATCCTTCCAAAAAACCGGATAGCAAGGCAGCCCGTTCTGCTTCCAATACTTGAAATTGATCGCCGTATTGATTCATGGTCCTCAGTAATGAGTCAAAATCCGTCCATTCCCGGTTAACCACCGCATTCCTCACGGATTCTTGAGCCGCGGAAATTTTTTCCAATACTTGGTTTTGTAAGTGCAGGATGCGTACCGTCCGTTCATCTTCCCTTACTTCTTCATGTTCCGCACAGGTATCGGGGATATCCTGCACCATTACAGGTGATTCCGCTTCCATTATGTGCCTCCAATTCAATATCGGCCATTACCATAGCGGGGATTACATAAATTGACGGATTTAATAGGGGTATTTCGGCCTATACCGGGAGAAGCCTGTCTTTCGTAAGCGGGAAACGGGAGTCGGACCCGCGACATCCACCTTGGCAAGGTGGCGCTCTACCACTGAGCTATTCCCGCATAACTGAGCCGCGAAGGGATCGAACCTTCGACCCGCAGATTAAGAGTCTGCTGCTCTACCAGCTGAGCTAGCGGCCCTCATGCCAATATACTACCGGACCGCCGTCAACCCTGCGTCCGACAGGACTCGAACCTGCGGCCTACGGATTCGAAGTCCGTCGCTCTATCCAGCTGAGCTACGAACGCAATCAACTTTATACATAATACCTATTATGGCATGAGCATGTCAAGACCAAACCCACAAATTTCACCCTAAATCCAGAGAAACCTGCCCGGAGCCGGGCGGTTTTTCGGTACCCTTTGTTCACGCCCGGGCTTTCCCGGTTCCGCATCTTTTCCCCGCTTTTCCAGTCGGGGGAGCAGCTGTTTTTTTAAATTTTTTGCAATTTCTTGACATTTCTATATACGGGTGATATGGTATTATATAAATACAGGAGTTTCCTGTAAGAGCTATTTTTAGAAGGAGCTAGGAAGTGAACATGACGAAAAGGTTTTTTACCGGTTTAACAGGGCTATTCCTGTTAAGTATGGTTGCGCTGATCGGATGTCAAGATCCTATCAGTGACACGACCGTAACCGAAACGGTTCCTGCCATTAATGGGCCGGCGGGTCTAAATGGAAAGAAACTGGAAGGCGGGGTTTTGCTGTACTGGGAGACGGTCCCTGACGCGAAAGGGTATCAGGTATACCGGCATAACGACGATACCGGGGAAGAGAAGGAGTTGACTGGGGAAAGCAAGTCGGCTCTTTATTATTTGGATCTGGTGGACTGGGATAATCTCCTGACTGCGGGAACCTATACCTATAAAGTGGTGGCGGTGAGCGGTTTCTCCGGCAATGATCGGGCTGCGGAAGGGGTGGTGTTTAACGGGACCTCTACCTATACGGTAACGTTTGAGGCCGCGGACATTCCTGAGCGTACCGCTACTTCTTTGCCATGGATAAAGGTGGACGACCCCACAGTAGCAGATGGCCCTGTGGGTAAACGGCTGGTTCTGGCAACTGCGCCCAATCTGGACTATACGGTCAAGGTTGCCCTGGGTGCAGCGGTGGATGGGGACGTTTTCTACTATCTTGATGATACTGTTGGTACGGCAGCGCTTAATAGTACCTATCCTTTCAGCAATTATAAATACGTGGACATCCCCGAAATAGGAGGGGACAGCACGGTGGAGATCACCGCAGGCTACTATTACGAGGGATATTACCCCCAAACTGCGGTCAAACGGACGACAGTAACCCAGGACGCGGGTCTTAACACGCCCCAATCTTTTGTTGCCCAGCGATCAGGCGATACGAAGCAGTATGTGGGCTTTATGTGGACTAATGATCCCCAGGCAACCGGGTATACTATCTATAAGGCAGAGATAGATATTTATTCCACCCTTACCCCCCCCCCCCCCTGTCCTCCATTACAGTCAAATCCGCATGGGCTAAGGTTACTTTAGCTGGTCAAGCGCAAACAGACATCGATACATGGGTAGCCAGGGAAGCGGATCCGGAGGGAGTAAACAAGAACTACCTCTACCTCCTGGTTGCGGAAGCAGGGACTAAAAAGTCTCCTCCCGCTACAGCTTACATCGAGGCCGATCCTCTTACTGCCCCGACTTTCACCATCACAACCCTGATTGACTATAACGATCCCTTGAAGGTGCAGCTTACCTGGGACGCGGATACCGACTTAACCTACGAGGTTTCCCGTGCGGAAGCGGTATGGCCCCAGGGAACTATCGATTATACGTTAATGAATGCGGTTTCCCTAGGCGCTTTCTCCACTCCGGTAGTGGTGCCGGCCGCCAGCTATGTACAGGGCAAAGCGGTTTATATTGATACGGGTTTAACGGTTAGAAAATCCTATCTCTACAAAGTGGTGCCGATCCAAAAGGGAGTTAAGGGTAATCCAGCTTACAAGGGCCTGAACGAGGGCGCTTATTCTACCCTGAGTTATCTTTCGACGGAGCAAAGTACCACTTACTACGGTGTCGGGATTACGATCAGTGATCCTAGTTCTAATCCGAAGAGCTACTGGGCGGACAACCCGGTGATTAAGGTATACCGCAGGCAGTCGGGTAATCCTCAGACTCCCTATGTATATCTGACCGGAAAGGACATCACCGCAAGCGCCTTTACCACGGCGACTAAGGATGGCGGGTCGTATGTCTTTGTGGATGATCCGGCCACGTTGACCCTGGGTAATAGGTATCAGTATAAATTTGTCGTAACCCTGGGAACCACCGAGTTTGAAAACAAGCCCGCCAGCGGGAACGAGAGCAACGAAACCACTGCAACTGCGCAGTCTGTTCCCTCCATATCTTGGGTGAACGTCACCTCCCCGTTGAACACTACTATCAAGGGTACCCTGGTACTGAGCTTCCCCTACCTCTACACCGGCTATAAGAGGGCCCCCATAACAGTAGAGTATAGGGTTGGTACTGATAGTTGGACTACCAAGACTGGGAATCTCAACGATGAAGGCACGTATTCCCTTACCGGCCTGACCAGCAGCACGGCTTATAATATCCGGGTCCAGCAGACAAGTGATCCTGATGATGGTTACGCGAGTGCAAGTGGTTCTTATACTCCCTATTAATTAAGGGAGCGTAGTTTTTTCCGGTTTCTTGTAAAGCTTGTATAAGAGCCAAGAGCCCGGGGTTCCCCAATGGAGCCTCGGGCTTTTTTTAAGACCCCCTGGATAGCAGAACTCCACGAAACGGCGGGGGCTCTTGGAATTCCGACTGTCACGCACCATCTTTGCCAAGCCTCTTGAAAAGGCCGTCCCAGCAGGCGAGGGCGTATTGGGCGGGCAAGCCCCCTCTATGCCCTTTCCGGGGAATTGGGGTATATTTTAGGCCATGAAGCTCTCTGTTCTTGGCTCCGGTACTTCTCATGGCATTCCTGTAATAGGATGCCGGTGCCCGGTATGTTGTTCCGAGGATCCCCGGGACCAGCGGATGCGCTCCTCCCTGTATATAGCAGGCAGAGCCGGAGAGCGGGCAGTGATTGATACGGGGCCTGAATTCCGGCTCCAGGCAATTCGGGCAGGGATCAGCCGATTGGATGCGGTATTTTTGACCCATGCTCATGCGGATCATGTCCATGGGCTGGATGATCTGCGGCCCCTTTGCAGAGAACATCATGAAAAATCCATGCCGGTGTACAGTAACCGGTATACCATAGAAGAACTCAAGGAACGGTTCTCCTATGCCTTTAGACATACCCAGGAGGGAGGCGGAAAACCCCGCATTAATCCCCAGGCTATCCAAGAAACGGTACGGATAGGCGCGCTCAGCTTTACCCCGATACCGGTAAAACACGGTATCCTGGATATTGTGGGCTGGAAAATAGTCGAGACTCGCCTTGACGAGGGAGGACTCAAAGAGCCTCCGGGGGAAGCGGTTTACTTGACCGATACGAGCATGATACCTGATGCGTCTCTGGACCTGATCCGTTCCCCTCATGTGCTTATCATCGGAGGGCTGCGAGTTCGTCCCCACGAAACCCATTTCACCTTTCATGAAGCCCTACAGGCTGCCCTCCAGATACACAGTCCCCGGGTGTACCTAACCCATATTTGCCATGAACATTCCTACCAGGAGCTTGAAGCCTATTGTCGAGCCTTTCAAGCTGCCCAGGGCTGTACGGAGATTTTTATGGGTTCAGCATACGATGGGCTGGAACTGGAGGTATAAAATGGCCTCCCATCCTTGGAGGATATAGTTCTGGGAAAAGCATTTACCTTGTATATCATGAGGTTTTTCTATATGATTACGTATGTATGGAAAAGGCGAAGAAAATAGAAAAACTGGAAATCTTAACCTTGGGAAATGAACTCCTCCGGCAAAAAGCGGAGCCGATTACCAAGATTAATGCAGAGATCGGAAAAATCGCTGAGGCCTTACTGGATACCTTGTACCTGGGGAAAGGAGTAGGACTGGCAGGGCCCCAAGTGGGTTTGATGAAACGGATCTTCGTGGTCCATATTGACAAGGACATTCCCCGGGTCTTTATCAATCCATCCTTACTGGAAATCTCAGAGGACACCGTGAAATATGAAGAGGGTTGTCTTTCCATACCCGGTGTATGGGTAGAGGTGATCCGGCCAAAAACCCTACGGATCCAGGCATGGAATGAAAAAGGCCGGCCTTTTACCCAAGATGCCGACGGTATCCTTGCCCGGGTGATTCTCCATGAATATGATCACCTGGAGGGAACCCTCTTCATTGATCGCTTGTCCGCCCTAAAACGGAACCGGATCCTCGCAAAAATTGAGAAACACCAGCGGGTTTAGCAGGGTATGCGGATTGTATATGCGGGAAGCCCGGGTATTGCGGTCCCTGCCTTGGAAACCCTGGCGGACCTCGAGCCCGCAGGAGAACATGAGGTAGTGGGGATTGTAACCAACCCGGATAGCCCTCGGGGACGGCATGGAAAGCCTGAACCTACGGAAGTGAGTGTCGCGGCGGCCCGGCTTTCAGAAAACCGTACGGCTCGGGGGATGCCTGCATGGGTGCAGCTTAAACCGGAAAACCACTCCGCCGAGGTCCTGGACCAGATCGCGGCCTTAAAGCCGGATCTGCTGATTTCCTTTGCTTACGGCCGTCTCTTTGGCCCCCGGTTCTTAGGCCTCTTTCCCCAGGGAGGGATTAATATACATCCCAGCCTGCTCCCCCGGTATCGGGGGCCCACCCCTATTCAGGCAGCTATCCTTGCGGGAGACCGGGAAACGGGAATCACCATACAGACCTTGGCAAAGGAAATGGACGCAGGGGACATTTTGGCCCAGGAGCGGTTCCCGCTGTCTGGCAAGGAAACTACCGGCGATGTAAGTGCCTTAGTAGCGCACAAGGCCGCGGCCCTGCTTCCGGATCTTCTGGAGCGCCTCAGCCGGGGTATGCTCATCGGAAGACCCCAGGCCCATGAGCAGGCTAGTTTTTGCTCCCTTATAACCAAAGAAGACGGCCGTATTGACTGGTCCTGGTCTGCCGCATGCATAGCCGCCCGGATCCGGGCCTTTACGCCCTGGCCCCTCTCCTGGACCCTTCATGGGGAACAGTACCTCTACATCCTTGAAGGAAAGCCCTTTACTGCGGCAGAACCGGCGGCTCAAACAAAACCGGCTGTTCCGGGAACGGTTCTGGGCATAGACAAACAGGAGGGGATCCTGATACAAACAGGGGAAGGGGTTTTAGGGGTTACCCGGCTGCAATACCGTACCAGAAAAGCCTTGGCATGGCGGAGCTTTCTAAACGGTACCCGGAATTTCATCGGTTCATCCCTGGGATAATGCGCTATCATGGTTCTCTATATGGAAAGATATGGAAAGGGTGTAGGAAAAACCAGCCGAAAAGGGGGTTTTCCCAAGGCTTCAGTTTTTGGGGAAAGGATCAATATAATAAAGAATCCCCGCATGAATGGCGGGGTATTAAACCCACGGTAAGGGCGCTGTCGCGTTTCATGTGAGCGCGTGGATTGAAACAATAAAGATCGAAGTGAGGTTATTGCTATGGGATATATCCGGTTTGATCCGAATACTGCAAGCGTTCAACAGGAAGGGTCCCGGGACTTTCAACAGGAAGTTCCCTCCCGATTGCACAAGCCTCCGCACGTATCGTTCTTTATATTCCTGGCCTTCTGCCTCATCCTGCTGGTTGGTATCATCGCCCTGGTGGTCTTCTTTGTCGCGGTTCAAGGAGCAGAAGAGATCAAGGTACCTGATGTCTTGGGCAAGGATGTAACGACTGCCTGGCTGGAATTGCAGGAAAAAGAGCTATACCCCCGGATTCAGCTCCGCTATTCCCAGTCCTCCAGTGATAAGGGGCTTATATTAGAACAGAGTCCCGCTCCAGGTTCCACCGTAAAAGCCGGCAGCCACCGGATACAGCTCGTGGTGAGTCAAGGGGTGATTATCAGTAGAGTTGAAGATTATCGGGGCCGTCAGGTGAATGATGTACGGGTGGAATTACAAATGCTCTCTACCTCTGCAAGCAAAACCCTCGTGTCCTTACAAGAACCCTTTATGTATGAATATTCACCCGAAGTTCCTGGGACCATACTCCAGCAGCATCCTGAACCAGGAACCAGTATAACCGGGCCCCTGACTTTGGAATTCGTGGTCAGCCGGGGCCCGGAAAATGTCATGATACAGATACCTGCGCTGGTAGGGTTGTCCATGAACGCTGCCTTAGAAGAAATCAGCCGGTCAGGTATCAATTTTGTCTTTTCCCTGCGGCAGGCGCGGATGAACGAGCCGGTGGAAACCGTGGTATCCCAGGATCCGCCCAGTCAGTCCCAGGCTGCGGCACAAACCCGGGTGGCCCTCACGGTTACGGTTCCCCCGGTACTGGGGAGTAATGAGGTCTTTGCCCTCTTCACCTATACCATACCGAGAAATCCCTATCCCCTGCCCGTACAGTTGGAAAGGCTGCTTCCGTCCGGGGAACGGCGCAGCCTTATCACCGTGCCATACCGGGGAGGGGAATTCACGGTTCCCTACCGGCTCCCGGTTGGTTCTGTGCTTATCCTTTCCATGCTCAATAGGGAAATACATCGAGAAACGGTCATGCCGAGAGCCCCGGCCCTGGTGGAAGAGGTACCTTTGGATCAGTGGTGAACCCGGGGCTATACAGGAAAAGGGCTGGTTCGGCTCAAGACCTGCGCGATCTGGCGGTGTTCGCTCTTAAGGAGATCCGGATCCCCTTCCAACATGGCAAAGGCGTCGGTCCTGGCCTGTTCAAGTAACGGGGCATCCCGGAGGGGATCCCCTATTCCGAGGGAGAGGTAGCCTGCCTGTTCGGTTCCGGTAATCTGACCCGGACCGCGAAGTTTGAGGTCTTCTTCGGCAATAACAAAGCCGTCGGTGTTTTCCAGCATCACCTTGAGCCGAGCTTTGCCTTCATCGGTAAGCACGGTAGCGGACTGGGTATCCCCTGGGGTCTGGGAATCGGAATAGACCAAAAAACAGTAAGACTGGGTCTCACCCCGGCCAACCCTGCCCCGGAGCTGATGCAAAGCAGCAAGGCCAAACCGTTCGGCATGTTCTATCACCATGCAGTTTGCATTAGGTACATCCACCCCTACTTCCACGACGCTGGTAGCTACCAGGATGCGGATAGCTCCGCTGCGAAAATCCTCCATAGCTTGCCGCTTTTTATCTTCCTCCAGTTTTGAATGAATCAAGGCCACCGAATACTGAGGGAAAACCTGTTGTGCCAACCGGGCAGCCATAGACCGGGCGTCTTTGAGGCTTTTCCGTTCATCTGCTTCAATGAGGGGATACACGAAATAGGCCTGCCTGCCTGCGGCTAGTTCATCCCGGACAAAATCGTACACCTTCCCTTCGTTAGACGCTCGGGCGAGGTGGGTCTTAATCGGCTTCCTTCCCGGGGGGAGATCCCGGATGACGGATATATCCAGGTCTCCAAAGATCGTAAGGGCCAAGGTCCGGGGTATAGGGGTAGCGCTCATCATGAGGAGGTCGGGATGATCCCCTTTGGCCATGATGGCCTGCCGCTGAAGCACCCCAAACCGATGCTGTTCATCTATTACCACCAGGCGGAGATTGGCATATTGTACATCTTTTGAAAAGAGGGCATGGGTACCCACCACGAGGTCGATCTCCCCTGCCGCTAGACCCTTGAGCAGTTGAGCCCGGCCTGTGGCCTTGATGTTCCCGCTGAGAAACGCGGATCGTATCCCTATAGGCTCCAGAAGACGGGTAGCGTTTTCCTCATGCTGCCGGGCCAGGAGTTCTGTAGGCGCCATCAGGGCCGCCTGGCCGCCTAATTCAACCCCCCGCAGAGCCGCAAAGAAGGATACCAAGGTCTTGCCGGAACCCACATCCCCTTGAAGGAGCCGGGCCATTGGGTGGGGACCGTCCATGTCCTGGTTTATAACCCGCATAACTTCCGCTTGTCCCTGAGTCAGGGTAAAGGGGAGTCCTTCCAGGAGGCGGTGCTGTAAAGGAAAGGAAGGACCGGACCTGCTGCTCGGTATGGAAAGACGCTCCTTTACCCGCTGGGTAGAACGCCGTTCCTGGGCACGTTTACCCACCAGCACTTCTAAATAGAAAAATTCTTCGTATATAAGGGTTTGCCGGGCCTGTTCAAGCTCTGCCATAGAACGGGGAAAATGAATAGCCTGGATTGCTTGGGATTTGGGAAGGAGCCGATGCCGCTCTATCAGATACCAGGGGAGTTCGTTTTCCAAAGGTTTTGCATAGCGGCATAGAGCCTGTTCGATGAAACCCCGAAGCTTACTCTGGGTAAGGCCTTCGTTCAAGGGATACACCGGCAGGATGCGTCCAAAGCACCGGCTTGGGACTCCATTCAAAAGGCTTGTCCCATGATCCAGGATAGCCTTGGATCCGATTCCTGCAGGCACGGCTTCTATTTCAAAAGATGCAGATTGGAGTTCGCCGAATTTATGCTGGAACGTACCCCAGAGCCAATAATACGTACCTACCACCAGCTTTTTTTCCATGAAAGGCTGGTTGAAACAGACCAAGACCCCCCGGGCGCTGGCATCTTCCACATAGACCTTGAGGTCTTGCTTGCGGGTCCGGGAATTGAAAAACCAATCCCGAGCGGTAACCTGCACGACGGTACATACCGGGGAGGAACTAAAGTCCTTGAGGGGTATATAGTGAGTCCTATCCTCCCAGGTTCGGGGGTAGTGGCAGAGGAGGGTTGCTACGCTGCATATCCCTCTCTTGGCAAGGGCATGAATAGCCACCGGACCGATCCCTTTAATGGCATCAATAGACATGGTAAGTTCCCGGAGAAACATGTTTTCTCTTTAATCTTTATCTGGAATTGATTTACGATTTAGATCGGCAACTGAAGTAAGAGGGATACTGCCGCCGCTACAAGGAACTTCATACCAATCATCAGGGCCGCTAAAACCCCAATGGCAGTGAGGAGTCCGGTTCGGTAATGTACCAATCTACCCCGGAACAGGAACCTATTCATACGGTAGAGGATTGGCTGGGATATGGTATGGATTATCCCCCAAAAGGAACGTACTATGTTCCGGTTCGTTAAGTAGGCGATAAGCCGTAGGACCAAAATAACGATACAAAATCCCAGGATAAAGGATCCTGCGGACCACAGGGAAGCCAGGAGCATTCCCAGAATCATCCCCAGACTGATACGGCCATACCGGGCAAGCGTCGCAAAAAGGTTATGAACCAGGGATAACACTGCCATAGCGACGATAGGAGAGAGGTCCAGGAAGCCGACCTGCAAGCCGGGAAAACGCCGGAACCACCGGAGGTAGCTATCCGTGATACGACTTAAAATCTCCATAGGTCTACCGTACTGGGCCCCGCTGAACCAGGTAAGCATGATCCGGATAAAGATGAGGATCAGGTATATCCCGGTGATACCGCTCAAAATATTCATAATAATATGCATACCTACAAAATAACAGATCCGCCCCCCTTAGTCGAGGTTTTCAAGAGAAGGAAGTATCCCAAATTCGAACCATAATAATGCAAATCAGGAGGGGGAATCGCTTATCCACCGTTCAGACCCCGGTGCCGCTCAAGTAAGCTGCCTTGATACCGCGGCATGGCATTATTTTTCCGGGCCACCCCGCCTTTCCGTGGATCTTACCGCATCTTATGGCTTGACATGTTACCAAAATTCTCATGCCAAAGCCGCCGGCTTCGAATAATATATGAGGGTAAATTAACGCTATGTTATAGGTAATCCCCAATCACAGGGTATCAATCACCTTTTTGTATCTGTCAATTTCTCCCCCGATAAATTCCCCGATAAAAAATATTTACAAACAGAAACAGATATGATACGCGGAATTTTTTTTGAAGTGCGAATTGTATGGCGAAAAAACTTCGTAAGGAGTCAGGTAGCCTAAAACCTTGCGGGGTCTATTGTTGATTTTTGCGACAATTTTGTCAAGTTGTT